>CAZRWF010000012.1:0-49896 GCA_964603685.1 uncultured Chitinophagaceae bacterium
CTGTCAGCCGACTGCCAATTGATGGCACGTACCCTGTCGGCACGACGATGTGGGAGAAACGCAATATCGCGTCGGAGATCCCGGTGTGGGATCCCGAATGGTGCATTCAATGCGGGAAATGTGCGTTGGTATGTCCGCACGCCACCATCCGGATAAAAGTGTACGACAACGCGCTGGCCGACGGTGCTCCGGAACAGTTCAAACATATGGCGTACAAGGGGAACGAATACAAAGGACAGGCCTACACGATCCAGGTGGCGCCCGAAGATTGCACCGGATGCGGCATTTGCGTGGAAGTCTGTCCGGCCAAAAATAAAAAAGAGACGAAGTTCAAGGCGCTGAACATGGAACCGCAGCCGGCGCTGCGGGAACAGGAAAAAAAGAACTGGGAATATTTCCTCACCATTCCCGAAGCAGACCGCCGCATTGTGGACATCAAGACAATCAAAGGATCGCAGTTCCTGCAGCCCTTGTTCGAATTCTCCGGTGCCTGCACCGGATGCGGCGAAACGCCGTACGTCAAGCTGGTTAGCCAGCTGTTCGGGGACCGGACAATCGTTGCCAATGCCACCGGATGTTCTTCCATCTACGGCGGAAATCTTCCCACAACGCCGTGGACAAAAAACAACGACGGACGCGGACCGGCCTGGTCCAATTCGTTGTTCGAAGATAATGCGGAATTCGGATTCGGATTCCGACTCTCCTTGGACAAACAATCCGAATATGCCCGCGAGTTGTTGATCCGGCTGATCCCGCAGTTGAACGAAGGGTTGGTGAACGAGATTCTCTCCGCTGCACAATCGACGGAAGCGGAGATCATTCTGCAGCGCGAACGGGTGGAACAGCTGAAACATCTTCTCGCCGGCATCCACATTCCCGAAGCGAAACACCTTCTCCCCATCGCCGATACGCTCGTCAAAAAGAGCGTGTGGATCATGGGGGGAGACGGCTGGGCGTACGATATCGGATTCGGCGGACTGGACCATGTGATGGCCGCGGGAAAGAACGTGAACATCCTCGTGCTGGATACGGAAGTGTATTCCAACACCGGCGGACAAATGTCCAAATCGACGCCGCGCGGCGCCGTGGCGAAGTTCGCCGCGGGCGGAAAACCGGCGGGTAAAAAAGATCTCGGTTTGATTGCGATGAGTTATGGCAACGTGTATGTGGCACAGATTGCGATGGGTGCGAATGATCTGCAGACGGTGAAAGCGATCCTCGTGGCGGAAGCGTACGACGGTCCGTCCCTCATTATCGCCTACAGCCATTGCATCGCGCACGGCATCAACATGCGGCTCGGGATGAACGCGCAGAAGTTGGCGGTCGATTCCGGATATTGGCCGCTCTACCGGTACAATCCTTCGCTGGCAAAAGAGGGGAAAAATCCCTTCCAGCTCGATTCCAAACCGCCGAAAGTAAAATTCGAAGAGTTTGCGTACAACGAGATCCGGTACAAAATGTTGACAAAGATGGATCCCGAAAAGGCAAAACGGCTGCTGCGGGAAGCACAAGAGGATGTCCACAAAAAATGGAGATTCTACGAACAGCTGGCAGCGATGAATTTTGCTCCGACAGCAGCAACGAATGGACACTGAATATGTTGAGACGTGGCCGTCATCTTAAAGGAGACGGTCACCCTCCCTGCTTTCATAAGCCGTTCGTGTACAACGAATGGTACGATGAACAAATAAATAAAACGGAAAAATTTTATGGACCTCTCAACACAATATCTCGGACTCAATCTTAAAAATCCCGTTGTCCCGTCCGCGTCGCCGATGTCCCGTACGGTCGGCAGCGTGCGGCTGATGGAGGATTACGGTGCGTCGGCCGTGGTGCTCTATTCCATCTTCGAGGAACAGATCCGGCATGAAACGAAAGAACTCTATCATCATCTCACCTATCACGCGGAAAGTTATGCCGAAGCGACCTCGTATTTTCCGGAAGCGGGCGAATACCACAGCGGACCCGACGAATATTTGAATCACATCCGGAAACTGAAGGAAGCGGTGAGCATCCCGATTATCGGCAGCATCAACGGGGTGACGGACGGCGGCTGGGTGGATTATGCGAAACAGATCGAACAAGCGGGTGCCGATGCGCTGGAATTGAACGTGTATTACATTCCCACCGATCCGAACATGTCCAGCGACGATATCGAACAAACGTATCTGGACATCGTGAAAGATGTCCGCAATCAAGTGTCGATTCCGGTGGCGGTGAAACTCTCCCCGTTCTTCACCTCCCTTTCCAACATTGCCAAACGGCTGGATAAGATCGGCATCAACGGATTGGTGTTGTTCAACCGGTTTTATCAGCCGGACATCAATCTCGACACCCTCTCCGTGGAGCCGGGCGTGGTGTTGAGTTCTTCCAATTCGCTCCGGCTGCCCCTCCGGTGGATCGGGATCCTCTATAAAAAGATCAACGCCGATCTTGCCGCCACCACCGGCGTCCACCACGGCGAAGATGTGGTGAAACTGATCATGGCCGGCGCCAATGTGACCATGATGTGTTCGGCACTGCTGCGGCACGGGCCGAAAAAAATCCGTGAAGTGCTGACCGGCGTGCAGCAGTGGATGGTGGAACACGAATATTCTTCCCTCAATCAAATGCGCGGCAGTATGAGCCACCGATCGGTCGCGGACCCGTCGTCGTTCGAGCGGGCGAATTATATGAAAGCATTACAAACATACATGTGAGGTTGTTATGTCAATATTCTTCAGCAGACAGTGTGAATACGCGTTGCAAGCGATCATCTATCTGGCACAAAAAAAACCGGGTGAGATGACGACGATCAAAGAGATTTCGTCGCATCTCGGCATTCCGTTCCACTTCCTGGGAAAAATTTTTCAGAAATTGTCGCACAAAGGACTTCTGCACTCCATGAAAGGGGTCTCCGGCGGATTTTGGCTGGCGAAACCGGCCGAAGAAATCGTGTTGATGGACATCGTCATCGCGGTGGACGGCAGCGACATCATGAACCTCTGCGTGCTCGGATATTCGGAATGCAACGGCGATGCACCCTGCCCCATGCACAACGAATGGAAGACGACCAAGGAGAATTTTTTTGCGGCACTCTCCAAAAAGAACATCTTGGACGTCGCGAAAGAGATCAAAAAGGGCGGTTATAAGGCGGCGTAACGCCGTTTTACAATTCCAACAATTGTCCGTGTCCCGGCGAACCGTCTCGGGACACGGCCGCTGCGGCAACCGCCGCCGGTATTTATTCCAACGAGTTCCGTCATGAATCAAACCATCCCCGTTATTGAACGTACGCACGATAATCGGACCGATCGGTCTGAAAGCATCCCTCTCCCCCCTGTGGTCAAGAAGATCCCCGCCGGAATGCGGCGGCGGAAATTCACCGCACATCCGTCCCAGCCGTGGTACATCCGGCAGCGGGATCGATTGCGGAACGATACGCAGTATTTCCGGTCCGCCGTGCAGCTGGCATTTACACTGCTGTGCCTTTGGATCGGCATCGAATTTTATCTTTTTATGCAATGGGGAATGTCGAACGGGGTCGAATCATACAGTGAACGTCCTCCGGGGGTGGAAGGGTTTCTCCCGATCAGCGCATTGATGGGGATAATGCATTGGATCTCCAGCGGAGCGTTGAACACCATTCATCCCGCCGGCAGCATTATCCTGATCGCCATCGTCGTGCTCAGTGTCGTGCTGAAAAAATCGTTCTGCAGCTGGATGTGTCCCATCGGCACATTAAGCGAATCGTTGTGGCTGCTGGGACAGCGGTTATTCAAGCGGAATATCGATCTCTGGCGGTGGCTCGACTATCCTCTCCGTTCGTTGAAATATTTGCTCCTTTTCTTTTTTATCTCCGCCATCGGTGCGATGTCGGTGCGGGACCTGGAGATCTTCATCGGAAGTCCCTACAACAAAGTGGCGGACATCAAAATGTATCTTTTTTTTGCCGATATCACGCCGTTTGCGTTGTGGACCATCATCCTATTGATGTTGCTGTCGGTCGTGATCAAAAACTTTTGGTGCCGGTACCTCTGTCCGTACGGCGCGCTGTTGGGTATCGCCGGATTTTTCTCCCCATTCCGCATCACCCGCGCGAAAGAGTCGTGCATCGATTGCGAACTCTGCACCAAGGTGTGTCCGTCGCGGATCTCCGTACACTCGGTCGGCCAGGTCTGGAGCGACGAATGTACGAGCTGTCTGCGGTGCGTGGAAGAATGTCCGGTGAAGGAAACGCTCGTGCTCCGCTCCCGAAAATCATCTGCCACTGTTTCGCCGTTCGTGTTCGGCACGCTCATTGTCGGTGTCTTTATTGCAATCACCGGATTGGGGATGTTGACCGGAAAATGGTATAACTCCGTTTCACGGGAAGAATATCAATTTCGTTTTCAACGCCTCGATTCTCCCTTGTACAATCACGCACAAGGTTCGGTGCCGTCGTACGGTCCGAATGACTGAGTCGCCGGTCCAACGTCCGAAACATCTTTACTTTTTCCTTTTCACCGTGCATATTGGGTCCAATACCCGTCGTCACCGCCTATGAAACAATTACACCTCCAGCTGATTCGCGCAATTGTTCCTCCCCGCCAATGGCGGCTGCCGGTCGTTGTCGCGGTCGGTGCGCTGATGGGGATCGGCGGCCTGACGTTGTATGTGGGAAATGCCACGTCATACCTTTCGGACAATCCGCGCGCTTGCATGAACTGCCATGTCATGGCTCCGCAATTCGCCACCTGGGAACGGAGCAGCCACGCCCGCGTGGCCGTGTGCAACGACTGTCATGTGCCGCAAGACAATCCGTTCAACAAATATCTTTTCAAAGCGATGGATGGAACGCGTCATTCATTCATGTTCACGTTCCGTTTGGAGCCGCAGGTGATTCGTATTCACGACGCCGGCACGGCGGTCGTTCAACAGAATTGCATCCGGTGCCATTCCCATCTCAGCCAGAACGTGAAGGAAAAACTGGTGACGCTGGATGTACAAAAACACGGCGGCGGCAAATTGTGCTGGGAATGTCATCGGGAAACTCCGCACGGCCGGGTGAACAGTCTCGCCTCCGTACCGTATGCCCGTGTGCCGATTCCGTCCGAGGTCACTCCCACGTGGATGAAAAAGTATTTGGAGAAAAAATAATATCCCTGAGCAGCAACATCGGTGAGAAAAATTTCACCGTTCTCTCATCGACTTTTCTGCTCCGCACATCAACGACTGAAGCGATTTTTATAAGGAGAATACTATGAAGATCACAGAATTGATCGAAAAAAAACCATGGGTGGCCTGGGTACTGTTCGGCGGCACCGTGGTCGTCGTATTCCTGGTCGGCTGGCTCGGCGCGTCGATTATGGAGCGGCGGACGGAAGCAATGATGCAATATCAACTCGTGAAGCCGATCGCCGACTGGGAACCGCGGAACGAGATATGGGGAGAGAATTTTCCCCGTGAATTCGAAACGTACAAACAGACGATGGAAACGACCTTCGTGAGCAAATACGGCGGCAACAAACACCGCGATCTGCTGGAAGAAGATCCGTTGAACGTGGTTCTCTGGGCCGGCTATGCCTTTTCCCGCGACTACAATCAAGCGCGCGGACATTATTATGCGATCAACGACATTCGCCATACCCTGCGTACCGGCGTTCCGCAGCCGGCCACCTGCTGGAGCTGCAAAAGCACCGATGTTCCGCGTTTGATGAACAAGATGGGTCCGGCGCAATTCTATAAAGGGACGTGGGATTCGCTCGGACATGAAGTGGTGAACAACATCGGCTGTCAGGATTGCCACGATCCGAAATCAATGAACCTGCGGATCACTCGTCCGGCCCTCGCGGAAGCGTGGGCGCGGCAGGGAAAAGAGATCAACACCGCCACGCGGCAGGAAATGCGTTCGCTTGTCTGCGCTCAATGTCATGTGGAGTATTATTTCAAAGGAAAGACCGAAAAATATCTGACGTTTCCGTGGGATAAAGGATTTTCCGCTGATCAGATGGAAGAGTATTATGACGAAGTGGGTCACATCGATTTTGTCCACAAACTTTCCAAAGCGCCGATCCTGAAGGCGCAGCATCCTGATTATGAATTGTACCGGACCGGCATTCATGCGGAACGGGGAGTTTCTTGCGCCGACTGCCACATGCCGTACAAAAACGAAGGAGGGGTGAAGTTCACCAATCACAAAATCGGGTCACCGCTCGAAAATATCTCGCAGTCGTGCCAGGTGTGTCACCGCGAAAGCGAACAGACGCTTATCAAAAATGTGAACGATCGTCAGGATAAAGTGACGGAGCTGAAGATGCTGGCGGAACGTTCGCTGGTGGCGGCCCATATCGAAGCGGCGGCCGCTTACAAAGCCGGAGCCGATTCCGCGGAACTGGTGCCGGCCCTGCGATTGATCCGGCACGCGCAATGGCGATGGGATTGGGTCAGCGCGGCGAACGGCGTCGGATTCCATTCCCCGCTGGAGGCAGCCCGCGTGCTCGGCACATCGATCCAAAAAGCGGAAGAAGCACGCCGGTTCATCACTCACGTGCTTATCAAACACAACGCTTCACCCGTTGTCATGCTGCCGGACCTTTCCACCAAAGAAAAAGCGCAGGCGTACATCGGATTGGAAATGAAAAAACTGGAATCCGATAAAGCGGCATGGCGATCGAACGTTCTTCCGGTGTGGGATGCCAAGGCGAATGAGCGGCAGGAAGGATACCGGTAACACTCCGCCGTTCGAGGCCGTATCAATCCGGAACTACCCTCAAAGCCCGAAGCAATTCGGGCTTTGGAGTTTTCCATATTTTGCGTAGGTTTACTTCGTCCGGCCGCCGTCGGTTCGGCGGTTTTTTCTTCATCAATATTGTTCCCTTTCATGAGATCACTTCTTCTGCTCCTTCTCCTCTTTTCGCCGTTATTTTCGCAAACCGTGGAATATCTGCTGACATTCGATAATGCCGTTCATCACGAAGCAGAAGTGACCGTGACGTGGACGAATATCCGTCAGCCGGTACTGGAAGCACGGATGAGCCGCTCGTCACCCGGGCGATATGCCCTTCATGAGTTCGCCAAAAATGTCTATAATGTGCGGGTTACGGACGGGAAAAAGAGGCCGCTCGAATTCACGCGGCCCGATCCTTCCCAATGGAACATCGCCGGCCACGACGGCACCGTTATTGTCACCTATACCATCTTCGGGGACCGTGTGGACGGTACGTATCTTGGTATCGACCGGACACATGCCCATTTGAACGCGCCCGCAACATATCTCTGGGCACGGGGATTTCACGACCGTCCGGTAAAGATTACGTTTCGCGTTCCTCTGGATAGCAAGTGGAAGATCGCCACACAGCTTTTTCCGACCTCCGATCCGTCGGTCTTCACCGCACCGAATTTTCAATATCTGATGGATTCGCCGGCCGAGTTGAGCGACCATCGGACCGCGCGATGGAACGTCGCAACCGGCGGGAAAGAGCAGACCTTTTCCGTCGTCTTGCACGGTCCCGACAGTTCGGTGTATCTCGAAAAATTCGCGGAGATGACGCGATCGGTCGTGAGTGAAACGGAAGCGATGTGGGGATCTCATCCGCTGTTCGACAACGGACACTATCTTTTTCTGTGCGACTTCCACCCGTTCGCCAGCGGCGACGGAATGGAACACCGCAACTCCACCGTCATCACCTCCACCGCCACGCTCGAAAAAAGCGCCGTTCGCCTGCTGAACACGATGGTGCATGAATATTTCCACACGTGGAACGTGGAGCGGATCCGGCCGGCCTCTTTGGAACCGTTCAATTTCGAAGCGGCGAACATCTCCGCCGAATTGTGGCTGGCCGAAGGATTCACAAATTATTATACGCCGGTGCTGGTACACCGGGCGCAGATCAGTTCCGTGGAGGACTATGCCGCGGCCATTTCCGGAAATCTGAATTTCGTACTCAATGCACCGGGTTCGAAATATTTTTCCGCCGCCGATATGAGCCGGTATGCACCGTTCGCCGATGCCGCTACGTCTGTCGATGTGACCAATACTTCCAATACGTACATCTCCTACTATTCGTTCGGCGAAACGATCGGACTCGGACTCGACCTGACGATCCGCACGCGGTTTCCCGGTCGGTCGCTCGACGATGTGATGCGGACCTTGAAAGAACGGCACGGAGTTCCGGAAAAACCGTACACAATGGAGGATGTCCGGGCTGCCGTGGGAACGGTGGTGAACGATCACACCTTCGCGGAAAACTTTTTTTCACGGTATATCACCGGAAAAGAATTCGTGCCGTATGTTTCCCTGCTGGCCGCCGCCGGTTTTGAAATGAGAAAGGCCGCCGCCGGAAAGGTGTGGCTGGGAAATCTTCCGCTCCGGTTCGAGGGGGGCGAGGCGATTCTTTCCGGCGGGACCGCCGTCGGTTCGCCGGCTTATGTGGCGGGGCTCGACCGCGGTGATAAAATTCTCCTGCTCGACGGAAAAAAGATCGGCGCCGCCGGGGATATCGATTCCATCCTGTCGAAGCGGAAACCCGGCGAGGTGATTGTTGTGGAATGCCTGCAGCGGGGTGAAGTGCGGAAATTGTCGGTCACACTCGCCGAAAATCCGAAATGGGAAGTGGTCACTTTTGAAAAAGCGGGAAAAGCGGTGACACCGGCGATCGCCGAATTCCGGGAATCTTGGCTGGGGAAAAAATCCAAAGAAGTGTTCCCCTCCCTCGTGAAACATTGTCCCGAGTGCACGCGGACATACGAATTCCGGAACAAGTTCTGTCCGCTGGACGGAAAAGAATTAAAGATCGTCCGTTAAAACTGGCATCGATGGAATCACCAGCGGTGTTCATTCCCGCTGTTGATATTCTCTCCATCTCGGCTTACATTGACGCAATATTTTCCATCCATCTGTGCATCTGTGGTTTAAACCGTACCCCCATGGCCATCAAAATCCTCGTCACCGGCGGAACGTTCGATAAAGAATACAATGAATTGAACGGCACGCTTTTTTTTAAGGATACCCATCTTTCCGAAATGCTGTCGCTCGGTCGTTCCCGCATCGACGTCACCGTGGAGACACTGATGATGATCGACAGTCTGGAGATGACCGACGCGCACCGTGAAACCATTGCGTTGCATTGCGCGGCAGCGGCGTGCGATAAGATCGTCATTACCCACGGTACGGATACCATGGTCGAAACGGCGCGGTATCTCGCTCCCCGCATCACCAATAAAACGATCGTCCTCACCGGTGCCATGGTGCCGTACAAATTCGGCAGTTCGGACGGGCTCTTCAATCTCGGCAGTGCCCTTGCTTTTGTGCAGACACTCCCGAACGGCGTCTATATTTCCATGAACGGCCGGTATTTTCCGTGGGATAATGTCCGCAAGAACAAAAGTGCGGGAGAATTCGAAGAAGTACTGTAATCCCGGAGTTTCGCCGTTCCCATTGATCCCGAGCACCGAAAGGAAAAAATAATGAACAACCGCGTCGTTCATTTTGAAATTCCATGCGATGATCCGGAAAAAACAATAAAGTTTTTTGAAACGGTGTTCGGCTGGACCTTCCAACGGTTCGGAACCGAAGACTATTGGTCCGCCGTCACGGGAAATGAACAATCACCGGGCATTAACGGCGGGGTGATGAAAAAAAAGGATCCCCGTCAGCCGGTCGTCAATTCCATCCACGTAGAAAAGATCGACGATGCCATACGGCGGATTGAACAAGCGGGCGGAACAATTGTTGTTCCGAAAATGCCCGTTCCGGGTGTCGGCTGGCTGGCTTATTTCAAAGATCCGGACGGAAATATTCACGGCATTTTTCAAAACGATCCGAACGCCCGATAACCGTTGCCGTCACCAACTCAATCTGTTGCCGAAAATATCACCGATGAAATCCGATAACTCCAGAGTGTTTGCCATGCCCTTTGCCGGAATTTATCCGCTGTATATTCAAAAAGCGGAGAAAAAAGGGCGCACAAAAGCGGAAGTCGACACCGTCATCTGCTGGTTGACCGGTTACGATAAAAAAACACTGCAGCAGCAAATCAACCAGAAGAACGATCTTCGGACTTTTTTTGCCGAAGCGCCGCGGATGAATCCGAACGCAGTGAAGATCACCGGCGTGATTTGCGGATACCGCATTGAAGAAATCGAAGATCCGCTGATGCGGAAAATCCGTTACATGGACAAACTCGTCGATGAGCTGGCGAAGGGGAAAACGATGGAAAAAATATTACGGGGGTAATTCCGACAAATGAACACGCGATTCGTGATGATATCATCCGCGGTGGTGACCGGCGGCGCCGGGATAACGCTCACATTTTTACCGCAGGAAATTTTGTTGCTTCTTCACCACCAGCCGATTCCGGCGATGACGCTTGTTCTTCAACTGCTTGGAGCGTTACTGTTCGGATTCGGAATGGTGAATTGGACGGCACGAGAGATGCTGCTCGGCGGCATTTACGGTCGGCCGATCGTCATCGGCAACGTGACCCATTTTACCGTCGGAGCGTTGGCATTGATGAAAGGTATTTCGGCAGACCAGAGTGCGGTCGTGTGGGCGGTTGCGGGGATGTATACGTTATTTGCTCTCTTGTTCGGGATAACAATGTACACACACCCAAAACAACAATAAGTTTCTCTTTTCTGCTCGTTCGTGGCTGTGTGTGAGTCCCGCTCTTTACTTTTCTCCCGCGTGATGTTTCACCACGCGCGCCTGCGTGTGGAAGATCACCTCTTCGGCGATGTTCGTCGTCAGATCCGCCACCCGCTCCAAATTCCGGCTGATGCGCAGCAACTCCAATCCCCCTTCGAGACTTTTTTGATCCTTTTTGATCAATTTGATCACATGGGCATTCATCGCGCGGTTGAGTGTGTCGATCCGGTCGTCGCTTTCCAGAACGCTCTGCGCCAGCTGCGCATTCAGGTGAATAAAACTGTCGAGCGCCTGCTGAAACATCTCTTTGGCGATTTTCGCCATGTTCGGAATCTCCAACAACGGTTCGTCCTGCGGCGTTTCCACCAATCGGAACGCCGACTCGGCGATGTTAACGGCGTGGTCACCGATCCGCTCCAAGTCGTTATTGATCTTTTGAATCGCCAGGATCAGCCGGAGGTCGCTCGCCACCGGCTGCTGCAGCGCCAGAAGATCCACGACGCCGTTGTCGATCTCAATCTCAAACTGGTTCACCTTGCCGTCCGCCGCAATCACCCGCGATGCGAGCGTGGAGTCGTTCTTCAACACGGCATCCATCGCATCGAACAGGTTTTGTTCGACGAGGCTGCCCATCTTGATGACGTTCGATTTTAAAGTTTCCAGATCGCGTTGAAAATGCCGTTCCATAGAATGATCCTTTTGTTGTACCACAGAGACACAGAGTCACGGAGAAAAAAATAATCCTGTGTCTCTGTGTCTCCGTGGTGAAGGTTTAACCGAACCGCCCCGTAATGTAATCTTCCGTCTGCTTTTTTCCCGGCACGGTGAAGATCTTTTTTGTCTCGTCGAATTCGATCAATTCCCCCAGATAAAAGAACGCGGTAAAATCGCTCACGCGGGCCGCTTGCTGCATATTGTGCGTGACGATAACGATGGTGTACGTGTTCTTTAATTCGTAGATAAGCTCTTCGATTTTTGCCGTGGCAATCGGATCCAACGCGCTCGCCGGCTCGTCCATCAATAAAATTTCCGGATCGACCGCCAGCGCCCGGGCAATGCAGAGGCGCTGCTGCTGTCCGCCCGACAACGACAAACCGCTTTTTGCCAAATCGTCCTTCACCTCGTCCCACAGCGCCGCCTGCCGGAGGGACCGTTCGACGATCTCTTCCAGTTTTTTGCGGTCGTTCATGCCGTTGATGCGCGGCCCGTACGCCACGTTTTCAAAGATCGATTTGGGGAACGGATTCGATTTTTGGAAAATCATTCCGACTTTTTTGCGCAGCTCCACCACATCCACGCTCTTTTCGTAAATATTCACGCCGTCCAGCAGCACTTTCCCTTCCACCCGGGCGTTTTCGATCAGATCGTTCATCCGGTTTAACGAACGAAGGTAGGTCGACTTCCCGCAGCCGGAAGGGCCGATCAATGCGGTAACGCGGTGCGTGAAGATGTCGAGGTGCACATTTTTGATGGCCTGTTTTGTGCCGTAATAAATGTTCAAGCCTTCGGTCTTTAACCGGACTTCCGCCGGCTGCAGCGTTGAATAGGAGTGTGAATACATATTGTTTTTTTTTGCTTCTTTGCGTGAGAAATATTTACGTCACGATTCTTTTCCGCAATCGGTACCGCAAAAAGATGGCGGAAAAGTTGAGCGCAAACGTAAGAATCAGCAGCACGAGTGTCGTCGCGTATTGAATTCCCCGCGTCGCTTCCACATCCGGGGATTGTGTCGCCATGATATAGATATGATAACCCAGTTCCATAAATTGATCGGATAGGCTGTCCGGCAGATGCGGTAAAAAATAGGCCGCTCCAGTGAAGAGGATCGGCGCCACTTCGCCGGCGCCGCGGCTCACGGCGAGGATACCGCCGGTGAGCATGCCGGTGATGGAGTTCGGCACCACCACTTTGCGGATCGTCTGCCATTTGGTTGCTCCGAGCGCCAGCGATGCTTCGCGCAGTTCGCGCGGCACGGTTTTGATCGCTTCTTCCACCGAAACGATCACCACCGGCAGCGTGAGCAATGCCATGGTCAAACTTGCCCACAAGATGTTCGGCTGGCCCCAGTGGAGCAGTCCATCGTCGTACAACGCCGCATCGACCGATGTGCCGACGAATTGTATGAAAAATCCGAGTCCGAACAGTCCGAACACGATCGCCGGCACGCCCGCGAGCGTGTTGACGGCGAAACGGATGAGCCGGGCGAATACGGATCGTTGACTGGCATATTCGCTGAGATAAATCGCCGTCAATGTTCCCACCGGAACACCGGCGATCGACATGATCACCACCAGCAGGAACGTACCGAAGATGGCGGGAAAGATCCCCCCTTTGGTCATCCCTTCTTCCGGTGATCCGAGCAGGAAGTCCCACGTGAGGCTGCTCCATCCCCCCAGCACGATATTTCCCATCACGATAAACACCACCGCGACAATCACCAGAGCGGACGCGGCGGGAATGGCGTAGGCCAATGTTCCGTAAATATTTCGTTTTGTTGATTTCATTGTTCTTTATATACTCGGCGTTCTCTGCGTTCTCCGCGGTGAATATATCAATTTCCCCGGAACTTCTTCATCAATCGCTGCCGGACGAACACTTCTGCCACCGCGTTCAGGGTGAACGTAAAGAGGAAGAGAATCGAACCGATCAAGAAGAGGACGTGATAGTGTGTTTCGCCGAACACCACTTCCGCCATTTCCGCTCCGATCGTGGCGGACATCGTCCGCACCGGCTCAAACGGTATTGCCGAGACCAGCGCCGCATTCCCGGTCGCCATCAGTACGATCATCGTCTCGCCGAAAGCGCGGCCCACGCCAAGCAGAACGGCGGCGAAAATTCCCGGCGTGGCGGCGGGAAGGATAACCTTCAGCGCCGTTTGCCATCGTGTCGCACCGAGCGCCAGCGACGCTTCGGTCATCGTTTTCGGAACGGCAGAGATCGCATCTTCGGAAATGGTGAAGATGATCGGGATGACCGCCAATGACAGCGCCACTCCTCCCACAAACGCATTCAACCGGTATTCCAGTCCGAACAAATCTTGTATGAACGTCGCCAGCACCACCAGCGCAAAAAAGCCGATCACCACGGAGGGGAATCCGGCGAGAATCTCGATGACCGGTTTCAGCGCCTCCTTCGCCCATTTCGGCGCAAAGGCGGACGTAAACAACGCCGCCAATATTCCGATCGGTGCCGCCAGAAAAATGGCGATGAGCGACACTTTCAAACTACCGACGATCAGCGGCAACAAGCCGTACTTCGGTTTAGCGGAGATCGGCTGCCACCGGTCGCCGGCAAGATTTTCCGCCGTCAGCCGTTCTTCCGAATGCACTTTATTCTTTTCTTTTTCTTCGGCCGCCAACTCCGCTTCGCTCAGGACGATGTCGCCATAGGTCTCCTGCTCTCCCAATTCTTCGGTCGACGCGATCTCTTCCGGCGGAAAAAACACCGGAACCGTTTCACGGAAGACGAAAATGAAAATCAACACGATGAACGCAAACGAGAGGAATGCCGTGGCCGTGATGAGCTGTTCCGCGAGGAATTCGCTCACGCGGAACCGTTTTTTCATCAGTGTATTCGATATGTTTTTTTGTGCAGACATCGTCATCGCCGCCGCGCGGAAACATTACCGGAGCGGGAAATATCCCACTTTGGTGACGATGCTCTGGCCTTCGTCGCTGAGGATCCAGTCGATATATTCTTTCATTGCGCCGGTGGGACGGCTTTTTACATACATATAGAGGAAACGGGTGATCGGATATTGTCCGCTTTTCACGTTTTCCGCCGTCGGAAGATAGGCCGGCGCCGATACATCGGCTTTGATCGCCACGTCGCGGATCCCTTTTGCGTACGCCGCACCGCCGTACCCGAGTCCGTTCGGATCTTTGGACACAGCGTTCACCAACGCGGCGGTTCCCGGCATGTTCTGACAGCTCGGGGAATAATCTTCGTCATCCAGGACGTTCTCTTTGAAATAGACGTACGTTCCGGAGTTGTTCTCCCGGCTGTAGAGAATAATGCGCGCGTCGTTCCCCCCCACCTCTTTCCAGTTGGTGATTTTGCCGATATAAATATCTTTCACCTGCTGCACCGTCAGTTCTTTTACCGGATTTTTTTCATTCACATACAGGGCGATGCCGTCCTTTGCCGTTTTGATCTCCACTCCGAGCGAACTGAACCGGTGTTTTAATTTCTGTTTTTCTCCCGGTTTCATCGGCCGCGAAGCGTTGCAGATGTCGGTGGTGCCGTTGATCAGGGCCGAGATGCCGGTCCCCGAACCGCCGCCGGTTACTTGAATGGTAACATTCGGATTTTTTTTCATATACAATTCCGCCCAGCGCTGGGCGAGAATCACCATTGTGTCCGATCCTTTGACGGTGATTACGTCGCCGGCCAGCAGTGTGGAAGAAAAAGCAGCGAGAAGCAGAAGTGTGGTCAGTTTTTTCATGGTCGTTTTCCTTATTCGTGAAATCTTTATTGAGGGTGTGCGGGACGCACAGGAATGTTTGTCCCGCCACATCATTCTAAAACGGGAACCGGTATTGGACGCGCAGCGTGAAGACATTATCCTTCACATCTTCTTTGTACGGTATCAGCGCCGCGGCGGTCGCTGCCGCGTTCACCGTTTCGTTCTCGATCATTTCATAATAAAACGTAAACTTGACGTTGTCATCGAGGTGAAACAAGTAGCCGACCCCGATCTGTGTGTATTTCAGATCCGCAACGGTGGTCGATTTTCCGGCGGCGCCGATTTCGGTTCCTTCGATTTCACTGTTGGGATCAAGCACGTCATACCGCAGCAACAGCTGATGTTTTGTTCCGATATTCTGCAGCAGGCTGATGTAATACCCGTAAAATTTTCTTTGATACAACGGCGTCACGCCGGCGGGATTGTAAAAGCTGTTGGAGGCCGATGTTCCCGGTTGCGTGCCAAAATTGTATTCGCCGCGGATCGATATGCCGCCGAGAGCCGGTATATCATAGATGACTTGTGCGTCGAACCCGAAATACTGACGGTCAAAATTTGATCCGGCATTGGAAGCAGTGGAATCGACGAGGAATTGGCTCTGGGCTTCGTTGAAGGTGTGAACGAATTTCGAATTGCTGCGGACGGAGCCGAAATATCCGGAGACTCCCCCGTCGAACGCAAAATTGATGTCGTCGAACGGCAGGATGAATCCCGCCCGGCCGATAATATCCTTCCGGTTATCGTTCTCGTTGGCAGTCGGCAGCACGCCGTTGAAGATTCCCAGTTTCAGATTATAATTGGTCCAATCGCCGGTCTCGGGCGCAAATTCGATCATCGCGCCGAGTTCCCGTTCGCCGGGGAACAACGTTTGCGACATGCGGGAGCGTTCCGGCGTTTCGCGCATGTTGGAGGAATACGCCACTTCGAATCCGAACGGACGATCGAACACGCCGGTGCGGAAATTCCAGCTGTACACCCACGGATCTTTGATGTTGATGTACGCATCTTTGATTCCGAGTCCGTTCTGCGTTACGTCGAACTGCAGCACATATTGAGAGAAAGTGAGATCATTTTCATATTGGATTTTCAAACGGCCCCGGCGCACCTGAAACCGCGAGCCGACATTCGCCGGAAAATTTCCGCCCGAGTACGTGCCGATCGTGTGCGGCCCGCCGCCGATTCCGTCCGACGTTTGATACTGCGTTTGCATGTAGCCGCTGAACTTCAGCTTCCGCGAAAGATCGATGTAACTTTTCATATCCATCAAAATCTCATTGACACTCTCGTTCTGCAGCCGTAGTTGTTCGAACTGTTCCTGAACCGACGCTGCCGACGTATCCGGTTCTTCCTCCTGGGAGAAAGCGGTGACGGCAACAACGATTGTGCAGAGGATAAAGTACGGAATTTTCACGCAGTGGTCCTTTCAACGGTTAACAATGTTGAGGAAACGTCAAGAAATTGTCAAAAAGAGTTTAACGGGGGGTTACCGCAGTGTTATGGAATTGTTACGAATCGTCTGGCGCTGAAAAGTTAGGGTAATTTCTCCTTTGAACCCATGTAGATGAGTGTCACGCCGGATTGTCGTGCATAGTCGGTAATCCGTTCGTCCCGGTAAAATTCCTTGTAATACACAGTTCGGATTCCCGAATTGGCAACGAGTTTAAAACAGGTCAAACAAGGAGAGGCCGTAACGTACAATTCTGACGCATCGATCCGCACACCGTTTTTGGCCGCTTGCGAGACCGCATTGGCTTCCGCATGAACGGTGCGGACACAATGGTCGTTCTCGATGTCGTGTCCTGCTTCGTCGCAATGCGGGGCGCCGCGAAGACTGCCGTTGTATCCCGTCGACAGAATGGTTTTATCCCGCACGATCACCGCGCCGACATTCTTCCGGCTGCAGGTGCTTCGGGTGGCCACTTGTTCGGCGATGTTCATGAAATATTCGTTCCATTCAACGCGGGGTGTGCTCATTGTATTCTCCCATTATGTTTTTCCGTCATGCGGCGCAATGGAAAAAGACAAAGGACGGAATGACATCCGTCCTCGGTCTTCCGTCGACACCGAATGTCATTTCAGCAGGATCATTTTTTTTGTCTCGACGACGGAACCGTACCGGAGCCGGTAGAAATAAATACCGCTCGGAAGTCCGGCGGCGGACCAGGACGCGGTATATCTTCCCGGTTCCAATTGTTGATCGACCAATCGTGCCGTTTCTTTACCCAACAGGTCGTACACCGTCAGCGTCACCCTTCCGGCGTGCAGTACCGAAAAACCGATGGTGGTGGATGGATTAAAAGGATTCGGATAGTTTTGTTCCAAGAAAAATCGCTCGGGTGCCGGCGCGTTGTTATCCCGCACAGCCAAAAGTCCTTTGTTATAGAGCAGAGCAATCCAAATATCGCCGTCCAACAGCCAGGAAAAATCGCTCGGTTCGTCGAAACGTTGATATTTGTAACTGACGCCGGTCAGCTGTTCCCATGCGCGGTATGCTTTGTTCCCTTGACCGGCGGAATCGACAACGAGAGAAAATGTATCGTCTGCCGCCGTCTGCCATTCGATCCCGACAAAAACCGATTCCGGGGCGAACGGTCCGCCGGAAATATTCACCGGCTTTGAAAGAAAAAATGCCGTGCCGGCGGCACCGGTATCGAACGCAGCAAGCGTCGTGGTCAATGCCGCGAAGGTGTTCCCCGGTCCACCCGAAAGCGAATCATAATACTCTTTGCCGTATCCGGTTCGTTTAAAAACGATGGCAATACTGTCCGGTGTATTCACGACACGCTTGAGTCCCATCCACATTCGGGCGCCGACGATGTGGATTTCTTCCTGAATGTCGAAACGTTGATATTTTCCGATATCCCCGTATCCGTTTGTACCGGCGATATACCCCCACCCGAATGGATTCCGGGGAACTTTTCGTGAATTTCCGTAAAACAATGAGTCCGAGTACTGTGCGTACAGCGTCGACACGCCGACGATAAAAATGACAATCGCAGATCGCATGGGGAGATTCCTGGTGTTGTGAAAAATAATATTCCGATCAGTGAACATTCCAAAATCCACAATTGTTTCACACGAAGCAAGAACCCCGTGCGAAAAAATCAGCGACGGATCGCATGCGGAAAAAGGAAGAATTGATTACATTCCATCCATCATTCAGGAATCAGACTCATGAATATATGCATCATCGGCGCCGGCAACATCGGCGGAAACCTCGGAAAAATTTGGGCCGCGCGGGGTCACTCCATCACCTACGGCGTGCGCAACCCGCTGGCGCCGAAATCGCAGACGATGGTTGCGGAGACGGGACACGGTGCGACCGCGGAACTGATCAAACCGGCGGCAGAAAAAGCGGAGGTGATTGTTCTTGCGACCCCGTGGGACGCCGTGGGCGAAGTGATCTTTCAGCTGATCGACATTCGCGGAAAGATCCTCATCGATTGCACCAATCCCATCCGGCCGAATCCCGATTGGCCGTTGTCGCAAGGCAGTTCGGCCGCGGAAGAAATCGCCAAACGTTTACCGGGGTTTTCGGTCGTGAAGGCTTTTAACTCCCTCGGTGCGGGCAATCTGCACGATGTCACATTCGGAATGGAACACGCCGACGCTTTCATCTGCGGAGACGATGAACGGGCAAAAGAGATCGTGGCACGGCTGGCAACGGAGATCGGATTTCAGGCCGTAGATGCCGGCGGGCTCCGGAGCGCCGAGATGCTCGAGTCCCTCGCCAAACTCTGGATCACGCTGGCGTATCAGCAGGGGATCGGTCCGAACATCGCATTCAAACTTCTGCATAAATGACCGCCGAACAATTTTATCGCCGCCTCTTCCTTTTCGCCGCCGCATATAACATCACCGTCGGCGGTGCGGTGATGTTGTTTCCGCAGACCTTTTTCCGCCTCTTCTCGCTTCCGGAAATCAATCATGCGTACGTGATGCAGGGACTCGGAATGTTCGTTGCGGTGTACGGCGTCGGATTTTATTTCGTTTTCAAAGATCCGAAAAACAATTCTGCATTCGCAATCTTGGGACTTGCTGGAAAAACATTGGGCGTTCTCGGGTGGATCTACTACACCGTCCGAGGCGACATTCCCATCGCTGCCATTGGGGCGAACATTTTGAATGATCTTCTGTGGATTCCGCCGTTTATCGCCTATCTCCGCTGGCGTGCAAAAATTTCATCGTAATCCTCCCTTGTAGTTCTTGCGATATTCCTCTACCTTTCTTCGTCATCGGTCCCTCTGTACGGTCGACTTTCCTTCACAACAGAAAGGACGCGCCATGATCCTCGATCATCTTTCACGCGCGGAAAAATATTTCTCCGTCCATCCCAGTTTCAAACATGCGTTCGAATTCCTGAAGAGGACCGACCTTCGTTCATTCAGCGACGGACGGCATCCGATCGACGGAGAGGATATTTATCTGATCATTGCGACGGATTTCGCCGGCAAGGAGCGCCGGAAACTGGAGACACATCGGAACTATATCGATATCCAGATGCCGGTGGACGGAATGTTCCCGCTGGAATGGCACGATGTCGACTCTTGCCGGAATATCGCCGCACCGTATGACAAAGGAAAAGATGTTCAATTCTATAACGATCCGCCGCTGTTCACCGTTCATTTGGTGCCGGACATGTTCGCGGTGCTGTTTCCCGAAGATGCCCATGCACCGCAGCCGCCGGTCTCCTCTACCAAAAAAGCGATCGTGAAAGTGGCCGTGTGACACATGGAATTCCGGCTGCAACGTTCATTGCTTCGACCCTGGCGCACCGGCGACGAACCGTCGCTCGAGCGCCACGCCAATAACCGCAAAGTCTGGATCAACGTCCGGGACCATTTTCCGCATCCGTACACCAAAGGGGATGCCCAACGGTGGGTGCAGCATGCCTCCGCGCATCTCGACGGCATGGTCTTCGCCGTGGAGGTGAACGGCAGCGCCGTCGGCAGCATCGGCCTTGTTGCCAAGGAGGATGTGTACCGGAAATCGATGGAGATCGGCTATTGGCTGGGGGAGGAGTTTTGGGGGCGCGGCATCATCACCGAAGCGGTGCACGCCGTGTCGGACTATGCATTCACCTCATTCGACATCATCCGCCTCTATGCCGACGTGTTCGACTGGAATACCGCCTCGATGCGCGTTCTGGAAAAGAACGGTTTTGAACGGGAAGCCCGGTTGCACAAAGCGGTCGTGAAGGACGGGATGATCGCCGATGTCTTTCTCTACGCAAAGGTTCTCCATGAAAAATAGTACGCTGTATCGAAACAAACTGACGACGCTCGACCGCGTCGTTTCGCTCATCAAAAACGGCGACAACATCTTTGTCAGCGGCAACGCCGCATCGCCGACCTCGCTGCTCAAGCGCATCGCACAACGTCATCAGGAACTCCGCAACGTGTCGGTCTATCATATGCTGCTGCTCGGCGAAGACCCGCTCTCCGATCCGGCGATGGACGGCCACATCAATCATGCTTCGCTGTTCGTCGGCAAGGCGGACCGTCGGTCGGTCGCCGAAGGGCGGGCGGATTACATACCGGTGTTCCTTTCGGAAATTCCGTCGTTGTTCACCGAGCACATCATTCCGCTGGACATCGTCTTCCTCACCGTTTCGCCGCCGGATGATCACGGGTTCGTCAGTCTCGGGGCGGAATGTGTCGCGTCCAAAGCGGCGGCAGAACACGGAAAGGTGATCGTTGCACAGATCAATGAAAAGATGCCGCGCACGCACGGCGACACGTTCGTCCATTTGTCCGAAATCGATCATGTGTGGGAGCTGACCGAACCCCTGATCCTGCTCGATATCCCGCAGCCGACGGAAACGGAACAACAGATCGCCAAACATATTGAACCGCTTATTACGGACGGTTCCACGCTGCAGCTCGGCATCGGCGGAATCCCCAATGCGGTCCTCTCGATGCTCGACGGCAAGAAGGACCTCGGCATCCACACGGAAATGGTGTCGGACGGCGTACTGGAAGCGATCGAAAAAGGGATCGTCACCAACGCCCGGAAAAATTTCCATCCGCTGAAAGCGGTCGCCACGTTCGTGCTCGGTACGCAGCGGCTGTACGATTTCGCGAACGACAATCCGCTGTTCGAGTTCCGCCCCTGCAACTATACCAACAATCCGTTCAACATCGCGCGGAACGATTCCATGGTGGCGATCAATTCCGCCATCGAAGTGGACGTGACCGGCCAGGTCTGTGCGGAATCGATCGGCCCGACCATTTACAGCGGATTCGGCGGTCAGCTGGATTTTGTCCGCGGCGCATCCGCCTCCAAAGGCGGAAAGGCGATCATTGCACTGCCGTCAACGGCGAAAAACGGCGCGTTTTCCCGCATCGTACCGTTCCTCAAACACGGGTCGGGTGTACTCACCACCCGCGCCGACGTACGTTATGTGGTGACGGAATACGGCGTCGCGTCGTTGTTCGGAAAAAATCTCCGCCAGCGGGCCGAAGCGCTCATCGGCATCGCCCATCCGAAATTCCGCGACGAACTGGAAAAAGAAGTGCGCTCACGATATACCAAACGGTGACCGATGAAACCATGGAAAACGCTCTCCCGCACCACCATTCTCGATCACAGCAAATGGCTGAAGGTGGAAGACCATACGATCGAACTGCCGGACGGTACCATCCTCGACCGCTGGTGTTGGATTGTTTCGCCGGACTACGTCAATGTGGTCGTCCAGGATGAGAATGAACAGTTCATCTGCTTCCGGCAAACGAAATATGCCGCCGAAGGAATTTCGCTGGCCCCCGTCGGCGGTTATCTGGAACCGGGCGAAGAACCGCTGACCTGCGCAAAACGGGAATTGCGGGAAGAACTCGGGTATGAAGCGGCGGAGTGGATCGCCCTCGGCCGGTTTCCGTGCGACGGAAACCACGGCAACGGGTGGGCAAACCTTTTTCTGGCGCGCCGCGCACGGCGCGTCGGCGAGATCATCGCCGACGACCTTGAGGAACAGCAGATCGTTACCCTCTCCCGGAACGAAATGATGTCGTCCCTGAAAAACGGTGAATTTAAAGTGTTGTCCTGGTCGACCGCCGTCGCACTGTCGTTATTTCATGTATAACATCACCATCGACCATATCGGATCGATCCTCCGATGTTCGATCGAAGGAGAAAACCGTACGGAAACGGTTGTGCGGTATCTGAACGATGTCCATCATGCAATGGAAGCACACCGCTGCGGGAAGGTGTTGATCATCGAAAATCTTTCCGGACCGGGACTCAATCTGTTTCAAATGTATCATATCATCCGCTCCGCGAAGAAGACCGTGCTGGCGCTTCCGCACATGATCGCGTACATCGATCTCAATCCGCAGCACCACCACGCCAGCCTCAAATTTGCGGAAACGGTCGCGCTCAACCGTTTTATTCACATGCGGCTGTTCACCGACGAGCAGACCGCGATCGAATGGCTCGAAAGGACCCCGTTATGAAACAATTGTTTGCTATTTCCGCCGTTGTGCTGCTTTCCTGCTCGCCCGGCATCGTCGTCACCGATTTTACCGTTGCGGGATTGTTCACCGGCGGTATCGAAGGACCGGCGTTCGGTCCCGACGGCACACTGTATGTCGTAAATTTCGAAAAGGAAGGAACGATCGGCCGGGTGGACCGGAGCGGCAACGCCGGACTGTTCGTCCAACTTCCTCCCGGCAGCATCGCTAACAGCATCAAGTTCTCCTCCTCCGGCGACATGTTTCTTGCGGATTATCCCCGGCATAATATTTTGAAAGTGGAGATGAAGACGGGAAACGTTTCCGTGTTTGCACACGACAGCCTGTTCAACCAGCCGAACGATCTCTGCATCAATGCGAACGACCAGCTGTTCGCCTCCGATCCGCATTGGAAAACCGGGACGGGAAAATTATGGCGCATCGATCCGGACGGATCGACGGTGCTGCTGGAAGATTCCATGGGAACGACGAACGGCATTGAACTCAGTCCGGACGAACGGACGCTGTACGTAAACGAAAGTATACAGCGCAACGTCTGGAAATATGCGGTGGACGAACGGGGTAACATCTCCGGCAAAACGCTCTTCCACCGGTTCGATGATTTCGGCATGGACGGGATGAAGTGTGATGCGGAAGGAAATCTGTATATTACGCGGTACGGCAAAGGGACGATCGCGGTCCTCTCCCCGGCCGGAACGCTGATAAAGGAAATTACACTCGCCGGAAAAAACTGCAGCAACCTCGTCTTCGGCGGATCAGAACGGCGAACGGTGTTTGTAACGATGCAGGACCGCCGGACAATAGAACATTTTATCAATCCTATTCCGGGAAAATAATCGCACGTATGAAACAGATCGTCGTTTTATTTGCATGTGTCCTTTCCTTGCATGCCCAATCCTTTCATTCCGTGGTGGACCGGCTGCGACAGGTACCGGTGGACCAACGGCAAGAAATCATCGAGCGGTATCTCAATTCCAAACGGACGGCGCCGATCATTGAGAACGATTCCGTGGTCCATTTTGTCCTTTACGGCACGGCGGATTCCGTTTCCGTCAACGGAAATCTTCAGCATTGGCTCGCGCCGGACGCGATGGAACGGATCGATTGCGGAATGTATGCGCTGTTCCATCGTTCGTATGTCGTTCCGCCGGATTCCCGGCTCGACTATCAACTGATCATCAACGGCACCGCACAGCTCGATCCGCAAAATCCATCGGTAACTCCCAGTGGATTCGGGCCGCATTCCGAAGTGCGGATGCCGAAATTCGTTTCGTCCGCGTTTCTCCGCCCGCGCCCGGGAATTCCGCGGGGAATGATCGACTCGCTCGCACCGGTGTTTCAAACTCCCTCCCCGCTGAAACGGTATGCCATCGCCGCACGCCCGGTAAAAGTGTACCGGCCCGCGGGGTACGACACGCTGAACAATCTTCCGTCGGTATATGTGTTCGACGGATTCGAGACCATTGACTACTCGATGCTCCCGACGGTGTTGGATAATCTGATCGCGGAGGGAAAAATTCCTCCGGTCATCGCCGTCTTCGTCCCTCCGGTGGAACGGTATGCGGAATATTACGAAGAAAAACGGGGGCGATTCGTTCACTATCTTGCCGCACAAGTGATGCCGGTGATCGATGCGCTCTACCGCACCGATCCATCGCCGCAGCGGCGGGCCGTGATGGGAATCTCCGCCGGCGGCCACATCGCGCTCTATTTTGCCTTCCGCCGGCCGGATCTGGTGCGGAATGTTGCCGGACAATCGAGCGCCATTACGCCGTGGCTGCAGAGTGTAACGACACAGGCGGCACTTAACGGCACGCTCCCGCCGGATGTGAAGATCTATCTCGATTGCGGACGGTACGACATCAAGGGGATCCATCCGATCCTCGGAGAATTTTCATTACTCGAACGCAACCGTCAGTACAGCCAGCAACTCTCTTCGCTGCGCATTCCGCACTATTATAAAGAATGGAACGACGGGCACGAATGGGCCAATTGGCGCGAGCGGATGCCCGACATCCTTCAATATTTTTTCGGAACCCCTCGATGAATACATTGTCCGAACGGAAACAACATCTCCTGCACGCACAACACAAAGCGGAACAGCTGTTTCGCGGCATCGAATCCCGCCATCTCATCGCAGCGGGCAAATCGGAAAAGGTGTTGAACAACGAAGTGTACGAACTTGCCTTCGAAATGTTCGGCATCCGAAAATACTGGCATAAACGGATCGTGCGGGCAGGAAAAAATACCCTGCTCCCCTACCGGGAGAATCCTCCCGATCTGATCATTCAACCGGATGATATTCTATTTTTTGATTTCGGGCCGGTGTTCGAAGAGTGGGAGGCCGATTTCGGGAGAACGTACGTTCTCGGCGGCGATGCGGCGAAGATCCGGCTGAAAAATGACATCGAATCGGCCTGGTACGAGGGAAAAAAGTATTTTGACGACCGCTATGCGACTTTGACCGGAAAGGACTTTTATCACTACATCTCTTCTCTTGCCGGAAAGTACGGATGGGATTTCGGCAACATACACTGCGGACATCTCATCGGCAACTTTCCCCACGAACATATTCAAGGGGATGAAGAACACAACTATCTGCATCCCAACAATCACGTGAAGTTGAGCGAACCCGACCAGCACGGAAACCCGCGCGATTGGATTCTGGAGATCCATTTTATCAATAAAGAGCGGACGTTCGGTGGATTTTTCGAACAGTTGTTGAGCGTGTAAGGCGTACAAAAATGGAATTGAAAGAAGTCGCTCACCGCTAAGAACGAAAGAGCGGCGGAATCCGACGGGGTGACCAAAGCGAAAAACTAAAGGGGCAAACGCCCCTTTGTTTTTTTTCTGCTTATTGCTGAAGTGAGGCGTAGCCGATTTTCCATTGAGGATTGTACGGATCACTCCAATCGAATCCGGTATAATACGCGCGGTAGACGCCATTGATCTTCTTGAGATGCGGGTACGAAATTTCATCCGGCGCCCAGCTGTGGTGTTGGGAGGTTTTCACGATCACAGGATTTTTTGAATTTTTTGTCCAGTGAATACCATCCGCTGACGTGGCGATCCCGAACGAAGGGGAGGAAAAATCGGGCGCGTCGCTGTACATCATCGTGAACAGTCCGTTCTCATGGACGACGGAGGGGAAATAGACTCCGTTTCTTTCCCATGACTGCGACACTGTTAATACCGGACCGTTTCCATGGCGTTTCCAGGTGATTCCGTCCGTAGAGGTGGCCAGTCCGATCGACAAATCGTGAACGTTATTGGAGCGGCAGGAAAAGTAAAAATAGTATGTGCCGTTCACGCGTATCACGTCGCCGGCATTCATATGGATGTCCCACGTTCCGGTCGGCGTGAAGAGCGGATTCGGGAGTTTTTGCCACGTCTGCCCGTCGGATGATATGGCAACACCGATGGAGTACTGTTGTGATGAGGTTGCACCGGTATACAGCATCGTATACCATCCGTTCGTTTTAAAGACAGGGCCGGGGGCAATGCTGTAATTGTTCCAGGAAGAATCGCCGACGGTGAGAATCGGTGCAAAATGTTTTACCCACGATTCTCCTCCGTTCGTCGACGAGGCCAGTCCGACGCTGCCGATCAAACGGTTGTTCATGGCAGTATCGATGCCGATAGAGAGAAAGGTCATTTTCCACACGCCGTTGTCGGAAAACAAAAACGGTTGCGCCGCACCATGTTTTTCGAAAATCTTTTCCCCTTTGATCAATACCGGATTAGCGGCATGGTGCGTCCACCGGCTCCAATCGATCGGCGGAGCGCTTCCCCAGATGATCGATATTTTTACGCTTCCGACGCCCGTGGTGACCGGCTGCAGAATAATGGATACTGCGGTCACCGTCCCTTCTGCCACCGTCACCGTAGTGGTTCCGGAATATTTCACTGTGCGCGTTTGATCGTAAGCATTGATCTCCAGTTTCCACGGTCCGACGGGTACTCGTTCAAAGAGAGTTTCCGCAGCGGAATCCGAGGCAACGGTGATCAGTTTTTTCAAAGAATCATATCCGGTCCGGCTCAACACCACGGCGATCGATGCAACATCCGATGGAATAGTTGTTTTGTCGAATGTCAGCGAAACTGTCCCCGGCGGCGGCGAAACGGGCGAGGTGATTGGTGCCTCCGAATCGCAGGAAGAGAACAGTAGAAAAAGAAGAACAATCAGAATAAGGTGTTTCATTTCGGTTCCATAGTTGTGACACAGCAACGTACCGTTATAGCCGTAGAAGAGCAACGGCAAAATTGACGAAAAAAACTCTTGCGGTTGTGCAACTTAAATCGTAATATTACGATAAACAATTGAGCCATGGGAACATCAAAAAAAGAAGAATTTTCGGCAAAGCAGAATAAACTGTCCGCTTATGCCAAAGCGATGGCACATCCGGCCCGGGTGGCGATCGTGGAGTATCTTTCCAAAAGCAACGCCTGCATGTGCGGCGATATCGTGGAGGTGCTCCCCCTGTCGCAATCGACCGTCTCGCAGCATCTGCGGGAATTAAAAAATGCCGGATTGATCAAAGGGACCATCGAAGGGACTTCCGTCTGCTACTGTTTGGATGAAAAAGGCTGGAACGACATGCAGTCGATGCTGGGAGATTTTATTCTTACCATGAAAAAGTGCTGTTAGAAAATTTTTTGCCCGCTTCAATCGTAATATTACGATAAACATTCACCATCCACAAAGGAGGATTTATGAACGCCAATACACCGAAAGAACCATGCTGCGGTACCGATTGTTGTTCCACCACATCCGGAGGAAAATAACATGTCCACCGAACAAGAACTTAAAGAACTCGTCCGGGAAAAATACGGCGAGATAGCCCTGCAGACGAAAGAGCAGAATGAAACATCCTGCTGCGGCAGCGGTTGCGGATGTTCGACGATCGACGACGCGATCATGGCGGAAGATTATACGAAACTTCCCGGGTACGTCGCCGATGCCGATCTCGGCCTCGGCTGCGGCCTGCCGACGGAATTCGCACAAATCCGTCCGGGCGATACCGTGGTCGACCTCGGCTCGGGGGCCGGTAACGATGCGTTTGTCGCCCGCTCCATCGTCGGCGAACAGGGGCGCGTGATCGGCGTCGACATGACCGAAGCAATGATCGCGAAAGCGCGGACGAACGCCGGTAAACTTTCGTTCACCAACGTCGAATTCCGGCTCGGCGACATCGAACAACTTCCGGTGGAAGAAAATACCGCCGATGTCGTCGTCAGCAACTGCGTTATGAATTTGGTGCCGAACAAACGCCGGGCATTCGCCGAAACATTCCGCATTCTTCGTTCCGGCGGTCATTTTTCCATCTCCGATATCGTCCTTCGAGGACCGCTCCCCGATTCCATCCGGTCGGCGGCGGAAATGTATGCCGGCTGCATTTCCGGTGCACAGCAGATGGAGGAATATCTTCAGACCATTCGAAATGCCGGGTTCATCAACGTGACTGTGCAAAAAGAACGGGAGATCAACATCCCGAACGATTTGCTGGTACGGTACATCTCGCTGGAAGAAGCCGTCGCATACCGAAAGAGCGGAGCGGGAATTTACAGCATCACCGTTTACGCGGAAAAGCCGTAAGCACCGCTTGTGCTGCCAATGGGCCGGACATTCGTCCGGCCTTTTTTTTATTCCTCCCGATTGCTTTCATTCCGATCTCCGCGTAGATTATCTGCACACTTCCGGAGTATACCAATGATATTACGACTTGCGTTCGTTTTTCTTTCCGCCCTGGTGCTCGGCTGTTCGTCCTCCAAAGAGTTTTCCTTTTCGGAGGTGGAATCGGAGATCATCACCGTCCGCCAATGGGGCGGAACCCCCGCCGTAGATTCTCTCGCCAAAAAACATTCGATCGTCTATATCACGCTGCACCATGCCGGGGTGCCGTTCGGCAAAGACAAAGATATTCTTCAATACATGAAAAATTTGCAGAACTGGTCGCGCCGGGAAAAACAATGGATCGACCTGCCGTATCATTATGTGATCGACCTGGAGGGAAAAATCTACGAAGGGCGCGACATCCGGTACGCCGGCGACACCAATACCGAATACAATCCCGCGGGCCATGCGTTGATCGAAGTGGTAGGAAATTTCGAAGAAGTGGAGCCGAACCGCGCACAGTTGGATGCCGTCGTTCGGGCGATGACATATCTTGCCGTGCGATACAACGTTCCCGTCGATTCCATTCGCGGACATAAGGATTATTCGACCCGCACGTCGTGTCCCGGAAAAAACCTTTATCCGTACCTGCAGAACGGCTACTTTCGCAATGCCGTCGCGAACAATCTCCGGTCAACGCTTCCGTAGAAGTTCGTCAACGCTCCACCGATGGCGCTTGCTCCGCCGGACGAAAAGTGCCGCAGAGAGTAACAGGATGTTCCGGAGAAAGAAGGTCCAATCCACACGCGACCGTTCTCCGAAACAGCCGCACGTGACGTCGGACGCCGGATCTGTCATCGCCGGAATATACATCAGAAGAAATCCGGCAATCATCACCGCAATCGTCCCACCGGCAACACGTGTGTGCCATCCGATCACCAGCATTACCCCCGCAAGACACTCTCCCGCCGCCACGAGTTGTCCGAGAAATTTCCCTTCCGACCGTCCGACCGGAAGAAGGTCGATGATCGTCGCCCCGAAGTCATCCGGCGCCAAAAGTTTGGAAGTTCCGGCGTAGACAAAAAGAGAGCCAAGGGCGATTCGTATGAACACGGTGAGTAATGTCATCGTCGATCCCGAAACGACATTATTTGTTTGCGAAAACCGAGAACTGTTCAATGATTCTACAAAATTTACCGCAGGCCGGCAATCATCGCCGATTGGCGAAACGGGACCGGGGCGTGTTCGATTCCGGGTGGATTGTGTGCGATTTTTTCGTATATTGGTGCAGTCAATCGAACGTCCCGCACGCACTTCGGGACGTTTTTTATTATGGAACGTACACTCGCACGAAGACACTCGGCGGCAGTCGATCCCCCTTTGTGTTCTTGTGCGATATTGTTAGGAAAACAGAATGTTCAAGCAAAGTAACATCCGCAACATTGCGATTATCGCCCATGTGGATCATGGGAAAACGACGTTAGTCGATCAGCTCTTAAAACAGACCGGAACGTTCCGGGAAAACCAGCATGTGGAAACCCGCGTGATGGACTCCAACGCTCAGGAAAAAGAACGCGGCATCACCATCCTTGCCAAAAACACCTCCGTCTTCTACACCGACAAAACGACCAAAGAAAAATATAAAATTAATATCGTCGACACTCCGGGCCACTCCGATTTTGCCGGAGAGGTCGAACGGACATTAAAAATGGTGGACGGCGTATTACTGCTGGTGGATGCCTCCGAAGGGCCGCTGCCGGGAACGAAATTTGTACTGAAAAAATCGCTCGATTTGAATCTCCAACCGATCGTCGTCATCAACAAGATCGACCGTAAGGATGCCCGCGCACACGAAGTGCTGGACGAAGTGTTCGAACTGTTCCTCTCTCTCGGTGCGAACGACCAGCAGCTCGATTTCCCGACGATCTACGCCATCTCCAAACAAGGGATCGCGCAGCGGGAATTGGAAGAAAAAGGGACGTCGCTCGAACCGCTGTTTGAGTCGATCGTCGCAAAAGTGCCCCCTCCCGGCGGCGAGATCGATAAACCGTTCCAGATGCTCGTCACCACCATTGATTACAACGATTATCTCGGCCGGCTCGGCATCGGCAAAGTGCACCGCGGCATCATCAAACTCGGCGGTCAGATGGAAGTGATTCACCGCGACGGATCGAAAGAAGATGCGCGTGTCACGAAAATTTACACGTTCGACGGATTAAAACGGGTCGAGGTGAACGAATCGAGCGTGGGCGACATCATCGCCATCGCCGGAATGGAGGATGTGGATATCGGCGAAACCATCGTCGATGCCGCCGATCCGACACCGCTCCCCTTCGTGGCCATTGAAGAACCGACGCTGTCGATGAATTTCGTCGTGAACAATTCCCCGTTCGCCGGTCAGGACGGAAAGTACGTCACCACGCGGAACCTGCAAGAGCGTCTGATGAAAGAACTCCGCTCCAACGTTTCGCTCCGGGTGGAATTGACCGATTCCCCCGACATCTTCAAGGTGAGCGGCCGCGGCGAATTACATCTCGGCGTGTTGATCGAAAACATGCGCCGGGAAGGATACGAATTGCAGGTCTCGCGCCCCGAAGTGATCTACAAACGGATCGACGACGTGCTCTGCGAACCGATTGAACATGTGATTATCGACGTACCCGATGAATTTACCGGCACCGTGATCGAAAATCTCGGCAAGCGGAAAGGGGAGATGAAAAACATGATCTCCGCCAACGGCAACACCCGCCTAGAATTTTTCGTGCCGGCGCGCGGATTGATCGGATTCCGGAACGAGTTTATGACGCAGACCAAAGGTACCGGCGTTCTGCACCATAATTTTCAAGGATACGAACCGTTCAAGGGGGAATTGTCGCACCGCACCCGCGGCGCACTGGTGTCTCTCGAAACCGGCGAAGCAGTGGCGTACGGTATGTTCAAGCTGCAGGAACGGTCCACCTTCTTCGTGGAACCGGGAACGAAGGTCTACGCCGGAATGATCGTCGGCGAAAATTCCCGCGAAGGGGATATGACGGTCAACGTTTGCAAGACCAAAGCACTCACGAACATGCGTGCCTCCGGATCGGATGAAGCAGTCCGCCTCGAACCGCCGCTGCTCATGACCCTCGAACAGGCGATCGAATGGATCGGCGACGACGAATATGTGGAGGTCACTCCGCATTCCATCCGCCTCCGGAAAAAATATCTCGATCACAACGAACGCAACCGGATGTCCAAGAAAAAAACGGCCTCCGACGAATAATCGGTCCGCCGTCTCCGAACATCAACGATCCCGCCGTATCCGAGCGGGATCGTTCGTTTTTTGGACTTCCCCTCAATTCCGCGTATCTTTGTGCGTGGATTTGAACTTTCCGAATATCATTCTCATGATCGCCGCCGCCCAGGGGCTGCTGCTGTCGCTGCTGATCCTCCAAAAACACCGCGCCGTCTTCGCCAATCGGTACCTGGCATTGCTGATGGTCTGTTATACGTTAACGCTGATCCATCTGCTGCTGCAGGACACGGGATTGTACCGGGATTTCCCCTTCACGTTCGTCATCAGCGCGCTGCCGTTCGCCGCCATGCCGCTGCATTATTTGTATGTCCGGCATCTGGTGCATCGCTCCTCCCGTTTTTTTTGGAAGGAACTGCTCCATTTTATTCCGTTCCTCATCTATGAGATCATTTTGGCGGCGGCGGCTCTTTTTTCGCTTATCGATTTTTCCGATTCCGCCATCGTCGATCCGTCCCGGACCCCCCTTCTGTTCCGGATCTTTAACGGATTGCTCATCGTGCAGGGAATGATCTACTTATTTCTCAGTATCCGCATGCTGAACCGGTACGACGCCCACCTGAAAGAGGTTGCTTCCAGCATCGAACGACTCCGGCTTTCCTGGTTGAAAAATTTTTCCTGGGCGGGCGTCGCTGCGCTGGGCATTTTTGTCGCGGAGGATCTTCTGCTGGCCGGAGGGATCAATTTTTCGAATTTTATCGTCTCGTCGATCGGATTTGCCGTGTATGTGTACGGAATCGGGTATTCCGGATTGCTCAAATCGGAGATTTTCGTCGACCCGGGCGTGACGCGCGTGATGAGCGTGGTGGAAACGATCGAACAGGCCGAAGAGACCCCGTCGGCAAAATATGAACGGTCGGGACTGACCGACAAAACGGCGTCCGACATTCTCGCTTCGTTGACGGCGGCGATCGAACAAAAAAAATTATACCGGAACAGTTCGCTGACCCTCTCCGAGCTGGCGGAAGAGTTAAATGTCTCTCCGCACAATCTCTCCGAGGTGATCAACACCCGGTTGAAAAAAAACTTTTACGATCTGATTAACGGATACCGTCTGGAAGAAGTAAAACAGGCGCTGGTCGACCCATCCAAACAGCATCTGAAGATCCTTTCCCTCGCATTCGATGCCGGTTTCAACTCGAAGGCGACCTTCAATACTTTGTTCAAAGAGCAGACCGGCGCCACGCCGTCGGAGTTCCGCAAAAACGCCGGAATCTCCTGATATTCCGCATCCTGTCCGTTTGCGGCGTCCGATCCGTTCGGATCGAACGCATCGGCATCGTCCAATCCCATCGGCAAAAGCGCAAACGGTCCGGCGTTGTGATATGTTTACGGTGTCATTCACAACATTATCCGGAGAAACAATGAAATCTGTTCGTCGTTACTTGAACTTCCTGTTCTTTTTCACCCTGCCGTTGTTATCCCAACAACCGCCTCCCCCATTGACCGGTACGATCGACGGCATCCTCGTCGATGCGGCCACGCACACTCCTCTTGTCGGCGCCAATGTCATGGCGCTGAACACAACGCTCGGCGCTATCACCGATGTGGACGGGAGATTTTCCCTTCCCCGCGTACCGGTCGGAAATTATTCCGTTCAATTCCGCATGGTTGGATATTCCACGCTGACTAAGACCGACATCATCGTCCGGTCACAGCGCACCACCACGATCACCGCCGCATTGAACGAACAGACGCTCGAGTCGGAACAGGTGTTGGTGACCGCGGGATATTTTTCTTCGGATGACCGGCAGCCGGTCAGCATCACGACGTTCAGCGCAGAGGAGGTTCGCCGCGCCCCCGGTTCAGGCGGCGACATCAGCCGGGTGTTGATGACGCTGCCGAGTCTCGCGAAAGTGAACGATCAATCCAATGCCCTGATCGTACGGGGTGGCAGTCCGCTGGAGAACGGATTTTACCTCGACGGCATTGAAATTCCGAACATCAATCATTTCCCGACGCAGGGAGGTATGGGGGGGCCGATCGGAATGATTAATGTGGATTTGATCGACGGTGTTCAGTTCTCCGCCGGCGGATTTTCCTCCTCCATCGGAGACAAGATGTCGTCCGTACTGGCATTGACGCTGCGGGAAGGAAACCGGCAACATTTCGATGCGCAATTCGATCTCGGCATCATGGGATTCGGCGGCGTCGTGGAAGGCCCGATCGACGGCAACGGATCGTACCTCCTTTCGATCCGGCGCAGTTATCTCGACTATCTGGTAACGATGTTCGATATCGGCACCACTGTTGCGCCGCGGTACGGCGACGTGCAGGGAAAATTCACTTACGACGTAACGGAGAAACACCGGTTGAGCCTGCTTTTCCTCGGCGGGGATGATCACAACACTCCCTCCCGCACGGTTGCCGAAGAGAACGATATGATCTACTACGGCAATCAGGACATTTCTCAATATTCCGGCGGTATCGTCTGGCGCGCGTTGTGGAATGCCTATTTCTATTCGAACACATCGATCGGAGTACAGTCCTCCCGTGCGGACGAAGATCTTTTCGAAACAAACACCGGAGCACCGGTGATCGGGAATCATTCCGCTGAAACAGCCGTGTCGCTCCGGAACAACAACCATCTCCGCCTCCATGAACGGCATTCCCTGGAATTCGGAACCGAGGTGAAACGGCTGGAGAATGACTATCACAACACCTTCGGCGCGTATTCGGACGCGACGGGAGATTCGACGCCGGCATCCCGTTTCGTGCAGCGGGTAACGGCCACAAAGTTCGGACTGTTTTTGACGTACAGTGTTCGTCCTTTTGCCGGCCTGTCGGCCTCCGTCGGTGCGCGGACCGATTATTTTTCCCTCAACAGCCGCTGGACCGTTTCACCGCGAATTTCCCTCTCCTACCGGTTCAATGAACTCTCCGCCGTTCACATTGCCTCCGGTATGTATTACCAGAACATGCCGATCGCGATCATCGCTCCGAGCGTCAACGGTTCCGCGCTCAGCGATCCGTATGCCGTCCACTACATCGCCGGTGCGGAACATCTGTTGAGCGAGGATACCAAACTGAGCATGGAGGTGTATCTGAAAGAATATTATGACTATCCGGTCGATCCGGCCGACCCGTCGCTGTTTTTGGTGGATGAGGTGTTTTACCGCAACGGATTGTTCTTCGGACATCCGGTGTTGACGAACGACGGAGCCGCCCGATCGCGCGGTATCGAACTGACACTGCAAAAAAAATTGGCGCACGAGTTGTACGGCATCGTCGGCGTTTCGTACTTCCGGTCGGAATATCGCGGCGGGGACAATGTCTGGAGAGACAGGGTGTTCGACAACCGGTGGATCGTGAGTGCGGAGGGTGGGTATAAACCGAACGCCGAATGGGAATTCAGTGCGCGGTGGATCTATGCGGGCGGGTCGCCGTACACGCCGTTCGATCTTGCCGCCTCCGCCCAACAACAACGGGGAGTATTCGACCCATCGCGGATCAATGCGGCGCGGTATCCGGCCTACCATTCCATGAACGTACGGTTCGACAAACGATTTCATTTCGAACAATCCAACCTGGTGGTGTACCTCAGCGCGTGGAACGTGTACGACCGGAGGAATGTCGCCACGTATTTTTGGAATGAAAAAAAGAATGAGCAGGGGACGATCTATCAATGGAATCTCCTGCCGGTCTTCGGAGTGGAATACGAACTCTAACGGGACGGAATCGGCGCGTTTTTGATCGTTCCGTAATGCGAAAGATAGAGCCAGCGGGACGAAGGATGAAACACATAATGACGATCGCCGTCGGAGAGCGCCACCGTTGTAATAGCCATCGTAGAACGATTAATGCTCTGAAGAGTCGATGAAGAGTTTGAATATGGATTGTACGATGACGGAGAAAACCAGACGATTGTTTTACCGTCCGGCGACAGTTTCGGTGATTCACTTCCGGCAGAAACCATCGTATCGGTGCCGGAGGTGAGATCGCTGATTACATAGCGGTATTCATAAAACGAAAAATATCCCGCATACCGGCCGTCTGCCGTCACCGAAGGAAAGGCGGCCGATCGTCGTTTGCCGATTTTTGTCATGCTAAATCCGGAAATATCGACGCGGTACAGATAACTGGTCTCGCCTTCCGGATTGGCGGTGCAGATCAACTGCCGGCTGTTGGGAAGCCAGCAAAATCCGGCAATGTTTAGATCCGCATTCATCCATCGTTCCACAAACAACGGAAAGATCCGGACCATACTCATGGTGCCGTCCATGCGGTCGATCCGAAGAACGGTGGCGGAATCATTTCCCGCATAGTACGCGGCGTACAATCCGTCCGGTGAAAAATTCCATACCGGTGTGGTCGTACGACTCATATCGGTACCGCCGATGTATGCCCGCTCCGAAAGACACAACACGCTGCCGAGTTCCGAAATCTGCCGCACGGCGGTTGTTCCGGTATCGACGATCATCAACGTTCCGTTCGTTTCATACCAATGTTTCTTTCGGACAAACCCGATCGACCCATCCAGCGGGGACCATTGCGGCTGGATGTCGTATTGCATGCCATCCGTCAGTTTTTTCATCGCGCGGCCGCCGGTATCCGATATAAAGATCGTACCATCGCGGGAAAAAGCCAGCATCCGTCCATCCGGTGAAACGGAGGGAAATTTTCCGCTCAACAACACACGAACATTCGCAGGATCTTTTTGAGACCGTTCGGGTTCCGGTTCGAGAAAACATCCTGCGGCGGAGAGAAGAACTATCGTCAAAAGGCAGATCCGTGTCGTCATGGTTCGATGATAATGAGATTGTCCGACGACAGCAATATGTAAATTACCGGCAAGGGCGGATCATCCTCTCGCTCAGACATTCCGAGCGGTCATGTCGTAGAATTGTCCGTCCGGACCGTTCACACGAACATCAGTGCTGACACCGATGTCTATCTCTGAAACTGCTATTCTAATGAGTTGTTCCTTGACAAAAGTAAATTACTTTGCTAAAATCGTTCCGGACAAATCACTCCTCCATTCGCGTGTCCAAACCAAACATTCATCCCACCAATCCAAAGGAGTTTTATGAAAAAAGTTTTGTTGTTGGCGGTATCGGCGATGTTGTTCGTCATCGGCTGCGATTCAGGACACGACACTGATCCGGCGGCCGGCGGCTTGCAGGAATCGGAAACCGTCGGATATACCGGACCGCGCGAAGAATATGTGCCGGGCGAAGTGCTGGTAAAGTTTAAACCCGGCGTCACACCGATGGAACTGACGCAGCTCTTCCGGAAAGTAGAAGGAACGGTCGTCGAGCGGATCCAAACACGTTCCATGCGTGTGATTGGCGAAGATGAGGCGGTGCTTCTATTAAAAACGGCCCTCCCTGTTCCCGCCACGGTTCAAATGCTCAAAGCATCTCCTGATGTGGAATATGCCGAACCGAACTATTATGTTTATCATACGGCAACATCAAACGACACCTATTACACCAACGGTTCATTGTGGGGAATGTACGGCGATGCGACCACGCCGGCGAATCAATACGGAAGTCAGGCAGGCGAAGCGTGGGCTGCCGGAAAAACCGGATCAAACACCGTATGGGTGGGGATCATCGACGAAGGGTATATGTATACACACGAAGACCTCGCCGCGAATGCCGGAAAAAATCCCGGTGAAATCGCCGGCAACGGCATTGATGACGACGGAAACGGATATGTGGACGATGTCTATGGTTGGGATTTCGACGGTAATAACAGTTCGGTATTCGACGGAGCAACCGATGACCATGGAACACATGTGGCGGGAACCATCGGCGGTGTGGGCGGAAACGGTAAAGGGGTTGCCGGCGTGGTGTGGAATGTAAAATTGTTAGGAGCAAAATTCCTCGGACGGCGCGGCGGAACAACGGCCAACGCCGTAAAAGCGGTGGACTATTTTACCGACCTGAAACTCCGTCACGGTCTGAACATCGTCGCAACAAACAATTCGTGGGGAGGCGGCGGATATTCACAGGCGTTGTATGACGCCATTCAGCGCGCGAACAACGCCGGGATCCTGTTCATCGCTGCGGCAGGGAATGAAAGCAACAACAACGACGCTTCTCTCTCCTACCCCGCATCCTATACCAATAGCAACGTCATCGCGGTTGCTTCCATCACGAGCACCGGCGGTTTGTCGAGCTTTTCCAATTACGGCGCCACCACGGTCGACCTCGGCGCACCCGGATCGGCGATCTTTTCCACTGTGCCGAAATCCAGCAAAGGTGCTGTCATTTCAGGATATGCCAGCTATAGCGGCACTTCCATGGCGACGCCGCATGTAACCGGCGCGGCAGCGTTATATGCTTCGTTACATCCGGGAGCCTCCGCGGCAACGATCAAATCGGCGATTCTCGGCAGCGTTGTTCCGACCAGTTCATTAAACAACCGCTGTGTTACCGGCGGTCGATTGAACGTCAGCGGATATTGATCGTTTCGATCATTCTCTTTTCACCGTCCCGGCAGATCGCGTGCCGGGACTTTTTTTATCTCCCCCCGCCGTCATTCATCCCATCCGGTCGACTGCTTGTCACTTTCCTTTCGCTACGAGACTGACGATCTCCGTATGTTGGACGCAAAAAGGGGCGAATAATGCGATTTCTATTTTTTGTCGTAATGGCCGTCGTCGTTGCGTCGGCCCAAAATCCCGTCACGCAACTCCCCCTGGTGCTGCAAACGGAGGAGATGCAAACGGCGTCCATTCGGCGCGGAACGGTATTTAAAACGGTCAATGCCGACACGACGCTGACAATGGATGTCTATTATCCGGCAGGGCATTCCGGAACGCCGCTGCCGGTCGTCATTTTTGTGAATGGCGTCGGAGCATTGGACCTCCCCGGGTGGCGCGGATATCAAGATTGGGGGCGATTGACGGCAGCCAGCGGCATGGCAGCCGTTCTGTTTCAAGCGCGTCCGCAGCAGCCGAAGGATACGGAAGACCTGATCGACTTTCTCCGGAAAAATGCCCGGCGGCTTTCGCTCGATCCGGAGCGGATTGTCCTCTGGGCTTCCTCCGGGAATGCCAACGTCGCATTGCCGTTGATGATGCAGCCCGAGCGGACCTACATTCGTGCGGGGGTGATCTATTACGGCATGTCCGGCCAGGAATCGCACCGGATCCCGAAACGGCAAGACGTACCGCTGCTGGTTGTCCGCAACGGATTTGATTTTTACCACCTGAACACCAACATCGATCAGTTCGTCGCGAACGCGCTGGAGCGGGACCTGGACATCGAAGTGATCAATTATGTCCGGAGCAAACATGCCTTCGATGTGTTGGACGACTCGGAGCGGTCGCGCGACATTATCCGCCGGACGATTGCCTTTATGAAATTTCATCTTGCGGAACGGCCGACGGGAATAACGACCGTACTCACCGCGAAAAATCTTGCAACGATGATTCTGAAGGAAAAAAAGACGGATTACGCCTTATCGTTGTTCACCGCCGCCGTCGCCGCACGACGGGCGGATTCACTCTATCGCCAATACCACCGGTTCTTTGATCATGTCGTCGACGAACCGAACCTGAACATCATCGGTTACCGATTAATGGACGATCGGCGGATGGATGAAGCGTTTCGGGTGTTCACCGTGAATGCCGAGACGTATCCCGCCTCCCCGAACGCCTTCGACGCGTTAGCGGATTATTATGACCGGTCCGGCAATACCGTTAAAACACTGGAATATTGCCGTGCTGCCTCATTATTGCTGGCCGACGCTCAGATTCCGCCGCAAGTAAAAGAGGCGATACGGAAAAGTATTGACGAAAAAATGCGGAAACATCAAAAGCACTAATCGCCTTGCCGGTCGGACAAAAGAACAGTTGCGCCTCACGGCTGCGAATGGTACTTTGGCGGTACGATTCAGGGGAGGTGCATCATGAATGCCGCCAACAAAGCTCTGGTCCGCCGTTATTTTACGGAAGTGCTGAACAAAGGGAAGTACGACCTCATTAAAGAATTGTTCTCGCCGTCGTTCATTTTTTCCGGTCCGGCCTTAAAAAAACCGATTCCGGGAATGCCGGACGGGATTTATGATTTTGTCTCCACCGCACGAAATGCTTTTCCGGACCTGTATACCTCCATCGAAAACGAAATCAGCGAAGACAATCAAGTGGTGGTCGTCTGGCGCATGACCGGAACGCACGAACATCCCTTCCGCGGCATCAAACCGACGCACAAACATATTACCATCACCGGAACGGATATCTTCTACATCGAACACGGAAAAATTGAAGGGATGTGGGCCTTCTTCGACATGAAAAGCGTGCTCGAACAGCTTCCGGAAAAACGATCCCGGCCATCTGTTTCGACGGCGAAACGCCCGGCGTCAAAAACCCGAACGAAAAAGAAATAACTCCGTGTGACAATCTCTCCTTCGGCAGCAGAATTCATTTCCGATCATCAACGATCGCTTCCGGTATTTCTGGCCGTCATCCTGCTCCTGGCCGCCGGAACGCGGCTTCCATTTTTGTGGACCGGTTACGGTGCCGATGCGGATGCCTGGCTGGTGGCGAACACGGCACGGCATTTTTGGGAAACGGGCGAATATCAACCATCACGGATGCCGGGATATCCGTTGCACGAAATTGTATCGGCGCCGCTGGTGCGATTCGGCGGCTCGATGTTATCGAATGCCGGAACATTGGCGATAACGCTGGCCTGCATTGTTGCAGTGTACCGGATCGCGATGAGGATCGGACGATTTCCCCGTCTGCTCGTTGTCTCTTTTGCCTTCGCTCCGGTCGTGTGGCAGCATTCCGCAGTGACGCTTGATTACCTCTGGTCGTTATTTTTTTTGTTGCTCTCCTTTCTTGCGGCGATAAATAAACGGATGCTTGCCGCGGGAATTTTTCTCGGTCTGGCGGCGGGATTCCGACTGTCCAACGCGGCAGCACTCATCCCGATTGTCTGTCTGTTGTATGCGGCCGAAAAAAAAATGTACTCGGCCTTTATTGTCTCCCTTGCCGCGGTACTGACAACGACGGCGGCATACGCTCCGTTGATATTCACCAACGGTCTCATGGGATGGTGGACTGCCACACAATCAGAAATGGCGGATGTACACCCCGACGGGTGGATGCGCTTGCTGTCGTTCGGCTACCGGATGGTCTACTTTGCCGGCCCGCTCACCACCGTCATTGTCGTCTCTCTGTTCTGGAAAAAACGGAGCGACCTGTTTTCATCCGTACGTCGATCCGATCCGATCGTTGTTTTTTCCGTCACCGGGATCATCGTCTTTGCCCTGATGTTCCTCTGGCTTCCTCTGGAGCGAGCGTATCTGCTCCCGATGTTGTTGTTCGTATTATTGCTGATTGACCGTTTCTTCCGCCGCCGGGAATTTGTGATCACGGCGATCGTTCTTTTCGTGTCCGGTCTGGTCACGGTGGATGTGATCGATTCCGTAAATCGGCGGAAAATGTCGTTTTCGGTACATGCCGGAATGGTCGTACAGGAATTTCGGAACCGTTGCTCCCTTCTGGATGAACGGAACCGCATCGCACAGCTCCCTCTGGTGGAACCGGCCGTGGTGATCACCGGAAGCGGTCCGTCGTTCTGGTTCGAAAACGAATTACTGGAACCGGTTTTGCCGGACGAAGTTCCTATTGCGCCGACGATTCAATTGGCCGGAATCCACCAGAAGATCGTCCGGCAAAAGACAAACCCGAAAATTTTTTATGTTCCATACGTAACGCGGACGGAGATCGATTCGTTACGGGCGCGGTCGTTCACCGTTCACGGTATTCGGGCCACAAAACAACATCTGGAAACGGTCATCCGGCAGAGGCTGGACGAAACCGGAATGCAATTTCATTGACCACACACAGAAGCGACGCACAGCATGCAATCCACAGCGGCAACACCGGCGGAATATATCGAATCGCTTCCGGAGGGACGGAAAGAAGCGATCGCAAAACTGCGGAAGGTGATTCTGAAGAACATTCCAAAAGGATTCGAAGAAACGATGAGCTACGGTATGCTCGGGTACGTCGTTCCCCATTCCGTCTATCCCCCGGGGTATCACTGCAATCCGTCGCAACCTCTTCCATTTCTTGCCATTGCCTCGCAGAAAAATTTTATTGCCATCTACCATATGGGACTCTACGCCGATGCAACATTTCTTGATTGGTTCAAGAAAGAATATGCGAAGTGGAGTCCGAAAAAATTGGATATGGGGAAAAGCTGCCTCCGTTTCAAAAAAGCGGAAGAGATTCCTTTTGATTTGATGGGAAAATTGGCTGGAAAAATGACGGCGGAACGGTGGATCGCGTTGTATGAAGAAAAGATCCGGCGGTAGTCACCGTTACGGCACGGTAAACGTCTGCAGTCGTTCGGGGATCTCCGGCGGCGAAAATCCGGCGCCTGTTAATGCCGTCGCAAGCGCCTCCGCCCGGGGGAGATCGCCGTGTACGAGAAATATTTGTTTCAGATCCGATGCGCCGAACGGTGAGAGATACTCCAGTAATTCTTTCGTGTCGGCATGGGCGCTGAAGGAATTCATCACCGCCACTTCGCATGCCAACCGCTTCACTTCGCCGAAGATCGAAATTTCCGGATTCCGTTCGACGATTTTTCGGCCGAGCGTGTGTTCCGCCTGATAACCGACGATCATCACCGTGTTGCGCGGATCTTCCACGCTGTTGTTTAAATGGTGCACGATCCTCCCCGCTTCACACATTCCGGATGCGGCGATAATCAGACACGGCTCCTTCTTATCGTTCAGCGATTTGGACTCCTCCGCATCGCGGATAAACCGGAGCCGCTCAAAACCGAACACATCGTCGTCACTCTTCAACACTTCGTTCGTCTCGTCATCAAAACATTCCGGATGGTTCCGGAAAATCTCCGTCGCTTTCATGGACAGGGGGCTGTCCACATACACCGGGATATCCGGCAGCAATCCTTCGTTCTTGAGATTGTTCAGCTGATAAACGAGATCCTGCGTCCGGCCGACACTGAAGGAAGGTACGATGATTTTTCCGCCGCGGTCGGCGGTTCGTTTCACCACGTCGAGCAATTTGCGGGATGATTCCAGCGACGGGGCATGGTATTTCCCGCCGTAGGTGCTTTCGCAGATCAACGCAGAGACCTTCCCCATAAATTCCGGATCGCGCAAAATGGGAAGATTCGGGCGGCCGACATCTCCGGTGAAGCCGAAATGGTATTCCTTTTTTTTCGCCTCCTTCACCGTCAATCGGACCGATGCGGAACCGAGAATATGTCCGGCATCGAAAAATGTTCCGCTCACCCCTTCGCACACGTCGAAGGGCGTGTGATACGGAACGGCGAGAAGAAGCCCGAGCATTCCTTCGGCGTCTTCGACGGAATAGAGCGGTTCGACGGGCGGAAGTTTTTTCTTCGCCCGTTTTTTGTTGACGAATTCCGCATCTTTTTGTTGAATGAAGGCGCTGTCCATCAACATGATCTTACACAGATCGGCGGTGGCCGGCGTGCAGAAAATATTTCCGGTAAATCCCTGCTTCGCCAGATTCGGAAGGTTTCCCGCGTGGTCAATATGAGCGTGCGACAGAACGACGGCGTGTACGGCGGCCGGGTCGAACGGAAAATTTTTGTTCCTCTCGTACGTTTCGGCGCGCCGTCCCTGAAACATGCCGCAATCAAGGAGAATCTGCTTTCCGTTCACCCGCAGCAAATGCATGGAACCGGTCACCGTGCGTGCCGCGCCGAGAAATTGTATCTCCATAGACTCCCTTGTCCGATCCGTCAACAAAAAGAAACGGCGGGAAAATTTCCCGCCGTGCAGTATACTAAAGGAATGTCCGATGGTCAAGCGCCGGAATCGGTCATTGTTGAAATCCGATCGTCACCGCGAATCCGGACGGATCCAGAACGAACCGGTGCGAGCCGATTGTTTCCTCCGTTGCGGCCGCGAAATACCACCGCGGCTCCACGAACACTTTTCCAAACAACAGCCGGATGTACGCCGTTCCGAACAAATCGCCGCCGTTTTTGTTCTCGGTTGTCGTCGTCAACGACGCCGGATTAAATATTCCGCCGCCGGAGGACTGCCGGTACTCCACCGCATAAAAGTACAGGTAATACCCCGCACCGGCACCGAACAATAACCGGAGTTCAGCATCCGGAACATTCGCTGCGGTGTAGCCGATGTTTGCATGGAGCGGCAGCAGCACCAGCGCCTGTTGCTGAATATTCGGCTTGGGATCGGTGAAAAAATTGAACGTCTGTTTTTGATAGAGGTCGATCGCCCCGTTGATGTTGAGTCCGTACTTGACGAACTCGGTGATCCCGTCCACTCCCAGCAATAAGCCGTCATTCAACCCCTCCGTCGGCCGGTAATATCCGATCTTCGCACTGTAATATTGCCGGAGAACCGATTCCCCTTTCGGTGTTTCGGAAGATTGTGCTGCTGCGATGGTGCACCCCGCCAGAACAAAAATAATGAACGCTCTCATGAATCCTCGCTGTTGTGATATATTCCGTGGATTGTGGAGTTGCTGCATGTTCACATCACATAATATACTTTCCGGGTATTTTTTTGCTTTGACGAGGGTCAAAATGTTATCAACGATCCCTTTTTTCGGTAATTTTTCCCTCTAAATCGGGGTCGGCCGTCGGAATTTGTGTGGATAACTTGTGAATTCGGGTGGAAAGGTTTTCCTTGTCTGCCCTTTCGAATTTTCGTATTTTTGAGTGGAAACTCTCAACCTTTGGGGTGAATTCTCCAAAGGTTTTTTTATCCACCATATACCATTGCATCCGGCGCCAACCTGATCACACAGGGCGAAGAGCGGAAAAAGAACAAACCTATGATCGAAAGTATGACCGGTTTTGGCAAAGGGGAGGCCTCGGCGAAAGGGATTTCGTTTATCGTTGAGCTCCGCAGCGTAAACAACCGGTTTCTGGAGATCACCTCCCGCACTCCGCGCACCATAGCGCAGCGGGAAAACGAGATCAAAGACCTGATCAAATCCAAAATCGCCCGGGGAAAAATTTCGCTGAACGCCGTCCGGGAAGATGCCGGAGAGCGAGAAGCGGTGATCGCGGTGGATAAAAAACGGGCCAAAGAGATCCTGACCGTTCTGGAACAGCTGCGGAAAACGGCGAAACTCAAAGAACCGGTGGGACTCGAACACCTTCTTCACTTCTCGGAAATCTTTCAGACGAAAGAGGTCGAAGAGGACGAGACGGAATGGAAGGTGTTCCAACAGGCGTTGGTCAAAGCCGTGGATGCGTTAAAGAAGATGCGGGAGAAAGAGGGGGCCGAATTGGCGCGCGATACGAAGGAGCGGATCGTCAAGATCAACAAGAGCATCGACGCCGTCGAACAATTGTCCCGCCGGCAGATCCCGGCGGAGCGCAAACGATTGAACGAGCGGATCGCCCAGCTGGTGGAGGACAAAAACGTGATCAACAACCAGCGGCTGGAGCTGGAGATCGCCATTCTGTCCGAAAAACTGGATGTAACGGAAGAATGCGTGCGGTTTCGCAGCCACAACAAGTTTTTTCTGGAAGCGCTGCTCTCCAAAGAATCCGAAGGACGCAAGCTGAACTTTCTGATTCAGGAAATGAACCGCGAAGCGAACACCATCGGATCGAAGTGCAGCGATGTGGAGATCGCGCATATCGTGGTCGGCATCAAAGAAGAGCTGGAAAAGATCCGCGAACAACTGCAGAACATCGAATAACCTTTTCCCGCAGATCCACCGATCTCTGCGGCGTCGTGGCGAGCATGAACAAACCGAAACTTTTCGCATTTGCATCGCCGAGCGGCGGCGGAAAGACCAGCATCATCAAACCGCTGCTGCAGAAATATCCGGAGTTCGTCTTTTCGGTTTCGGCGACAACCCGCGGAAAACGGCCCGGTGAAATCGACGGTAAAGATTATTTTTTCCTGTCGAAAGAAGAATTCGAACGGCTGATTGCGGAGGGGGGATTTGTGGAGCATGAGTTTTTTTTCGACAATCATTACGGTACATTACGGCGCGAGGTGGACCGGGCGCTGTCGGCGGGACGTTCCATGATTTTCGACGTGGACGTCAAAGGTGCGCTCTCCATCCGGAAGGCCTACCCGAAGGAAGCGGTGCTGATCTTCATCGTTCCGCCCGACATGGCGGTGCTGGAACGACGGCTGCGCGACCGGAATACCGAAGATGAGGAAAAGATCCGCCAGCGATTACAACGGGCGGCGATGGAGATGGAAACGGGAAAACAATTCGACGCGGTGGTGGTGAACGACGATCTCGCCGCGGCGATTGCAGAGACGGAATCGATTATTAGAACACACTTACATTCATAACTACCAAAGGCGGCATCATGGCAATCAAAACACTCGAGATCAAAGAGCTGGAAGCGAAAGCGGCGAACGTGTACGAAGCGATCGTGGTCCTCTCCAAACGGTCGCGGCAGATTAACGAAGAGACGAAGATCGAGTTCTCGCAGCGGGTGGAAAATCTCGTCGCGCTTCCGAACGCCAACGACGATATGGACGAAGAGATCTCCAATCCCGATCAATTAAAGGTCAGTTTGGAATTTGAAGCGCGTCCCAAACCGACGGAAGAGGCGATCGAAGAGTTGATGACCAACCAGCTGGAATACCGTTACAAAGAACCGGAACCGAAGAAATAACCGTTCGGAAAAATGCGGCGGCAAAACGCCGCCGCACCGCACTCTCCTATGTTGGCCGGCAAAAATATCGCGCTTGGTGTCACCGGCGGAATTTCCGTCTATAAAATGTGCACCGTCGTCCGGCTCCTGAAAAAAGCAGGGGCGAACGTCCGCGTAATGATGACCCGGTCCGCCACTGAATTCGTCACCCCGCTCACCTTTTCCACGTTGTCGCAGGAAGAAGTCGTCGTTTCCCTCTGGCCGGAGGAAAAAAAGGCCTCCACCCGGCTCGGCGTGAAACACATCGATGTCGGACTCTGGGCGGATGTGATGCTGGTGGCTCCCGCAACGGCAAATACCATCGCTCATCTTGCCCACGGTTACGCGGAAGATGTCGTTTCGTCCACCGTGCTCGCTCTTCGCTCTCCGCTGATCATCGCTCCGGCGATGGATCTCGACATGTGGGAGAACCGGGCGACGCAGGAAAACGTATCGGTGCTGCGGGGGCGCGGATATTTTATCATTCCTCCCGAAAGCGGCGATCTGGCGAGCGGTCTGGTCGGCGCGGGGCGGCTTCCTGAGCCGGAAACGATCGTTGATGTTGTCTCCGGAGTGATCGACAAAACACCGCGCGATCTGACCGGGAAAAAAATCCTCGTCACCGCCGGTCCGACATACGAACCGATCGATCCCGTACGTTTCATCGGCAACCGTTCGTCGGGAAAAATGGGCTTCGCACTCGCCAACGCCGCGGCGCTCCGCGGTGCCTCTGTTACGCTGATCAGCGGACCGGTCTCCCTTCCCACTCCGAAGAATGTAAAACGGATCGACGTGGAAACGGCCGATGCCATGTTCGCCGCCGTCACGGCGATCGCCAAAAAACAGGATATCATCATCATGTCCGCCGCCGTGGCGGATTATGCGCCGGTGACGGCCGCCAGAGAAAAAATCAAAAAACATTCCGCCCCGCTCTCCATCGACCTTCGCCCGACCCGCGATATCCTGCGGACAATCGGAGAAAAAAAGTCCAAAAAACAGATTCTCGTCGGTTTTGCGCTGGAAACGGAGAACGAATTGGCAAACGCCCGGCAAAAACTCGTCACAAAAAATCTCGATATGATCGTGCTGAATTCCACGAAGGATGAAGGGGCCGCATTTGGAGCCGACACAAATGTAATCACGCTGGTCGGACGGGACGGTGCGGCGAACAAACTCCCGAAAATGTCGAAATTCGATGCGGCAACGGAGATCCTGAACGCGCTGCGGAAGAAATAAACTTCGAACACCGGTATGCCATGTCCGATAACGCGATTGAAAAAATTTTGAACGAAACGGAACGGTTTCTGCGGCAGGAGCGGCAGATGTACGGCAACGTGATGTACCGCGATCGGCCGCCCGTTGCTTCATCCTCCACTGTATCCACTGCTCCAGTACCGGAAGAATATGCGGAACGACCGATGCCGACAAAAAAATTAGAGATCTCCGGTGCGATCAACGTCGCCGCCGAACCGAAACAACGGAACTCCGGTGGTTGGTCCGCCGCCGCCGATCTGAAAAGTTTGAACGATCAGATTTGTACCTGCCAGCAATGCGGCCTGGGAAAAACACGGACGAAGTTCGTCTTCGGTGTCGGCAATCCGAACGCGGATCTGCTGGTGATCGGTGAAGCGCCCGGCGCGGATGAAGATGCACAAGGAGAGCCGTTCGTCGGACGGGCGGGACAGCTGCTGAACAAGATCCTCGAAGCGGTACATTTCAAACGCGAAGAAGTGTACATCGCCAACATTTTAAAGTGCCGTCCGCCGGAAAACCGCCGGCCGAAACCCGAAGAAGTGGAACAATGCGAACCGTATCTGTGGAAGCAGATCGAACTGATCAAGCCGAAATTTATCCTTTGTCTCGGACTGACCGCCGCGCAGACGCTGTTGAAGACCGAAGCATCGCTGACGAGCCTTCGTGCGTCGGTCCACACCTATCACGGCGTTCCGACATTCGTCACATATCATCCGGCCGCGCTGCTTCGTAATCCAAACTGGAAACGGCCGACGTGGGAAGATGTCCAAAAGCTGCGGAAAATGTATGACGAAGCAAAAAAGAATTGATGGTGCGCAGCGGAAAAATATTCGCTCCTCATCAATCACCGGATATCGGATTCCCTTTTTTCCGCATCGTGTTTCATCAATGGTGTTTTTGATATTTCGTTTGCGGCATCAATTTTCCTGATTCTTTCATTTTATGGCAGACCAAAACATAGAACAATCCTCCGGCCGCGTTCCGCCGCAGGCGATCGACGTTGAAATGTCGGTCCTCGGCGCGATGCTGCTGGAAAAAGAAGCGATCTCCCGGTCGCTCGAAATATTGGACGAAACGGCGTTTTATAAGCCGTCGCATGTCGAAATCTTCAAAGCGATCATCGCGCTGTTCGAACGGAACGAAGCGGCGGATTCCATTACCGTCGTGGAAGAACTGCGCCGGATGGGAAAACTCGATGTCGTCGGGGGACCGCTGTATGTCTCCGAATTGACCATGCGGGTCACCTCCGCGGCGAACGTGGAATATCACGCGAAGATCGTTCTGGAAAAAGCGCTCCTGCGAAACCTCATCTCCACCAGCACCGAAATCACCAGCCGGGCATTCAACGAACAGGATGATGCGCTGGACCTGCTGGACGAGGCCGAGAACAAAATCTTCCAGATCTCCGAAAAAAGGATGAAAAAGACTTTCGTGCCGATGAAAGAGGCGGTCTTTTCCACCATGGAAATGCTCGAAAGCATCCACGGCAAACACAGCGGCGTCACCGGTGTGCCGAGCGGATTCACCGCGTTGGATTCCATGACCGGCGGATTCCAGAATTCGGACATGATCATCGTCGCCGCCCGTCCCTCCATGGGAAAAACGGCCTTCGTGCTTTCGCTCGCCCGCAATGCGGCAATCGATCACGGAAAAGCGATCGGCTTCTTCTCCCTCGAAATGTCGTCGCAGCAGTTGGTGATGCGTCTGATCTGCGCCGAAGCGCGTGTCGATGCGCAGAGCGTTCGTACCGGACGATTGCCGGAAGAACAGTGGCGCAATCTCAGCACGCGGATCGGGAAACTGTACAATGCGAAAATTTTCATCGACGATACTCCCGCCCTTTCCATTCTCGAACTCCGCGCCAAAGCGCGCCGTTTGAAAGCGGAACACGACGTCAGCATGATCATCATCGATTATCTGCAGCTGATGGCGGGACCGAAAAACGCGCAGAGCCGGGAACAGGAAATTTCGCAAATCTCCCGTTCACTGAAGGCGTTGGCGAAAGAGATCAACATTCCCGTCATCGCGCTGTCGCAGTTGAACCGCGCCGTCGAGACCTCGTCCGACAAACGGCCGATGCTCTCCAACCTGCGCGAATCGGGCGCTATCGAACAGGATGCGGACGTGGTTCTCTTCATCCATCGTCCCGAAAAATTCGGACTCACGCGCGACGACGGCTCGTCCGCCGAGGGGATCGCCGAGATCATCATCGGAAAGCAGCGGAACGGCCCGACCGGCGAAGTGGAACTGGCGTTCGTCAATCAGTACGCCCGTTTCGAAAATCTCGCGCTGCCGACGTTCGACGATTATGCGCCGCCGGTGAGCAACGAACCTGCTTTTTAATCGGGAAAATTTGTAATTGTGTAATTGTATAATTCTTCTGGTGATTTCGCAGTTTCACAATTTTTCAATTCATCAATCCATGATTTCTTAGGGTATTTTCATGAACAGAAGAACCTTCATCGCCTCATCATCTCTCGCCGCAGTTTCCACCGCCGTTCCCGCACAACTTTTCGGAGCGTTTATGCAAGATCTTACCGACGAACAGATCTGCAAACAAAAATTTGATTTTGCCCTCTCCGCTGCTCTG
>CAZRWF010000013.1:0-45704 GCA_964603685.1 uncultured Chitinophagaceae bacterium
AGTACTCCCGCACCGGTGGATTTTCGGGAGGAAAGCCTGATTTTTCCAAAACGCGCCTTTCGTATCAAGGATACACCCTCTCGATCGCCGATTCCAAGGAATATCCCGGCGGAGGGTATGAGCTGAACGGTTCATTCTCGCTTCCGGAGAGCAAGGGGACGGCGAATGTTACCGGGATTATCATCACATCGTCCGGGGTAAATTTTTCCCACACGAAGATCGACTGGGGCTCCTTAAAAAATTTGCTGCCGAAAGGATTCGCTCTGACGGTGACCGATGCGCGCTTTGTGCAGGGCGGATTTGAGGTGAGCGGAACGGTTGCCCTGGATCCCTTCTTCCAACTCAGCTCTAAAAATCTCATTGTCACGCCGAAGGAGGTCCGTCTTTCCGATCTCCATTTTGACGTCGGCAACATCAGTCTCGGTTCATGGTCCTTCGGCGGATTGTCGTTCGACTTTTCCGACACGCTCGGTTCCTGGAATGTGGTGATGCGCGGGAGCGTGAAATTGGCCGGAAAGATCGAAGGATTTACGCTCAACGGCTACGTCAGCTCCAACAAAGATTTTGCCGCCGATCTTACGGCAACCGTCAACATTCTGCTGGGAGAGACCGGAGCGGAGCTCGTCGGCGCCGAAGGAGCGGTGAAGAAAAAAGGGAACGATGTTTCGGTGATGGTGGGAGGGACGTTCGCTCCGGTCGGAATGAAAAATTTCGTCAGCGCGCAGGGGAACCTGACCATCGACGTATCGGGGGTGATCTCCGGAACGCTGGATGTAAAACTGTTGTCGCTGGTCGATATGGCGCAAGCGGCACTCACCATCGATCTTCCGAAAAAAGTATTTTCGATGAACGGGAAGGTGGGTGTAAAAGGAGTGATTCTGTATACCGGGGATTTGACCGTGAACGGCAGTCCGGTGACGATCACCGGTGACGGAGAAATTTCGGTGGCCGGATACGATCTTGCCCGTTCCTCGCTTCTGATTGATCAAAAACAATTCACGATTACCGGCGACATTTCCATCCCGAGTCCGGACGGCGGAAAACTGATCGATCTCTCCGGTTCGTTCACCATGGTGCCCACGAATGCGTTCGTCGATGCCTCCGGCACCCTCTCCATTGAAGGATACGATGTGGCGTCCTCCACCTTCCGGATGTCGCCCGATACGCTCTACGGAAAGGGGAACATCAACTTCGGGATTCTTTCCGGTGATTTCGAATTCCTGGCGCTGGGGAACGGCAGTCAATACGCCCATCCGCCGATCGCGGCTGCCGTGTCGTACGCTGCGGCGCCCCAAACGGGTTCGCAGCTCGGGCAGGATACCGATTTTTCCGTGGACATGGCGATCGATATTATCCGTACCGATTTTCCCGAATTGTACCGTGAATTGCAGTCCGCCCGGGAGGCAGTGCTCTATTGGGGGCCGTACGGACACATCAACGACGACTTTTTAAACAACATCACCAATGAAGTAATCTCTGCCGTCAATATTGCCGGAATCGATCCTGCCGAGTTCAAATCGAGTCTGGTAGCATTCCTGCACGGCAGCGATGTCGGCAGCGTGTTTACCGATCCGCAGAAAACGTCCGCGCCGTCGTACGGATATTCTTCACCGGGACTGCCGCCGTACACTACCACGGAACATGCTCTCGGCGCGAACGCATCGTCCCAATTGCTTGTGGAGGTGACGGATGACGAAGGACGGTCCTTGACGGTGCCGCTTTCATCGCTGGCATTCGGTCCGGTTGCCATCGATGCGGAAGAAACGGTGATCGACCTGACGCCGGCTGTGGGCGGGACGATCATTCCGCTCCCCGACTCCCGGCAGCCCCTCACTGTGCACGGCGATGAACAATTTTGGAAGTATCTGGAATTGTCCTCCGCTCCGGCGGACAACAAAACGACCTATAAGCTGCAATACTTCAAATGCGACGTCACGATTTCGTTCCGCGGCATGACCTTCGAAAAAACAACGGTGACCATCGCCAACGGCACGTTCCAGGGAACGGCCAAGGTCACCATACCGGATGTCGGATCGGGAACGGTCACCTTCACCGGCGACAAAGGGGGATTAACCTATTTTTCCGGTGCGTTCGACATCACGATCGTCGGATTTAAGTTGGCCTCCGCTTCCGTGACGTATAACGAACTGAACGGAACGTACACTCTTGCCGCCAACGGTTCGGCAAATTTTGCCGGTAATTCGTTCGTGGCGGATGTATCGATGTCCGACAACGGCAAAAACGGATTCACGTTGAACAGCTTTACGCTCAAAGGGGCGATCGGGATCAACGCCACGATCCATTTTGATTTCCACTGGAAAATTTTTCACATCCGTTTTAACAAGAAGATCAACGTGAATTTCGCGACGGCAACGTTTACGTATGCCAAAAGTACGGTGTCGGGCACGGTCGACTTTTCCATTCCGTTTCCGTGGCCGATCCATACCAAACACATTTCGTTCGGCGTGGATATTTCGCCGCATGAGATGGATCTTTGTTTCGACCTGTTCGGGAAACATTGCATCCCGATTCCGTATTAAACCGCCGACTGAAAGGGACGAACCATGAAATCATACCTACTCACCGCATTGATGATGGTGCTTGCTGCCGTCGGCGTTGCCCAGCCGAATTCCGGCGCGACACGAGTCTATACCGACACCGCAAACGGATTTTCCCTCCGATATCCCGCGGAGTGGCGGTTGCAGCCGAACAATCCGGGGTATGCCGTCATTTTTTACGCCGACAGCGGGAAGAATAAGGATAATTATCATACCAACGTCGCGGTGACCCTCTACGATACGACGGGAAAACATTCAACGCTGGAAGGGCACCGGACGCGCATCCTCTCGCTGATCGACGCCTTCACCGACAGTCTGATCGTGGAAAGTACGCAGGGAACGATAATGGGTGGAACACCGGGGCATGTGTTGATCTACAGCGGCTCACAATTCGGCAAACAACTGAAATATCTGAAAGGATTTGTGCTCCGGAACGGAAAAGTGTACCATGTCACCTACACCGCCGCCGCGGGTGAATTCGACCGGTACGACGATTCCGCCTGGGAGATGATCCGTTCGTTTGTTTTCACCGCACCGGCGAAGCCGAAAAAGAAATGACCGTCTGCCGGGCGTGCCGTTCGGCGGTGCGTCCGGCGTGTTGCGGATTTTTTTTTTGACGGAACCTCCTTCCGTTTGAATCTCCCTGAAATAACACCTACATTCCAACCGATGAATTCCACGGTAAAATATCTGCTCCTGAGCGGATTTGTCATTCTTCTCGTCGTGATCCTCTGGATCGTTCCGGGCGCGGTCGATTCGCCGATCTCCCTGTTCGGTACGAACGTACCGCAAAAGTTGTACTTTGCCGACCATATTTCGCCGGCTCATCAGGCGGTGATCGATCGCTTCAACGTATTGTATCGCGGAAAAATCGAAGTGATTCCGGTGAATCTTCCCTTCAGCAAATTCACGACGAACGAGCGGAAAGAATTGCTCGCGCGATCGCTACGGAGCAAAAGCGACCGGCTGGATGTTTTTTCGGTGGACTATATTTGGACGGCACGGTTCGCCAAGTGGTGCGAACCGCTCGATGCATATTTTACGGAAGAGGATAAGGCGAACATCCTTTCGCCCACATTGCAGTCTTGCATCACGAACAATCAACTGGTGGCCATGCCGTTGTACATCGATGTGGGGATGATGTATTACCGGAAGGACCTTCTGGCGAAACTTCCCGATGCGGCGCAGATTGAAGAACGGCTGCAACGCTCCATCACTTGGCCGGAGCTGATCGCGCTGCAAGAACGGCTCGGCATGAAGGGGAAGCCGTTCTACATTTTTCAGGCGAACGATTACGAAGGGCTGAACTGTAATTATTTCGAGATCCTCGCCTCGATGGATGAAAATTTTTTCCGCGGCAACACGATCAATATCAACACCCCGACCGCCCGGCGGGCGCTGCAAACGCTGGTGGACTTCATCGCACGATACAAGATTACGCCGCCGGTCGTGACGCAATTCGATGAAAACAAAAGTTATGAATATTGGCTCAAAAACGACGCCATGTTCGTCCGCGGCTGGTCCAATCTCGTGGAAAATTACCGCCTGATCTACGACGATACGAGCAAATTTGCCGCGATCGGTCGGGCGTCGCTGCCGCATTTTCCCGGACAAAAAATTACGTCGGTCTACGGCGGCTGGAATCTGATGATCTCCAAGTTTTCCAACAACAAAGAGGCGGCGGTGGAATTCGTCCGCTTCCTGCAATCCACCGAAGCAAAGAAGATCATGTTCGAATTGGGGGATTATATTCCGGTGAACAGGGATGTTTATTCGGACTCGCTGTATCTGCAGCGGTTTCCCAAACTGTCGTTTTACCGCACGTTGATCGAACGGGGATTTCACCGGCCGTCGTTGGAAGAATACACGAAAATTTCCGACATCATTGCGCACTTTGCGCACTTGGCGGTGAAAGGGGAGATGAGCGTGGAAAAAGCGCTGGCCGAAGCCGCCCGGTTGATCGAATCCAACAGTGAACTGCCGAAATGAGCGCCCCGACTCTTTTCAAACGACTGCGCGACAGTTTCGGTCAATACCGGTTCGAAATCCGGCATTTGACCGTGCTGTTCATCATCCTGATCGTCTTTCAGGTGATCGTTTCGTTCGTGCATAAATTTTCCCTCCAGAACATCCTCGTGAACACGCAGGAATGGTACCAGCAGGATTCCGCGGAGCGTATGGCGAACCTGACGGCGACCTCGCTGGAGCTGCTGCTGGAATCCCGCTCCAAAAACGAGGCGCTGCAGCAGCATGAAGTGAACAAGATCGTACAGGATCTGAACATCATCCTCAGCCAGCAGTATCTCCATCAAAACGTGCAGGAGATATGTCTTCTCGTGGTGATTGATTCCGCCATCGTTGCCATCGACGACGGCCAGACGTTGTATCAATACATTTTCAACGACGACAAAGAGCTCCCGGTCTCCTCCTGGAACCATGACGAAGCAATCCGGCTGTATGCGGCGATGATGGAAGAATTCCGCGCCAAAGAACAGATCGTCACCGTCGTGTCGGACCGCCAGACGTTCCACACGTTCGTGCCGTTCGTGCCGCGCGGCGAATTTTCCGGCGCCATTTACATGAAGAACACCCCCGATTTCAGCGTGATCACCAAAGAGATGATCACCACGTACGACGAGACCTCCGTGACATACTCCGCGCTGATTTTTTTCGGACTGTTGGCGATGTTCTATATTTCCACCTATACGCTGCGGGAGAGGAACAAAGCGCAGTTCCTCCTGTTTGAAGAACAAAAACGGCATCTGGCGGAACAGATCAACATCGAAAACGAACTCCTCTTCACAAAACGGATCTATCATACGCATCACAAGGCGGAGAAGATCATGGGATTCATTAAAGAGGACCTCCGCATGTTGACGGCGGAGAACATCGATACGGTCAAATCGCGGATCAACAAATACGCCAATTTTATCGCCCGGGTGATCTATGACATGAAATGGTACGATCCGCCGATGCAAACGATCCGCAGCAGCATTTTTTCGACCAAGATCAACGAGGTGCTGACGTTCCTCGTCACGCATGTGTTCAAACGGATCTCGCTGGTTTCCGATGCGGTCATCTTTACGCTGGAACTGGATGACCGTGTTCCGGCGGTGCACATCAATGAATTTGTGGCGTGGGAAGTATTCGAACCGGTCATTCAGAACTGCATCGACCACGCGGGGAACAACGATCTCGTGATCACGCTCCGGACGGAGTACGACCCGGACCAGAACCTCATCCGCGTGATCGTGCGGGACAACGGCACCGGAATCGAACCGTGGCTGCTGCAGCGCGATCGAAACGGAAGGAAAAAAATCTTTCTGGAACACACCTCCACCAAAGTGGTCGGAGGGAATTCCCATTCGGGATACGGCTGTTATATCGCGTATGAAATCGCCACACAACGGTGCGGTTGGACGATCGACGCGGAGAACGCCGACGGAGGCGGAGCCGTTTTCACCGTCACTATTCCCCGGACCGCCGTATGAGCGCCGAAAAACCGATCCATATATTGCTGATCGAAGACGAAGCGTTCGATGTGCGCCGCGTGGAAAACACGCTGCGTCCGTTCGCCGGCCGGATTAAGATCAAAAAAGTGGTTTCCAACGGGCGTGTGGCGCTCGACCTGCTGCAACAGTCCAAAGAAACGTTCGATGTGATCATTATGGATTTTCAGATCGCCGGCGGGATCATGGGGGAGAGCCTCATCAAAGAGATCAAAAAAATCGAACCGTCGCTGCAGATCATCGTGATCACGAAAATGACGGTGAACATCGCCGATTTCGATTTTGCGGACAGTCTGATGCGGGCCGGCGCCTATTGGTATTGTACGAAATATCCGGGAGACATCGACGAATATATCTATCAGCCGACCGATTTTATCCTCTCCATTATCAACGCGTACAACAAATCGCAGTTGGAAAAAGAGCGGACCAAAACGGCGCGCAAACTGCTCCGCTCGATCGAATCCACGCTGGAACAAAAAAAGATCATCGGCAATTCACCCTCCGCCGAACAGCTGCGCCGGCAGATCGAAAAATGCGCCGAGTCCGACGTGAGTGTGCTTATCTCCGGTTCCTCCGGCACCGGCAAAGAACTGGTGGCGCAGAACATTCATTACACGAGCAAACGCCGGCTGGAAAACTTCGTTCCGATTAACTGCGGAAGTATTCCCGCCGAGCTGGTGGAAAGCGAATTGTTCGGCTATGAAAAAGGGGCGTTCACCGGCGCCACTGCTTCCAAGCCGGGATTGTTCGAACAGGCGAATCACGGCACGGTGTTTCTCGATGAAATCGGCGAATTGCCCCTCTCCGCGCAGGTGAAACTCCTTCGGGTAATCCAGGAAGGGGAGATCGAAAAGATCGGCAGGACCGAACCGGTGAAGGTGGATGTGCGGATCATCGCCGCCTCGAATAAAAATCTGGAAAAAGAGGTGGAGGCAAAATCGTTCCGCGAAGATCTCTACTATCGGCTGAATGTGGTGCCGATTCACGTCCCCTCGCTGCGCGAAAGAGGGGAGGACATTCCGCTGCTGATCGAATATTTCATGGAGATCTTCAGTGCGGATATGGGAAAACCGGTACCGGAAATTACCGAAGAGGCGATGCAGTTGCTGCGGTCGGCCCCTTGGAAGGGGAACATCCGCGAATTGAAGAATGTCGTGCAGCGACTTCTGTTTATCGGCGACCTGGTGATCAGCCGCGAAACAATCCGTTTCGTGCTCGGAAATGCGGAGGGCGAAAAGATGAATCCGCTTTCGGCGTCGTTCGATTTTTCCGCATTGCAGGAGATCCTACCGCTTCGGCAGGTGGAACGGCTGGTGCGGCAAAAATATTTTGAATTTATCCGCTCGAACTCCACGTCCGACGCCGACGCCGCGAAAAAACTCGGCCTCGCTCCCTCCAATTACCATCGGATGTGCAAGGAATTGAGCATAAAATAGACCAATCGCTCCGCTGCTTCGCGCGAATCTCAATTATCAGATTTATAATCCCGCCGTTATCGAAATGATAACACTCCTCCCCATTTCCGCACCGTTTCTTCGCTAATTCGTTCAAATTTTGATATCGGACTTTTGGCATACAACATGCAACAACGACGTATGCCCCTTCCTGTCCGCGACAGGATGTGAAAAAAAAGGACCCCGGAGAACGAATGACCGTTGGATTACCCCCTGTATCGATGATTGCCGCACCGAAAGGAGAATGGCGTTGAATTCTTCTGTCGTGACATCGGTACTCTTCGGTTTTCTGCTGTTTTTGCTGCCGTTCGATGTCACGGCCGGCGGATGGATGTTGTGGATGGTGCCGGCGGTTGCGGTGATCCTGCTCTCCTTAATTTTCGCGAAACCATTCGATGCGGTGCAATTGTTCGCACCGCTGCCCCCAGCCGGAAAAAAGATCCTTTCGCTGCACGCTCTCCTTTACCTCTCGGTGATCCGGATGTTCGCCGTGATTGGTGCCTTCGATGTGCTGCTCACGTTTACACTCAGTCAAACACACACCATTTTTATGATCGGATTGATCGTCTTCGCGGGATTGATCGCCGTAACCGGTTCGCTGTGGGTGATTCAACGGATCGAGACCATCGCCGCCGGGGCGGCCGTGACCGGTGTGCTGCTGTTATGCATTGACACATTTGTTTTTTCCGCTCCGATCGCTTCGGTCTTTCATTCATCGTTGTTCCATCACGCGGTCCCTGCCGGCATCTCCTCGGCATGGGTAAATTCTCCCGCATCGGTGATTATTGCCGCCGCGGTCGTCCTGTTCTGGCTGTTGTGGATGAAGCCGGGAGGTGAAATTTCTCATGAATCGACACGCGCCTCTGTTGTCCGGACGATATTGCTGAGTGCCGTAGGAATTGTTGCCGTGACGGTGCTTCTGCAGCGGACCGGTGTTCCCGGACAATTTACCGCACTTCCGGAAACGACGGCGGTCAACGCAGCGGCGGTATTTTGTGCCGTGAGCGTCATATTCGCACTTTTTGTCTCGACCTTTTATTCGATCGGCCTCGTCTTTTCCCGTCAGGTATACCCGCAGTGGCATCTGTCGGTTTCGAGCGAAAAACAATCGCTGATGAACAAACTGGCCACCGTTTTTTCCGTGATCTTTGCGATTCTGATGATTCCCGTGGCGCGTGATGCCGGCAGCGGTGTGGTGATCTCTTATGTTGGATTTCTTTGCGTCTTTTCGGCGCCGCTGGTGGCGATTTTTCTCATTTCCGCCGTCGGGAAAAAAAATTCCGGCCCGGCGAAATCGGCCAGTCTGCTGATCGGATTGTCGTACGGTGCGGCGGAGTGGGGAGCATGGTTGTTGAGCGGACGTACGTTGTTCGGCGGAGCGGACCATTTGTTCGATGCCGCCGCCGGCGGTCTGTTCGTGACCGGGATCGGATATGCGGTTCTGGTAAAAGCGGGAGAACTGGTGGTGGTCCAAAAGCTGATCTCCAAATCAAAAATTTAAACATGTTCCGTAGTAGTTTCACGTTATGTTTCATATAATTCACCAACACATCTATATCACTTAGGAGGTATTAACATGCGAAGGATACAGTTTATACTATTCGCAATTGTTTGTGCGGCAATGATGTCGTACGGACAATACACGTCGATCGATAATTTCGACCGGCCGCGTCCGGATACGCTGTTCAACACCGGATTGGAAGCACCGTCGACGATTTCGCTGAAAGTCGATTCCACGGACAAGGTGGAAGGCGGGGCATCCTTGAAAGTTCGCAGCGTTTTGGCGGACAAACATTCCTGGGGCACCTATGCCGAATTCGGATATGAAACGAAAGAGGGAGAAAACCTGATCAACTGGAGCACCAGCGAATCGCTGAGCGTGTGGATCAAGGTCCGTATGGCCCCGTCCAAACCGCAGAACGTCTCGTTCCGTTTCCAATTTACCGATCAATCGAGCCCGACCGAACCGGTGGAATTCTGGGATTATGAAAACAAAACGATCCTGGACAACGTGAATTCCGGTTGGGTGAACCTGCGCGTGTCGCTGCGTGAACGTGTGTCGACCGGTGTGGAAGATCCCGATTCCACCGGATTCATCATGCCGCCGCTCAGCTGGGGTCTCTCCCGCAACAACCAGAAATTTGATCTCGACAAGATCAAAGGGTGGAGATTGGTGATCGTGACCGCAACGTTGGACATCGATTCGATTGAAGTATCGTTCGATAAATTCGAACGGTTCGGTACCAAAGCGGTTCCCGTTTTACTCTTCAATGGAAAAGATTATTCCAGCACCGTGACGAATACCTGGTCGTGGGGTCAATCCTCCATCGGCGTTGAAGTCGGTGCGGGTACGACGAGCAAAGCGAATGCGATCAAATGGACGATGGGAAATGAGTGGGGGAACGGCTGGTCCGGCTGGGGATTCGATCTGCAGACGACCAATATGATGGGTGCGTGGACGAAGGATAGCTTGAAATTTAAAATGAAAGCGGAAACAGGCGTCGACACGCTGCGCGTACAGTTCGAGTCCGCCAACGGTGTTCGCGGTATCATCTTCAAACCGATTGCGGACAATGCATGGCATTCCTATAAATTTGCGTTGAAAGATATGACGTTCAACGACGGCAAACCGAATTTCGACACGACCGCCGTGAACAAGTTCGGATTGATGGCGCAAGCAACCGCCATCGCCGGTAAAGTGGTGTATATCACCGATCTGTGGACCGGCAATCCGGTGTTCGACGTGATCGCTCCGGATGCACCCACCGGTGTCTCCGCCATCTCCGGATCGTTCGTCAACGTGGTCACCTGGACCGACGTACCGAACGAACCTGATGCCAAATACAACGTGTTCTTCAGCGAAAATGCTTTTACGGATGTGGCCGATTCCACGGTGGAAGATCTTCCGCCGTATAAATTGGCACCGCTCACCGGCGCCGTGAGTCACGTGTTGCGCGCACCGGCGACCGATCAAAGCATCTCGTACTACTACGGCGTCAATGCCGTCGACGGCTCCAGCAACGTCAGCCCGGTCGGCGTCAGCGCGAAAGTGACGACGATGGCAAAAGGTGTTCCCGTGATCAATTTCGGCGCACCGGCGAACTTCGTGAACGATGCGGCTTTGACGGAATGGACCGCCGCGAACATTAAACCGATCGCCATCAGCAAAACGCCCGCCACCGGCGAAGGCCATGTGGTGACCGGCGGCGCCGTTGATAACGATGCCGATCTTCTCGTGAAATCGTATCTCGCAATGGATGCCGACTATCTGTATGTGGCGTTCGATGTGGTGGACGATATCGTCAGCACCGACAGCTTGTTGAACCTCCAGGCGAGTTACGCCGTCGATTGTCCGGACCTGTTCATCGGCCTGTATGATTGGAGAGGAAAACGTCACACCGGTTACAAACGGGGTGCGACGCCGGATTATCACCTCCGGTTCTCGAAATACGGTCTCTACATGGACAACCCGGGCAACTTTAAAACCCTGATGCATCCCGGCGCTTCGTATGTGTGGAAGAAAAAAACATTAACGGCGGGATATACGATCGAAGCGAAAATTCCGTTCCAGGTATTCGCGGATTCTTCTTCCGGTGATGTGAAGTTCGTTCCGAAACTCGGCAAACGGATTCCGATCGACTTCTCCGTGAACGACAACGACGGAAAGACCTTCAATCCGAACGAACCGTGGGCGGCACGCGACGGTATCCTGTGCTATTCGCAATTTAACGACGACAACGCGTGGCAGGATATGTGGCGCTGGTCGCATACGTGGGTCGGTCCGCAATGGAACCCGACCTCCGTGCGTCAGGAATCGCCGGTCGCCGTTTCGTTCGAACTGTCGCAGAACTATCCGAATCCGTTCAACCCCACCACCAGCATCCGGTACAGCGTTCCGGTGTCCGGTTTGGTGACGTTGAAGGTGTACGATGTTCTCGGACGTGAAGTGATGACGCTCGTTTCAGCCGAACAATCGGCCGGATCGTACGTTGCAACGTTCGACGCCGCCACCCTCGCTTCCGGCGTGTATCTCTACCGGATCGAAGCGGGTACATCCGTTGCGACGAAAAAAATGATGTTGTTGAAATAACAGATGTTCCTCCTCCTGCAGTGCAGCCGCCGCGATGTTTGCGGCGGTTGCATTGTGTTAACGAACGGCAGCTGACAAAATCGGTGCCGGATGTGATGAAAGGGCGATTCGTGATCGTTCTTTCACAGCAGACGGAACCACCACCACTGAAGAAAAGACGCTCATGACGTATCTCGCACCGCTCAATCGCATATTCCGCAATCTCACCCGGACCGCCCTCGCACTCCTGTTGTTATCCGCGGGGGCGATGGCCGGACAAACCGGAAAAATCGCCGGCACGATCACCGATAAACGGACGAACGAACCGCTCATCGGCGTTTCGGTGATCATTCAGGGGACAAAACTCGGCGCCTCCTCCGATTTTGAAGGGGACTACAGCATCGGCAACGTCCTTCCCGGAACCTACACGCTCACCGTCTCCAGTCTGGGATACAAAACGGCGACGATCAGAAACGTTGGCGTGAAGATCGATCTCACGACCACCATCGACGTGCAGCTCGAAGAATCCGTGATTGAAGGGGACGAAGTGGTTGTGGTGGCGCAGCGGCAACTCGTGCAGAAAGATCTCACCTCCTCCTCCGTCACCGTCTCGTCGGAAGAGATGAAAGTGATGCCGGTCGAAAATCTCAGCCAGGTAATCAATCTGCAGGCCGGCGTCGTCGGCGGACACTTCCGCGGCGGCCGGACCGGCGAAGTGGCGTATTTGGTGGACGGGATCCCGGTCAACAATCCGATGAGCGGAAACGCCGGATTTATTCCGGAGAACGCCTCCGTCCGCGAAATGGAAGTGATCAGCGGTACGTTCAATGCCGAATACGGACAGGCCATGTCCGGCGTGGTGAACATCGTCACGCAGGACGGCTCCTCCGCCGAGATCCACGGTTCGTTCGGCGTGTATATCGGCGACTTCTTTACGGACAATACCGATATCTTCGTGAATCTGGACAAGCTGAATCTTTTCCGGACGAAAAATTATCAATTCAGCCTGAGCGGCCCCACGTACCTGATGAACAATCTTTCGTTTTTTATGACGGGCCGTCTGCAGGATGAAGAAGGGCATCTCTACGGCAAACGGGTCTATAACATCACGGACGATGTGCCGATCTTCCCGATCCCGAACGACCGGTCGTTCTATATCAATCAGAATACCGGGAACGGGGAATTTGTTTCCATGAACCCGTACAAAAAATATTCTTTCAACGCCAAACTTTCCTATGCGCTCGATGCATTCCGGTTCAGCGTCGGCGGATTTTTCGAGAATGCCCGATGGAAAGGATACGATCATTCGTACAAATGGACCCCCGACGGCATCATGAATCACTTCAGCGAAAACTGGATGCAGAACCTGCAGATCAACCATGTGGTGAGCAGCAACACCTTCCAGGCATTGAAGTTCTCCGTGAACCGGTTCACCGGCAAAGGATATCTCTACGAAGATCCGTACGATCCGCGGTATGTCAATCCGTACCGCGGCGCTCCGATTTCGGACAACACCTTCCGTTCCGGCGGGAACCAGGGAGGACGGTATGAGAACAGAACCACGACGATGATCGCTCAATGGACATTGTCGTCCCAGATCACCAAAGAGCACAAAATCGGCGTCGGCGTCGAGACGCGGGTGCATGATCTGTACGATCACGGCACCGGCTTGTCCTACGAATCGACCAGCTCCGCCGATTCCGTGTACCGGCCCAAATACCCGCAGCTCGGCACGATCGGCAATCAGGAATACCGCAAAAAACCGCTCGAAATTTCCGCGTATGTGCAGGATAAGATGGAATACGGCATCATGATCATCAATGCCGGACTCCGGATGGATTACTTCGATCCGAACGCGCAGATCCTGGCGGACCTGAAAAATCCCATGCGGAACTCGCTGTTTGATTCCGCTTTCGGTGTGGCCGGTACGATGAAGGACGCGTCGGAGAAAATCCAGATCAGTCCCCGCCTCGGCGTTTCATTCCCGATCACGGACAAAGGGGTCATCCACTTTTCGTACGGTCATTTTTTCCAGATACCGGCCTTCGGAAATCTGTACACCAACACCGATTATCTGATCGCCCCGACCGCGCAGCTGCAGAACGTCACCGGCAATCCGGACATCGACGCCCAGCGGACGGTCATGTATGAGCTCGGACTACAACAGGAGGTGTTCGAGAACATCGGCTTTGACTTCACGATTTATTATCGCGACATCCGCAATTTGCTGGGGACGGAGATCATCCAAACGCATGAAGGTTTCAAATATGCCCGTTACGTGAACCGCGATTACGGCAACGTGCGCGGATTTATCGTTTCCATGGAAAAACGGTACGCGGACTACTACAGCCTGCGCGCCGACTATACCTATCAGATCGCCGAAGGGAACGCCTCCGATCCGTTGTCGGTCTTCTTTAACAACCAGTCCGATCCTCCGCTCGCCACCAATAAAAAGGTGGTGCCGCTGGATTGGGACCAGCGCTCTACGTTGAACGTGTCACTGAACGTCGGCGATCAGGGGAACTGGATGACCGGATTGATCTTCGGCTATGGCGTCGGATTCCCGTATACGGAAAGCATCCGCGTGAGCGGAGGATTGCGGTTCGAAAACGGCGGACTCAAACCTTCCACGTATTCGCTCGATTTCCGGGCCGAAAAATCGCTCGGACTGTTCGGGTTAAGCGGAAACATATTCCTGTTGGTGTATAATATCCTGGATATACAGAATGAGTACAACGTCGACGCCGCGAGCGGCCGCGCGAACAGAAACATCTTTCTCGACGAAGCCGGACCGATCTATGGTTTGAACACGATGCAGGAATGGCTGAACAATCCCACATCGATCTCGTCGCCGCGCAACGTGCGCATCGGATTTAATCTCGACTTTTAATTCACTTTACCGCGATCACATCGCCTTCACCGACTTATGAAAACAACTTCGACTCTGATCCGCGCAGGAATTCTCACCGTGGCTGCCGCTACCGCGCTTTTCGCGCAGGTGACGCCGCAAGTGCAGATGTTCCGCGACGAACCGAAAGGAAATATTCAATACCGGAAAAAAGGGATGCTGGACGGCAACCTCGTCCGGACCGTATATCAAAACTCCGGTGAAGTCTCCGACTGGTTCGACGGCGCCGTCTCCGCGCCGCACGGCGAATGGCCGAAAGGGACGGGACACCGCAGCCTGGATGGGCTCGGACTGCTCATCGGCTCCAAAGTGAAAATCACCGATGCCACCGGACGGGTGAAATATATCACCCCCATTCAATCCTCCTATCGCGAAGAAATGGATTTCGATCCGGTCACCCGCGACATCTGGGGACTCGAACCGGTCCCCGGGTATGTTCATCCGGCATCGACAAAACCGGGAATTAATATCGACAAATCCACCTTTCCCACACGCTGGCCCCGCTCCATCTTTTACGACCTCTACGGCACGCAGGAAGATTCCATCAAAAAATGGGACGGATATTGGTACGGTTATTTCGGCCGGGGAGTGAGCAACGCGCAGCTGGAGACCTATTTTGTGATCGACGATTCGCCGGACAAAGAGTTCACGAACGTACTCGACCGCTTTTATCCCATCGCCTCCGATTCGGGGCGCGGCGGGTTGGGGCTGCGCGTGGAAGTTCGCGGGTTCCAATGGACGCACGTGCTGGCAGAAGATATCGTCTTCTGGCATTACGACATCATCAATATCTCGGACAATCATTACGATTCCACCGTCTTTGGATTTTATACCGACCCGAGCGTCGGTTCGGTGAACAACGATGCCCGCTTCGACAAGCAGCTCGATCTGGCGTATACCTGGGCGCCGACCGGCAAAGGGCTTCCGGATAACTATACCACCGGATATTACGGCCAGTCATTCCTTGAAAGTCCCGGCAACGGTAATAACGGCATCGACGACGACGGCGATGCTTTAAAGACCGACGGCACGTTGTGGAAAAACGGCACCGCCTACAATTTAAATATGGTGGACGAACGGCGCGATGACGGCATCGACAATGACGAAGATTGGGTCGGTTACACGGATGTGAACAACAACGGAAAATGGGACGAAGACGAACCGCTGAACGACGATCTCGGAAAAGACGGCGTCGGACCGTTCGATCTGCAATATTCCGGACGGGATGAGGGAGAAGGGGACGGCGTGCCGACGCTCGGCGAACCGGCGTTCGACCGGACAGATAAAGACGAATCGGATCAGATCGGATTGCAGTCCGCCTACATCAACATCCTCGGCAACAAAGGCCCGACCGGCGTCTGGCCGAAAAACGACAACATTATGTGGGATGTGATGACGGGAGGATTTGTGGACACGATGATCTCCAACGCGAATATTTCCATGGTCTTCTCGTCGGGTGTCTTTCCGCTGAAACGGAATCAACGCGAACGGTTCTCCATCGCGATCCTCTTCGGCGACGATCTCACCGATCTGATCTTCAACAAAGTGACGGTGCAGGCGATCTATAATGCTAATTATAATTTCGCCCAGCCGCCGCTGACACCGACGCTCACCGCCGTGCCCGGCGACAAAAAAGTGTACCTCTATTGGGATGCGGTGGCGGAAAAATCGTACGACCGGTTTCTGAAAAAATTCGATTTTGAAGGATATCTGCTTTACCGCAGTTCGGAGCCGGAATTTCAGGACCTGAAAGTGATTACCGATTCCAAAGGGAACGCCAAATATTCCAAACCGATCATGCAGTGGGACCTGGTGGACAGCATTCAAGGCCCCGATCCGGTCGGAATCAACGGCGCCCATTTCTGGCGCGGCAGCGAGACCGGTTTGGTCAATGCCTATGTGGATGAATCGGTGGTGAACGGAACGAAATATTATTACGCACTGGTGTCGTATGATCAAGGGGTGGTGCCGACAAAAATTGATCCGTTCTTCGGCCCGGTCGGCGGCCTCACGCCCTCCGAATGTACGATGATCATCTCCGAAGATTTTAACGGCACGCTGAAGTTTGTCGATCAAAACTGCGCCGTCGTCATCCCGAACGCTCAGGCGGCGGGATACGTTCCGCCGAACATTGAAGGGAGCACCGTGCGGTTGAAACAGGGGATCGGCACCGGGACGATGACCATGCGCATCGTCAATCCGACGCAGGTGAAGGAAGGGAATACGTACCGGATTCTCTTCGACTCGACCGGCGCGTTTCCGAATTATAAGACCGCCTCGTACAATGTCGTGCGGACCGCCGCGAATTCCACGACGGCAGACACCGTCGCGAAAAAAGTGAAAATGAACGTCACCACGCCGCCGATTGACGGCATGACGATCTCCGTGAACAACGACACCGTAATTGCGGTGATCGATACCGCTTCCGGATGGGTTCCCGGCAGCAAATCCAACCTGCAGCTTCGCCTCGGCCTGGATAAGTTAAACGCCGCGCTGAACGAGGATTGGCCGGCGGATTATGAGATCAAATTTTTCAATACGGATCAGGATATTCCGCCGTTCGACGATCCGCCGGTGTTCATCCGCGATTCCGTCAATTTCACCATTACCAACACCACCGGCGGTTACCGCGCGAAGTTTCTCATTCATGATGCGGACGGCAACGGTACGTTTTCCGTCGGCGACACCGTTCGCATTTTGGACGGATATGTCGACCCCTCGAACTTCAAGATCGCCTACAACTTTGTCTACTCGATCCGTCCGTTCACTTCGCCGGTGTTCCCGACCGAAGGGGACAAAATCGTGATCAAAACGACGAAACCGTTCGCCGGGGGTGATTATTTCGAAGTGAAAACACGCTCCTCGCGGTTGGACAACCAGCTGGCGAAGGACCGGATGAAGAACATTTCAGTCGTTCCGAATCCGTACGTGGCTGCCGCCAAATGGGAACGGCGTTCGCTCTATCAAAGCGGGCGCGGCGACCGGAAGATCGACATCGTCAACCTTCCCGCGGAATGTACGGTGAAAATTTTCACCATCAACGGTGCGCTGGTGAAGACGCTGGTGAAAACACCGACGATGACCAGCGGCGCACTTTCGTGGGATCTCATCTCGGATGACGGAATGGAAGTAGCGTACGGTTTGTACGTGTATCATGTCAACGCTCCGGGCGTCGGCGAACATATCGGCAAGTTTGCGGTGATCAAATAAGAAGGTAAATGCACATGACCAGACCACGTTTAAAATTTTCCCTCACCGCGGCGCTGCTGCTCTGCGTTTCGTTCGCCGCCGCGCAGACGTTCAATTCCAATGTCTCCAAAAAAGGGACTACCGCGGCGCCGTTCCTCTCCATCGGTCAGGGAGCCCGCGCTCTTTCCATGGGGGGCGCCTTTGTCGCCGTGGCGGACGATCCGAGTGCGATGTACTGGAATCCGGCCGGAATCGCGGATATTTCCGGAAATTCGATGTTTGTGGACCACACACAATGGTTCGCCGATATCCAATACAACTATCTGGCGACCACCCTCGCGTTGGGGGACCTGGGGACGCTCGGTCTGTCGTTCACTGCCTCCGGTATCGATGAGATGCGGGTGACCACCACGGACGATCCGGACGGCAACGGCGAAACCTTTTCCGTCTCCGACATCGCCTTCAGCGTCGCTTATGCGGTGAAACTGACCGACAAGTTCTCCATCGGATTTAATCCGAAATTTGTGTACCAGCGGATCTGGAAAATGAGCGCAAGCGCCATTGCTATCGACATCGGAGTCAAGTATATCACGCCGTTCGACGGTGCCGTGCTCGGCATGTCGATCTCGAATTTCGGCACGAAGATGCAGATGGCCGGCACTTCGTCCGCTGTCACGCACGATCTCGACCCGTCAACCACCGGCAATAATGGAAAAATCCCTGCGAATCTCGCCACGGAAGAATGGGCGCTGCCGCTGAATTTCAAAGTCGGCGTCGCCTATAAAGTTTTCTCCACCGAATCCAACGTGTTGACTCTTGCAGTGGACGCCTCCCATCCGAACGATAACTATGAGAGCATCGATCTCGGCGGCGAGTATGTCTTCAACGATTTTCTGGCGCTGCGCGGCGGATACACGTCGATGTTTCTGGCCGATTCCGAAGAGGGGATGACGCTCGGGATCGGTGTCTATCAAGCGCTGGTGGGGAATGTCCGGATCGCCGTCGATTACGGTTATCAGGATTTCGGAATTTTGGATAATGCGCAAAAATTTTCCGTCAGGATCCTGTTTTGAACGTACCGCCGTCCCGCGTATCCATGAAAATTTTTTACCGATCGTTCATATTGTTGATCTGTTCCCTCCCGGCGACGGCCCAGGTCGGTTCGCTTCCCGCTTCCTTCCGCCTCGAAACGGTGAACGGCATCACGGTACCGTATCAGCTCGGCATTCCGTTCCCCACGTTCGAAAAGCAGCGGCGGACAACGATCTCCCTTTCCGGCCTCTGGAAAAAATCGCGGTTCAGCGCCAATCACACTGTTTCGCTGACGAAACGGGATTCGGCCGGCATGGCTCAATTGATGGCCGAAGCGAACGGTCGCACATCGCCGCAATATAACGATGCGGCGTGGCCGACAAAACAGATTCCGGGTGTGGAAAATACGCTGAACGCCAACGAAAAAGTCCCGGAATTTTATCAGGACGGTGTGTGGTATCGCACGAAATTTTTCGTTGCCGATTCTCTGCAGCAGCGCGACGTGCGGCTGAAATTCACCGCCGTCAATTATATCGCCGATGTCTGGCTGAACGGAACGTATCTCGGATGGCATGAAGGGGGATTCACCCCGTTTGCGTTCGACGTCTCCTCCGCGCTCCGGTTCGACAGCGCCAATGTGCTGGTGGTGCGGGTGGATAATATTCCGTGGGGCACGAGGAAGGATATCGTTCCGTACTATGAATGCGACTGGTTTAACTATACCGGAATCATTCATGACGTCTCTCTGGAGTTCACCGACAAACTGTCGGTGACCCGCGCCGATGTGGTGACGAAAAATATCAACGGAACGATCGATGTCTCCGTTGTTCTGCAGAATCAACTGTTGGCGGGCAGCACGGTCGACGTGTCGCTGAAGGTGAAAACGATGGTTTCCGATACCTCACTCTTCGGAAAGGAAATTTCCGCCGAACTGGCGGGATCAGCCGTGACGGTACAGGGGGTAACGCAGCAAACGATCTCCATTCCTGCCGATTCGATCGCAACGTGGGCAACGACGCTTATCGTCAACGATCCGCAGCTCTGGTCCCCGAAAAAACCGAATTTGTATCTCTTAACCGTGACCCTTTCCCAGAACGGTACGGTGAAGGACGAATTGACGACGCAGTTCGGCATCCGGACGATCTCCACCGTGAACGACAAGATCTATCTTAATGGGAAACCGGTCTTCCTGCACGGAGTGGCGCGTCACGAGGATCATCCGTTGTACGGACGAAGCATCCCCCCGGCGGTGATTCTCTCCGATCTGAACATCGTCAAACAGGCGAACGCGAACTATCTCCGCACCGGACATTATCCGAATCATCCCTTCACCTATCTTGCGGCCGATCGCGTGGGATTGTTGATCATGGAGGAGATCCCCGTGTGGTGGTTCGATGAGACATTGCCGTGGCTCATTCAAAACAGTGTCCGGTTTATTCACCGGCAAATGTTCCGCGAAATGGCATTTCGTGACCGCAATCGTCCCTCCATCGGGCTCTGGAGTCTCAGCAACGAATGCCGCGATGTCGCGGGGAGAATCGCCTTTTATAACATGATCCGCTCCGACGTTGAAACATCGTATCCGGACGGCCGGCTGCTGACACAATCCGCCGCCGCGGACAGGCCGGGGCCGCATGACGAATCGCAAGCGCAGCTGGATGTCGCCGGGTGGACAATGTATTTCGGAATTTTTTACGATCCGGGCGGAATGGGAAAATACCGCGGTACAAAATATTTCACGGTGGACGCGCACGATGTTTATCCGAAAAAACCGGTCATCGCCACCGAATACGGTTATTGGTCCGGCGAAGATATGACGCAGCTGACGAAACAGACCGAGACATTCGATTCGACGTTCCTCGCGTTCGAACCGCGTATTCCGATGACAAACGAAGGGACTCTAAATCCCGCAGGATTTATTGCCGGCGTTACCTGGTGGTGCATCTTTGATTGGTACCGTCAAACGAGCGGTTTCCAAAGTATGGGATTGATCCGGATGAACCGCGATGTCCAAAAACCGGTCTATACATCCCTCCGGTCCAAATACGGACAGTACGCGGAAAACAGCGAATATATTACGGCAGTGCCGCACCGGACGGGTTCCGGGATTCCGTCCGAGTTTTCGCTTGCGCAAAATTATCCCAATCCGTTCAATCCAATCACGACAATCCGGTTTTCGCTCCCCGTCACCGGCACGGTGACGATGACGGTGTTTGATGTGGTGGGAAAAAAAATTTCGACGCTGTTGAATGAACGGAAAGAACCGGGGGAATACGCCGTTCCGTTCGACGCATCGTCGCTCGCCTCCGGCATCTATTTCTACCGGTTGACGGCGGATCGATATACTTCCGTAAAAAAAATGGCGGTGGTGAAATGAAACGACTTTTCTTTTTTTTGCTGCTCGTGTTCGTTCCCCTGCTGCCGGCGAAAATCTATAAAGGAGCGGAATACCGAACGAAGGCGTCGTACACGTACGGACGATTCGAAGTGCGGATGAAGTCCGCACACCGGGAAGGGGTGTTAAGCACATTTTTTACGTACAACGACGACAATCCGAATACGGCGTGGAATGAAATCGACATTGAAATTCTCGGCCGGTATGCCGACGACATTCAATTTAATCCGATCACACCGGGTCAAATCAACCATGTGAGTCATTATCAGGCGCCGTTTTCGCCGCATGAGGATTTTCATGTGTACGCGTTCGAATGGACGCCGACGTACGTTGCATGGTTCGTGGACAGCGTGGAAGTGCACCGTCAGACCGGCACGCATATTCAACAGCTGAATCTGCCACAAAAAATCATGATGAATATCTGGAATCCGGTTTATGCCAACTGGGTCGGTGAGTGGAATGAAAATGTCCTTCCCGCATTCGCCTACTATGACTGGGTCCGCTATTCCTCCTACACGCCCGGCACCGGCACGAGCGGCACGGGAAACAATTTCACCGTGCAATGGAAAGACGATTTTGACGCATGGGATCAGGAGCGGTGGGAGAAAGCGACGCACACGTTTAACGGCAATCAGTGCGATTTTGTACAGGCCAATGCGGTGTTTCGGGACGGTTCTCTGATTCTCTGCCTGACCAAAGAAAATGCGCTTGGATACAACGATAATGCCGGCCCCGGGGTGAAGTTCGCCCGCGCGGAAGAGCAAGGGGTTCTCGTGAAATTTTCCGAAGAGGTCGATCCTGTCTCCGCGCAATTTGCCAACAATTACATCAATACGGCCATGCCGGTGACCGCTGCGGTGCTGCAGCGGGATTCACAGTCCGTTTTTCTGACATTGTCGAATTATCAAAAGGATTCGCTGCAGAACATCATCATCGCCAATGTGAAGGACCGTTCGGCTTCCCAGAACAGCTCGGGAGTGCGGAATATTTTTCCGGTGAAATCAAAACCGCTCACATTTCCGGTGAAAATCAATTGCGGCGGTCCGGCATACAAGGATTATTTGCCGGATCAGGAGTGGGGCCCGTCGGTGGAGTACGGAAGGGTGGATGCCACCGTGTATCAAAACACCGCCGTGGTGTCCGGTGCGCTCGATCCCGATGTCTATAAAAGTGAATTGAACGGCATCGTCCGGTATCGCGTCCGCGTGCCGGACGGGACATACACCGTTATTCTGATGATGGCAGAAAATTATTTCACCGCCGCGGGAAAACGAAAGTTTTCCGTTGCAGTGAACGGAACCCCCGCCGTCCAGGATCTCGATATCTTCGCACAGGTCGGAAAAGGGGCGCAATGTCAGAAAGTGGTGAACAACGTGAAGGCGAAAAACGGAATGATCGAACTCCATTTCACCGCCGCGATCGATAATCCGTTGTTGAACGGCCTCGTGATTATTCCCGTTTCCGTTTCCGTTCCCGACGGCGGCGAAACAATGCCGGCGGAGTGGAAGATCGGCCAGAACTTTCCGAACCCGTTCAACGGCCGCACGGTGATACCGGTGCAGGTGATGCAGGACGATCATTTGTCGGTCTCGATTTTCGATCTGCTCGGAAGAAAAGTGGCCCATCTTCCGGTCGGACCCGTTCAGCGCGGCATGCATCTTATTCCGTGGAGCGCTACCGATCTGCGCGGCGCGGCCATGGCCTCCGGTCCGTACGTGTACGTCGTGGAGGGACGGCTCGGTTCTTCGGCAAAAAAAATGTTGCTGTTGCAATGATCCGGAAATATTCATGAACTAATATTCAATCCATCTTTTTACCTCAAAGGATACACGTATGAAAAAGATCACAGTGTTCTGTGCGTTGGTGCTCCTCTTCACCGGAGCGGCTCCGCAGAAGAAAAAAGAGACGACGGTCGAAACGACGGTCCAATCGCTGATGAAAAAAATGACGCTGGAAGAGAAAATCGGCCAGATGATGCAGGTGGATTACGAAGCGGTGAAAAACACGCCGAAGGATATCATCACCTATCACGTCGGATCGATTCTCTGGGGCGGCAACTCGGAAATCGTCGATCTGAGTCCCGCCGGCTGGGCGGCCTGTTACGATTCGCTGCAGCGCCTTTCCGAGCAGCAGCGTCTGAAAATCCCGATCATCTTCGGCATCGATGCGGTGCATGGCCACAATAATGTGGACGGCGCGGTGATTTTCCCGCACAATGTGGGACTCGGCGCCACCCGGAATGCCGCCACGGTGGAAAAAGTGGCCGCCATTACCGCAAAAGAGATGAAAGGGACCGGCATTCAGTGGGATTTTGCCCCCTGTGTGGCGGTTGCCCGCAATGAACGGTGGGGACGCACCTACGAAAGTTTCGGCGAAGATCCGGCTCTGGTGAAGGAACTCGGCGCCGCGTATGTCAAAGGAATGCAGGGAGTGAAACTGTCGGACGAACATTCGGCGCTCGCGTGCGTGAAACATTATGTCGGCGACGGCGGAACGACGAACGGTAAGGATCAGGGGCATACGGAAATCGACGAAGCAACGCTTCGGGCGATCCATCTCCCCGGATATGTCGAGGCGATCAAACTCGGCGCCCGTTCCATCATGGCTTCCTACAACAGTTGGAACGGCAACAAACTGCACGGCAACAAATATTTGATGACCGACGTCCTGAAAGGGGAATTAAAATTCACCGGCTTCATCGTCTCCGACTGGGCCGGCATCGATCAGCTCTCCCCGAATTATAAATATGCCATCGAACAATCGATCAACGCCGGAATGGATATGGTGATGCTGCCGAACGGACCGGGAAAATGGAACACGTATATGGACTTTGCCCGGCTCATGAAAGAATTGGTGAAAGAGAAGAAGATCGACATGAGCCGCATCGACGACGCGGTCCGGCGGATACTGACGGTGAAAGTGGAGCTCGGATTGTTCGACAATCGGTATACGAACAAAACATTGACGGCGGAGATTGGCTCATCCGCGCATCGCGCCGTTGCCCGCGAAGCGGTGCAACAATCTCTCGTGCTGTTGAAGAACGAAAATGATCTCCTCCCGCTCTCCGCCGGCGTAAAAAAGATCCACGTTGCCGGAAAAGGGGCCGACGACATCGGCATGCAATGCGGCGGATGGACGATCGATTGGCAGGGAAAAAAGGGGAACGTGATCTCCGGGGGTACGACGATCCTCGCCGCCATTAAAAACACCGTCGCACCGGGTACCGCCGTAACCTATTCCGCGGACGGGAGCGGTGCGGACAGCGGCTCCGTCGGTATCGTGGTGATCGGCGAAGAACCGTACGCGGAAATGTTCGGAGACCGGGAAGACCTCTCGTTGTCCGCCGATGACCGCGCCGTGGTGGACCGGATGCGCGCGAAGGGTATTCCGGTGATTGTGGTGCTCATCTCCGGCCGCCCGATGATCATCAACGAAACGCTGGAACGGTCGAATGCGTTTGTCGCCGCGTGGCTGCCGGGTACGGAAGGACAAGGAGTAGCCGACGTCCTCTTCGGTAAAGTAAATGTCACCGGAAAACTTCCCCATTCATGGCCGCGATCGATGAAACAGATTCCGATCAATGTCGGGGATAAAGAATACGATCCGCTTTTCCCGTACGGATTCGGATTACGATATTCCGCTCCCGGCGCAATGAAATGATCGAACCGCCGCCGGATATTTCGCAGCGGCGATGATTTCAGGAGTGTTCCGAGTGTTCGATCGCAGAATGAAATGTCGTTTGTCGCGGTGTGTGAATCGTTCGGCGGGGATTATTCTCCTGCTGACCGGTTGTCACGACACTGCCGTGGAAAAAGTGAACGATCCACCTCCCGCCATCCGCTATACGCTGGTCTGGAGCGATGAATTTAACGGAACGGCCCTCGACCGGTCGAAGTGGACGGTCGAAACCGGCACCGGTGTGAACGGAGATTTTGGTACGGGACAAGTGGACAGGGCGACGGATCGTATCGAAAACATTGCCATTGTCGATTCGATTCCCGGTGCGGACGGAAATTGTCTCGCCATCACCACGCGCAGGGAACAGTTTCTGGACCGGGGGTACACCAGCGGCCGGATCAATACCTCCGGATTGGCGTCGTGGGGACCCGGCCACAAAATTGAAGCAAGGATCTGGGCGAGGGATGTCCGGGCGAAAGGACAGGGATTTGCTTTTTGGATGATGCCGGCGGAAAAGCCCGCCTCGGCTGATTATCTGATGTGGCCGCAAGGGGGCGAGGTGGATATTATGGAATATGTCGGATCGATGCCGCGCCATCAATTAGGAAGTGTTCATTACGCCTGGTCCTGGAACAACAATCAATGGGCCGATTGGAATCACGGACATCAAGGGGCATATTACTCGTTTGCATCGAAGGATGTCCCGCTCGTTTCCCCCTCCTGGGAGACGTTTATATCGGCTGTCGGTGACAGCATTCTTGGGAACGGTTCATTCCATGTGTATAGTCTTGAATGGCACACTGATCGCATGGAATTTGCAGTGGATGGAAACATCTTCCATATTCATTATTTTCACGATGGCGCCGCATTCGACAACGGCGCGGCGGACGGACAGGACGAAAACCGGATCGATGTGGTGAACGGAAAACGGGTGATGGTTTCGGAATATTCCCATCACTTTCCGGAGTGGCATCCATTCACACATTCCATGTATATTATACTGAGCGCGGGAGTGGGAGGGAGCGACACACGAACGTACGGCGGCGCGGTCGTTCCCGAAGCGGTCTTTCCCTGTTCGGTGCTGGTGGATTGGGTCCGGGTCTCCGCGATCTCGTTCGACCGGTAACCGCGAAACGTTCCGCCGCAAAAATTTTTTCATCACACCTTTTTAAGGAGACGTATGGCATCCATCGCAACGGCACCACAGGAACATGTTGATGCATCCAACGGCGGAGATTTTCGCGTACCGCTCGCGGTCGTCACGATGCTCTTTTTTATGTGGGGATTCCTCACCTGTTTAAACGACATTCTCATTCCGCATTTGAAGGCGGTGTTCGATCTGAACTACACACAGATCATGCTCATTCAGTTCACCTTTTTCGGCGCGTATTTTATCATGTCGATCCCGTCGGGCGCCATCATTGCGAAAGTGGGATATAAGTCGGGCATCGTCGTGGGATTGCTCACGGCCGGCGCCGGCGCCTTGATGTTTTATCCCGCGGCCAGTCTCATTTCGTATCCGCTCTTTTTGTCCGCCTTGTTCGTGCTCGCCTCCGGCATCACGCTGCTGCAAGTTGCCGCCAATCCGTACGTGGCGGTGCTCGGCAAACCGGAAACGGCGTCGAGCCGTCTGAATCTGACGCAGGCGTTCAACTCGCTCGGCACGACCGTGGCGCCGTACTTCGGCGGCGTGCTGATCCTCTCGACGGCGACGGGATTAACGCCGCAGCAGGAGGCGGAAATGGTGCAGATGCCGTATGTCGGACTTGCTGTCGCTTTGGCGCTGCTCGCCGTCGTCATCTGGAAATCGCATCTTCCCGTCATCGCCACCGTGGAAGACCACCACGCGAAAGCGGGAAAACTGAGCGATGCGATGAAACACCGTCATCTCGTCCTCGGAGCGGTCGGAATATTCGTCTATGTCGGCGCCGAAGTGTCGATCGGAAGTTTTCTCGTCAACTTTTTGGAGCATCCGGAAATCGCCGGACTCGCGCCGGCAACGGCGGCGGGTTTCGTCTCCTATTATTGGGGAGGAGCGATGGTCGGACGATTCATCGGTTCCGCGCTGCTGCAGAAGATTAATGCGGGGAAACTGCTCGCACTCTTCGCGCTGATCGCCGGTGCGCTCGTGATGACCACCGTCTTCACCACCGGACAATTTGCGATGTGGACGATCCTGTCGGTCGGCCTCTTCAATTCGATTATGTTCCCGACCATCTTCACGCTCGGCATCGACGGTTTGGGAAAATTGACGAGCCAAGGTTCCAGCATTTTGATCATGGCGATCGTCGGCGGTGCAATCATTCCGGTGGCACAAGGTGCGCTGGCGGATACGTTCGGCGTACAACAGGCGTTCGTTCTTCCCGCGATCTGTTATCTCTATATCATGTATTACGGATGGAAAGGTCACAAACACTCCTGAAAACGGGAGTCTTCTTGAACAACAATGGCCAAAATCGACGTCACATTCGGAATTGATATCGGCGGGACCAACACCGTTCTGGGACTCGTGACCCGCACCGGAAGCGTGTTGGCGGAATCGTCCTTACCGACCAACGCGTCCGAACCGGCGGACCTTTTTGTGGCACGGCTTCATTTAAAGATGGATGAAGTGCTACAGAAAGTCGGTGAAACATGTTCGTTGCGAGGGATCGGTGTCGGCGCGCCGAATGCCAATTATTACAAAGGGACGGTCGAATATCCTCCGAACCTGAAATGGGAAGGGATTACCGATCTCGCCGGAATGATCCGGAAATATTACGATGTTCCGACGGCGGTGACGAATGACGCAAATGCCGCCGCCCTCGGCGAGATGAAGTTCGGTGCGGCGAAAGGGATGAAACATTTTATCGTCATCACGCTCGGCACCGGTCTGGGAAGCGGCGTGGTGGTGGACGGGAAATTGGTCTACGGCCACGACGGTTTCGCCGGCGAACTCGGCCATGTGATTGTGGATGTACACGGACGGATGTGCGGCTGCGGCCGCCGCGGATGTTTGGAAACGTACGTCTCCGCCGGGGGCATTTGCCGCACCGTGTTCGAATTGCTGGCGGAGCGGAAAGAGGAGAGCGAGTTGCGCGCGTACGGATTTTCGCAGCTCACATCCAAACTGATCTCCGATGCCGCGCTGCGCGGCGATATTATCGCACGGAAAGCGTTTGAAGAGACGGGACGTATTCTCGGCTGGAAACTCGCCGACGCTGTCGCCCATACCAGTCCGGAGGCGATCATTTTATTCGGGGGCCTTTCCGCTGCGGGAGAACTGCTGCTGGAACCGACGAAGCGGTATCTGGAAGAATATGTCCTTTCCATTTTCAAACAAAAAGTGAAACTGCTCACCTCCGGCCTGCCGGAAGGGAACACCGCCGTCCTGGGAGCCAGTGCGTTGATGTGGAACGAATTGGAAGCGTGATATGCGGACGATTTTCCGAAACAACCTGAAGAGACAAGCTATGAACCTCATCATGATCATTCCGGTGTTGATGTTTGGTTCCTTCATCAACAGCTGTTCCAAAGAAGAAACCACGCAAGTTGTCATTCCCGAACAACCGGCGCCCGATACGACACACGCGCTGCCGGGATGGACCCTCGTCTGGAACGACGAATTCAACGGCGCCGCGGTCGATTCGAACAAATGGGAATACGAAGTGAACGGCAACGGCGGCGGGAATAACGAACTGCAATTCTACACCGACCGCTACCAAAACTCCTACGTCGACAGCGGTTCGCTGGTGATCGTCGCCCGAAAGGAAAATTATCAAGGACGTCAGTACACCTCCGCGCGTATGCGGACGAAATATAAAGGAGATTGGACGTACGGACATTTCGAGATCCGCGCCAAACTCCCGACCGGCCGCGGCACCTGGCCCGCCATCTGGATGCTCCCGACCGATTGGGAATACGGCGGATGGCCGGCGAGCGGCGAGATCGATATCATGGAACATGTCGGTTACGATCCGAACGTCGTGCACGGCACCACCCATTGTCAAAAATATTACTTCAAGATCGGCACGCAAATCTCCGGAAAAATCAACGTTCCGACCGCCACCACCGCCTTCCACACCTACGCGGTGGATTGGTACAAAGACAGCATCGAGTTTTATGTGGATAAGAAAAAATATCTCACCTCCTACAACGACGGATCGGGGTGGCAAGGATGGCCGTTTGACAAACGGTTCCATCTGATCCTCAACATCGCCGTCGGCGGCGACTGGGGAGGGGCGCAAGGGATCGACGATTCCATCTGGCCGCAAAAGATGCTGATCGATTATGTGCGTGTCTATAAAAAGGCGGAATAACGCCGGATCACCATGAAAAAAATCCTTCTGTGGAATCTGCTGCTCGCCTCCTTGTTGATCGCTCAACGATCCTCCTTTGTTACCACGCGCGGCAGCGAAATTATCGGACTCGACGGACGTCCCGTTCTTCTGCGGGGGATCAATCTCGGCAATTGGCTCGTTCCCGAAGGATACATGTTCAAATTTACCCACGCCAATTCCCCGCGGCGGATCAACGACGTCTTTCTGCAGTTGTTGGGGCCGGAAGAGACCAAAAAATTCTGGCAGCAATTCCGCGACCGGTACATCACCAAAGAGGATATTTCCTTCATCAAAAAGAGCGGACTGAACTCCGTCCGCGTTCCGTTCAACTACCGGTTGTTCGTCTCCGAAGACCACGACACGCGGTTCGCGGGGCCGGGATTCGACATGCTGGACCGCGTGGTGCGATGGTGCACGGAGGAACAGTTGTATGTGGTGTTCGACATGCATTGCGCTCCCGGCGGACAAACCGGAGACAATATCGACGACAGCGATGGTTACCCGTTTCTGTTCGAAAGTCCGGCGGCGCAGCAATTGACCGTCGATCTCTGGCGTGAGATCGCCCGCCGGTACGCCAACGAACGGTACGTGATCGGCTACGATCTGTTGAATGAACCGATCGCCACGTATTTTGACAAAGAGCAGTTTAACCATAAGCTCGAGCCGTTGTACAAGCGGATCGTTGCGGCGATCCGGGAAACGGACACCAATCATATCGTCTTTCTGGGCGGCGCACAGTGGAACAACAATTTTTCCGTCTTCGGTCCGCCGTTCGACAAAAAAAGCGTCTATACGTTTCATAAATACTGGTGTGATACGACGCAGGCGATGGTGCAGGAATACGCCGATTTTATGAAAAAGTACGATGTGCCGATCTGGATGGGAGAATCGGGAGAGAACACCGATGGATGGATCGACGCATGGCGCCGTTTGAACGAGCGGAACAATTTCGGCTGGTGTTTCTGGCCGTATAAAAAGATGGATGCGGCGAGTAATATGGTTTCGATTACGCGCACTGCGGAATGGGATTCCGTGATTGCCTTTGCGAACAAACCGAGAACGACCTATAAAGAATTCCGCGACGCCAAACCGTCCCGCGCCGTAATTGCCAAAGCATTCGCCGATATTCTCGACAACAGCGCGCTCTCCCGCTGCCGGGTGAACGACGGTTATCTGAAAGCACTGGGATTGTCGCCTGAACGCCTCCGCTGAAGGAAGGTGCAATTCCCTTTTGATCCACAACTTGAACTGAACGATGACGCATAACTTTCATGAAAACATTATTCCTTTTCATCCGAACCGCCGCAGGAGTGGTCCTCCTGTGCAGTAACGCCGCACTCCTGCACGCACAGACGTTTACCTCGTCGAACCTTCCGATTGTTCTCATCAATACCAACGGTCAAACGATCGTCGATGAACCGAAGATCACCGCCGACCTGAGCATTATCGACAACGGACCGGGCGTCCGGAACAATCTCACCGATCCCCCCAACCACTACAAGGGGAAAATCGGCATCGAGATCCGCGGTTCCTCGTCCCAGATGTTCCCGAAGAAACAGTATGGATTCGAGACCCGCGATTCCACGGGAGAAGACATCTCTGTTTCGCTCTTCGGCATGCCGTCGGAAGCCGACTGGATCCTCTCTGCGCAATACAACGACAAGTCGTTGATGCGCGACGCTCTGACCTATGCACTCTCCAATTCCATCGGCCGGTACGCCAGCCGCTCCCGCTATTGCGAGGTAGTGCTGAACGGGGAATATCGCGGAGTGTATATGCTGTTCGAAAAGATCAAACGGGACAAAAACCGGGTGAATGTGTCGAAGCTGGACTCCACCGGAGTGTTCGGCGATGCGCTCACCGGAGGATACATCATCAAGATCGACAAACTGGACGGCAGCGGAAACGACGGATGGAACTCCAGTTTTTTGCCGCAGCTCGGTTCGAAGTATAAGATCCTCTATCAATATCACTACCCGAAACCGGAGGACATCACCGAAGCACAGAAAAACTACATCAAAAACTTCGTCGCCACGTTCGAAGCGAATCTTTTCGCCCCCAATTACGCCGACACCGCCACCGGATATTCGAAATATTTCGACGTGCCCTCCATGATCGACCTGTTTCTCATCAACGAAATGACGAAAAATGTGGACGGGTACCGGTTGAGCAATTTTATGTACAAGGACAAAGATTCCAAAAATCCGAAACTCTTTTTCGGGCCGGTATGGGACTACAATCACGGCTTCGGTAATTGTGATTATTACAATGCGTCCAAAATCGAAGGATGGCAGCTGATCTATCTAACCTCCAATGAGTGGTTCCTCGGCAATGATGCGTTCCAGGTGCCGTTCTGGTGGAAAAAAGTTTTATACGATACCCTTTTCCGGAAACGGGCGGCCCTCCGCTGGGAGGAATTGCGGAAAACGAAATTTTCCCTTCCGGTCATCCACCGCTTCGTCGATTCCGTCGCCGCGCATATCGACGAGGCCCAGCAGCGCAATTTCGTCAAATGGCCCATCCTCAACACGTATGTCTGGCCGAATTATTACGTCGGCGGTACGTATGCCAACGAGATTACCTATTTGAAAAAATGGATCACCGACCGCGTGCAGTGGATGGATCTCGAACTTTCCGGGAAGATCCTTCCGGCCGCAAAAACACCGTCGTCCGCTCCGGCGATGTACCGGCTCGGACAGAATTTTCCCAATCCGTTCAATCCGACAACGGAGATCGAATTTCAGCTTCCGTCCGAACAACTGGTGTCGCTGCGGCTGTACGACGTCCTGGGAAATGAAGTGCGATCGCTGCTCCATCGCACGTTTGCTGCCGGAACGCATCGGCTGACCGTGGATGCCGCCGCGCTTCCTTCGGGCATCTATTTTTACCGGATGAACGCCGGACCGTTCACCTCCACGCAAAAAATGACGTTGATCAAATGAGAGCAAAAAAATTTCCCGTGTGGATCGTTATTACCGCATTTGTTTTCCTTCCGGCCCTCTCGTCCGCGGAGGGTTTTCTGAAAGTCTCCGGAAAATATATCGTGGATGGCAATGGCAACGAGTTTCTTCTCCGCGGCATGGGGCTCGGCGGATGGATGCTTCCGGAAGGGTACATGCTGAAGACCGAAAGTTTCGCCAACGCGCCGTGGGAGATCAAAAAGAAAATTGTGGAAGCGGTCGGACAAGCCAAGGCCGATTCGTTCTGGTCGGTCTACCGGAAAAATTTTGTGCAGCGAAAAGACATCGAACGTCTGGCGCAGCTCGGATTTAACTCCGTCCGCCTGGCCATGCATTGGGAATTTTATCTCAACCTGAACGGCACCGTCCGCAGCGAAGGATTTACTCTCACGGACAGTCTGCTGCGTTGGTGTGCGGACAATAAGATATATCTGATTCTGGATCTGCACGCGGCGCCCGGGGGACAAAGCGCCAATAACATCAGCGACTATGACCCCGCGTATCCTTCCTTATGGGAAAGTGAAGACAATAAAAACGGGACGATCTTACTCTGGCAGAAACTGGCGGAGCGGTATAAAGACGAACCGTGGATCGGAGGGTACGACATTCTCAACGAACCGGCGTGGAATCTTCCGCCGAACAACAAACCGCTGCGCGATCTATCCATCGCCATCACCAATGCCATCCGCTCCGTCGACACCAAACATATCATCTTCGTGGAAGGGAACTGGTTCGCCACCGACTTCAGCGGAATGGCGCCGGCATGGGATGCGAACATGGTCTGGAGTTTCCACAAATATTGGAATTCGAACGACATCGGCGCGATCAATTATCTGCTGACGCTGCGGGAAACGACCAACCGTCCTCTCTGGCTCGGCGAGTCGGGAGAAAATTCCAACACCTGGTTCACCGACTGTATCACGCTGTTGGAGAGCAACAAAATCGGCTGGGCGTGGTGGACATTGAAAAAATTCTCCACTATTAACGGACCGTTCTCCATTCCGGTGTCGGCAGGGTACGATCAGCTGCTGCGGTATTGGAAAGGCCAAGCCGCGAAACCGACGGTCGATGCGGCCTTCTCCTCACTGCTGGGGATGGCGGAAGGATTAAAACTGGAAAATTGCGTGTACAACGAAGGAGTCATAGATGCGATGTTCCGGCAGACCACCGGGAATTCCACGCGTCCTTTCGCCGCAAACACCATCCCGGGGAAAATCTTTGCGGTCCATTACGACTACGGAAAAAACGGCATTGCGTATAAGGACAACGATTATCACAACACCAACACCGGATCGGTCTGGAACAACGGCTGGCTCTTCCGCAATGACGGTGTGGACATCGAAGCATGTTCGGACGCCGTAACGAACGGATATAATGTCGGCTGGACCGGCACGGGCGAATTTCTCACCTTCACCGTCAACGTCCAACAAAGCGGAAAATATGTCGTCATGCTCCGCGCGGCGGTGAACGATGCGGGAGGATATGTCGGCATGAGTTGGGACGGCAAAGAACAGGTCGCCGTTCCGTTAACACAAACAGGAGGATGGCAAACGTGGGGAAACAAAGAACTCGGTTCGGTCGATCTTCCCGCCGGCGTCCATCACCTCCGTCTTAATTTTTATTTCGGCGGATTTAACGTCAATTACGTCGATGTTGCGTATGCAGGCCCCATGAGCGATTCGGGAAGTCCGGCGGTACCGGACGAATATTTTATTCGTCAAAACTATCCGAATCCCTTTAACCCCTCAACGAAAATTTCATTTGGCCTTCCGGAAAGAAGCATCGTCGCCGTTTCCGTCTACAACCTGATCGGCCAGAGGGTGTCGTACATCGCGGGAAAACTATACGACGCGGGTGTTCATGAACAATCGTTCGAAGCATCGTTGCTGCCGGCCGGAACCTACCTCTACAGAATCGAGGCAATCTCCGAAAAGGAGAACAAAAGATGGTTCTCCGAAACAAAAAAAATGTTACTTCTCCGCTGAAAAAGAGATTCCTTCGGCTCTCCAACAATCTTGCGCTGACAGAAGATTATTGTCAGCCCAACTTCAATCGGAAATCTGAGCAACACGCAATGTCTCGCCGTAAAATGCGAACACCTCATCCACAGACCGCTTTTTTAGACTGCCCAAACCATCGTCGAATAAATCGCACAAAAATCGGTTGAAATTTTCGATTTTCAGCCGTAAAGATCAATATTCGACAGAAAAGCAACAATCACCCCGTCATCCCGGTAAACAATTTTGTACATTTTTTCATCTCAATGTAGCGTTTCAGCAAGTTCATCCATCTAATGTTTGAATGCGGAATTCATCGACAGAGCATACCGAATCGGAACTGATCAGCCGGATCATCGGCGGTGACCGGCAATCGTATAGGATTCTTTACGATGCATCGGTGGACCACCTGTACCGCTTTCTGAAACAATTCCGAAACGATGACAATGATGTGCGGGAATTGGTCCAGCGCGCTTTCGTCAAAGCGTATGAAGGACTTGCAACGTTTTCCGGCCGATCGTCATTCCGCACCTGGCTGTTCCGGATTGCGCTCAATGAGTGGAAAGGGGATCGGCGTCGACAGGCCGCGGTGACGTTCGAAGATCCTGGCGAAAATGAACATCATGCCGGTGTGAACGAGGAAGAAACGCTGGAATGGAACGCCACACTGCGAACCTTGTTCCGTCAGTTGGACGAAACGAAACGGATCGTCTTTACGCTGTATGAAGTGGAGGGATATTCCCACGCGGAGATCGCCGAGATGCTGGAGATCGGTGAAAGCACCTCCCGCACGATCCTGACCCGGACAAAACAACAGTTGCGCAAACAACTTCAAGAAACAGTGAGGAACAGATGATTACCCCCGGTCAATTTTATTCCAAAGAAGATGAGCCCCGTCCGGAAGAACGGTCGGCGATGTGGAACAGGATCGCGCGGAAAATCGGCGCACCGCGCCCGGCCGCGATTTTCGTATTCGACCGGAAAAGTTTTGTGTACGGTATGGCGGCATCGTTCGTGTTGATCTTTGCCGCGGCGGGAGTGTACTCCGTGGTCGAACGGATCGCGGAACGGTCGCGCCCTCCGGAGATCCGTGCGGATAAGGCGTATCAGTCCGCGATCGTCGAATTCGAAGAGCTTGTGGCTTCCGCTTCTACCGTTGCCGTATCGCCCGGCGAAGAGGAACTGACCCGCCTGCAGCGTTCCCGATTGGAATACGTGAACCGCGCCATCACACAACTGAAGGATGAACTGAACACCCGCGACCTTTCCCCGCTGAAACGGCGGAGGTTGCTGGAATTATACACCGTAAAATTATCGCTGCTGCAGGAAATCGTGCGGCGCGGAGGAATGGAATTATGAGAAGCGCGTTTTTGATGTTGTGTTGTACGCTGTTGGTTTTTGCGGCGGAAACCAAAGAGATCCGGAAAGAAATTCCGGTATCGAATGCCCGGATCGCCGTGCTGCGCGGATTTATGGCGTCATCCGTGGAAATCTCCACATGGGAAAAGAATGAAGTGGCGGTCCGGCTTTCGGTTGATTTTTCGCAGTCCGACAAGCAGCGGGAAAAAGAACAACTGGCGTTGATCGATGTCGTCGCCGAACAGTCGGGCGATTCGGTTTTCCTGCGTTTCCGCGGACCGTCGAAACCGGAGGGGTGGTCCGCGTTCATCGATGCCGTTACGTCGCTCTTCTCCGCCAGTTATATGCATATGACGGTGAAGGGGGAGATCATCCTTCCCGCCTCGATGCATCTGGTGTCCGACATGCGGTACGGCGTCTATTCGGTGGACGGTGTGAACGGCAATGTCATAATCGCCGGCGTCGCTAACACGTTAACGGTGACGAACTCTCCTTCGGTGCGCGTGATCGAAAATAATTACGGGACAACGACCATCGACCGGAGCGGCGGTGAATTGAAGCTGACCGGGGAAAGCTCCCGCATTGCGGTGAACACGTTCCGCGGTTCGATCGCTGCGGCAACCCATTTTTCCACCGTGACGATGGAAGCAGTCTCCGGAAATGTGTCCGTGGAGTGTCAAAACGGTACGGTCGATATCAACGGTGTGGGAGGGATGCTGACGTTGGATTCCGATTTTTCGACCGTTACGGCGGAACAGGTGAAGGGTGCGGTCGTTGTCACCTCGCAGAGTGCGACGATCCGGGTGAAACAGGCGGGAGGCGCCGTCGTCACTGCGCCGTACAGCAACATCACCGTGGAACAGATTACCGGCACGGGAGAACCGGTCGTTATTCACAATACGGTAGGAAGTGTGACACTTTCCGACATTTCGCGCGATGTTTCCATCGAAGATACGTACTCGCAGTTGAATCTCTCCGGTATTCGGGGCCATGTTGCACTCAAAGGAAGCGGCTCAACCCTGCGGGGGAGAAAGATCACCGGAGACCTGTTCGTCCACAATGAACACGGAGCGGTGCGGGTGACCGAACTTTCCGCAACAACAGTGGATATTCGGAATAAGTACAGTGCGGTGGAGATCCACCTTCTCGTGAAGCCGTCCGTGATCACCATTACGAACGAACATGCGCCGGTGACCGTCTCCTTCCCCGAATTTTCCGGCGAGGTCGGTTTGGACGCCTCCTTCGGTTCAATCAAAACGAACCTTCCGCTGGGGATAAACACCACTCCCGACGGTGCGACGGCAACGGGAAAGATCGGCAGCGGCAAGGGGAACATTTCGATTTCGACTATTTCCGAACGTATCGACCTCATGATAAAAAAATAGCCGGAGAGATCCTCCGGTCCTCCATTAACCTCTAATACCCAAAAAGGTGATCTATGAAAAAAATGTGCCTGTCCGTACTGTTTTTTGTCGCTCTGATGAGCGGTTCCCTCGGTGCGCAGACTGTCGATAAAAAAATGATGGATAGCTTAATGACCACCATCGTCGAGAACAACAAAGGAATGGGAAGCATCGCCATTTCCAAAAACGGAACGATCCTCTACCGCCGGTCGATCGGATTCGCCGATTTCTCCGGCACGGTGAAGGTCCCCGCCGGTGCCGAAACCAAATACCGCATCGGATCGATCGGAAAAGTGTATACAGCCGCGATGATCTTTCAACTGATCGAGGAAAAAAAGATCACGTTAAACACTTCCGTCGCGAAATATTTCCCTTCCGTTCCGAATGCGGATTCCGTCACAATCGGCCATTTGCTGAACCATCGCAGCGGACTTCACGAATTCACGGACGATTCCACGTATCCGCAATGGATGTCCCTGCCGAAGTCCCGTTCGGAGATCCTGGCGCTGATCGTCAAACATCCCGTCGATTTTCGCGCCGGCGAACGTTCCGCGTACAGCAATACCAACTATGCGCTGCTCGGGATGATTCTCGAAACAGTGACCGGAATGTCGTATGCGGAAAATTTGAAGCGGCGGATCACGGACAAGATCGGATTAAAACATACCTTTGCCGGCGGGCGGATCGAAACAAAAAAGAATGAGGCGAACTCGTTTCGATGGAACGGAACATGGGAACGCGAAACGGAGACCGATATGAGCATTACCGGAGGGGCGGGTTGTATCATCGCAACGCCGACCGATCTGACGAAGTTCATTGAGGCGCTGTTTGCCGGCAGAGTGGTGTCGCCGGCGAGTCTCGAACAGATGCGAACGATTACCGACCGGTACGGAATGGGACTCCGCCCCGCGCCGTTCTATGAGAAAAAAGGATTCGGCCACAACGGACGGATCGACGGATTCCGGTCCAATCTCGCCTATTTTCCCGACGATTCGGTTGCCATTGCGTATTGTTCGAACGGGGAGGTCTACTCCACGAACGAGATCATCATCGGAATGTTGAGTATCGTTTTCGGGAAAGAATATTCGATCCCGACCTTTACGGCCATTACCCTCACTGCAAACGAATTGGAGCAATATCTCGGCGAATACTCCAGCACGCAGATGCCGTTGAAGATCACCATCCTTAAAAAAGATGTTCAGCTCTACGCACAAGCGACGGGACAAGGAGCGTTTCCCCTTACGGCAGTGGAGAAGGACCGGTTCCGTTTCGACGAAGGGGGAGTGAAAGTGGACTTCGATCCGGCTAAGGGGCAATTTACGATCACGCAGCGGGGGACGAGCTTTTTGTTTACGAAAAAGATTCAGTGATCTTCGGAAATTCAGAAATTGATAAATTGCGGAAGTGGTAATGTAGCCCGGTCGTTCCCAAACTCCCTTTGGGAACGACACCCGCAAACCTCCGGTTGATTTCTCTGAATTTCATCAATACTGGACCAACAAACCTTCAACTAGGCACCTTCAATCCCGTAGATTGCATCCCGCATCCTGTATCGTGTAACACCGAACACCACCGGCCCACCTCCGGTTGTTTTCTGCATTTCAATAATCCCGAACTAACTTATTCAATGGTCATCGTGAAATTTTCCGGTGTCAATTTTTTTGTCATCACGTATTCGAGTACCGTAAATCCTCCGCCGATATCGGTTGCTTCGGCACCGGTTCGGCTGAAGCCGTATTGTTCGTAAAATTGAATGGCGTTGGTATTGTTGAATAACACACGAAGGCGAAGAGTGTTCATTGTGAGTTCGAGAGCACGTGCGCTTAACAAATGTAAAACGAAGGTGCCGATTCCGGATCGTTGTGCTTCGGGAAGGAGATACAATTTGTGGATAGTAAAAACATGTTCGGAAGGATAGTGTAATTGATACGAGGTAAAACCCACAGCTCTACCGTCCCGTTCCGTCACCATAAAACGGTGTTTTCCCTCCGTCATCAGTTGTTCCAGCGCGGATGAACTGTAGTTGCGTTCCAACATATAAGCGATTTGAGCGCGCGACAACAGATGTCCGAAGGTTGTCGGCCACGTTCGATAGGCAATCGCTTGGATTTCCGGAATGCGGTCAGCTCCGGCATGAATGCAGGTTATATTCATTTACCGTAATCGGTCGATCGCATCGCTGATTTTTGACGATAATTCTTTCTCCGTGGTCTTTTTTAACCCGGCAATTCGGTATTCTTCCAACGCTTCCGGAATCAATCCTTTTCGTTCGAAAAGATAACCCAGCCGGAAATGTGCCCAAGCATGCGAAGAAACATGGTCGGGGAGATCGGTGACGGAGAGATATTGCCGCAGGAGTGTAATTCCTTCATCAATGTTGGTCCCCGAAATGCCCGCCGTTCTTCCGAACTGGTACCACACCGTGATGGCATGGGGAAACAACCGGTGAGCCGTTCGAAAGGCGGCAAATGCGTCGGTAAACCGTTGTTGATTGGTATAAAATATGCCGGTGGCGATGAGGCTCTCGGCGGTTGTATCTTTTTCGGAAGCACGAAGGAGGAGAGATTCCTGTTGCGCTGTTTCATCATTCTTTTGTGCGATCATGGCAAGAAGATGGAGTGCGCGAATTTCATCGACTCGGCGAATGATGTCAATTTCCGCCCGCGCCTTTTTTACGCTCCCCCCGATGATGCCCGGAGCAATAATGTAAAAGGTGGCCAACAATTCGCGCGACCGAATGTCGCCCGGTGACAGTTCCGTAGCCAATCGAAATTCGGAGGCGACCGTTTTCATGGTGCTGTAGATGCTGAACATGCCGAGAAGATCCATCGAATGTTTTGCTTTCTCGCCGTATGCTTCTCCAAGACAACGGTGATATATCCCTTTGTTCGGATTGATCGAAATCGCCCGGCGGATGGATCGGATTCCATCGTCGTGCGTTCCCGTCATCGCCTGCAGATATCCGTAAAAACAAAGAATATCGGCGTTTTCCGGACCGGCGTTCATCACCGGTTCCAGAATACGGAGCGCTTTACGGTAATACCCCAGCTCGGCGTATCGTTTCGCTTCGACGGGGACAATGGAAGAAAAATCCGAAAAGGATGATGGTGCAGCCGATTCGGCAGCAGCGGAAAGAAAAAACATAAAGCACAAGTGTCGACGGATTGCTGACAACGGTCGGAAAATACATTGGTATCGGCGGCCGGATTGTTTTTGCGACATTTTCATATCGTTACAGGAGGATTTTGATGTCGGGAAATCCCATGAGCAAAAGAATAACATAGTTCATCGCCGCCTCTGCCGGATCCTCGGAAATACAGATGAACTCCCCGTACCGCGGTATCCCCGCATCATGTAATATCTTCCATATTTCTTTGGCGGCTTTCGGTTTGCCGTTGCCATCAAGAAATGAGGCGTACGGAAGATGCACAACCGTTGCTCCGGCACGGTGTTCGGGAAGAGTTCGGCCCGATGCAATGAATACTTTGGGATACAGTCCGGTCGTGCGGTAAGGATCAGTCAACACGATACCATTCCGCGGGCGCAGCTGTGCTGCGTTGGTTCGTTGTGAAACGACCCCGGTTTTGTCGCTGACAAGTTTTGCTCCGCGTTGAACGAAGAGTTCGTCGGAATCGGAAAAAAGAGAGACTTTCTGCATGCCACAATGCTCCAGCAACACGAAGGCCAGAGCCGATTCCTTTGTTACACCCCGGCCGGAGACGATGACCGTTTCATAGGCCGGATGAAGTCCGGCATCGAGAACTTTTTCGGTCAGAATATCGGTCTGGGAAGCGTACCGGCGCAATGTGTCCAGCGGAAGATTGATGGCAAAAGGGATATGTCCTTTGGCATATTCCGCTGAGGATCGGATGTCAACGATATTCATTTTTGACACACCGTACATTCTCATCATCTTTCCGCCCCAGGAAGTTACCCAGTCGGTTTCCCGCAAGCGGTACGGTGCGCTATATGTCCAAAAAGGAAGTTCGCGTTCGTCCTGGAGCCACCCCAACTCGGATGCGCTGAAGAGTTTGACGCTGGGATAATTCAACAAAAATTTCAGAGCGAAATACGGTACGCTGGCCGCGATGCCTCCGCCGCAATACGTATAAACGGTCTGTTGAGGTGAGACGCCGTGATATTGCAGCATGGTGCGTATTTCTGCATCGGATTTAAATGTTTTGTCCTCCCGGAAAAAATCGTCGCTCGGCAGCAGCACACTGTACGGGATATGTCCGGGCCGTGAAAAAAACTGGGTGCCGCCGTAATGCCATTGCGCATCGAGCGCTTCCACAAGCGTATTGGATGTCCGGTCGCCCGTGGCCGTTAATACCTCCTGCAGCGTTGCCTCCGCATCGGCGACGGTCTGTGTGACGGTAAAAGTTCCCGGCGGCGGAGCAGGTGTCGGAGTTGCGGCGACCGGTTTTCCGGCGGATTTCCACCGAGACAAACCGCCGTCGAGAATAAAAAGGTTGTGAACGGGAAAACCATGGCGATACAGATCAAAAAACAGGCGCATGGCCATCATGGGCCGGTCCCGATCATACAGTACAACGGTGGACCTGCGGCTGAGGCCCCACCGTTGATACCGTCGAGAGAGCGAATCGGCGGAGTAATCCGCTCCACCGTAGGCAAAAAAATCGGCGTTAATCGCACCGGGAATATGCTCTTTGGCATATTGAAAGGCGGGGGATGCGTCCAGGACGAGAACGGTGCCACGTTGTAATTCCCGTTCAAGCCACTCCACGGTGACAAGATTTCCCCGTCGTTCTTGAGAAAAAACGGCGCCGCTGAAGAGTGACAAGAATAGCAGCAATAAGGTGAACGGAGAGGTGAAGAAAGCGCGTGGGGTGCGGAAAACGTTGGGGACGGATTTTGTTCGTATGGACATATAAACTCCTTACATTAACGGAAAAATGTGAACGGGCGGTGTGGTCAACAGCGATAGCGGTTGTCGTTGAAAATAATCGTTGAATAAAACATGAAGAAGCGCGATGACACAGGCAAACCCTATCAACGTTGCGAGCTGCGTTGATGTGATTGGTGTTCTGTTGCGACGAGTCTGTGGAGAACAATAATCGCCGGAACAGTATTGCAGAGGTTCGGTGTGAAACAATCGATAGACGTGACATCCGAGACAAATGCCGAACGCCGATTCAAAAAACAAAAATGTCATGCAGGCGACACAGATGATCCCGGTGACGGTGCCGAAGTGATTGAGAAGGACCAACAGGACAACCATGACCGCCGAAAGTATCAGGCCAAGGGTCCAGGCGAAATATTTTTGCGGAGCACCGACATATTCCGGCGTTTGATGACGAACAATCAACTGTCCGATAATGAGCGAAGGAGAAAACGCCGGACCGGCAAACACGCGGAGGACAAAATCGAGAAAAAATAGTGTAACGGAATATTTCAGCAAAGTCGTCTCTCCGCGCGCAATCACCGGCATGGCGGATGTCAGCATGATCAAGAACAGAAGCCCTGCCGCTGCTCGGACTTCCCGTTCGTTGAAAACGGGAACAGTGTAACCGGGAAGATGTTCTCCGAATCGAAAATAGCGTTTCATAAGGTCACCGGCGGCGTTGTCATCGGCTGTGTTACGGTAAAATGCGAAGAAGAGTTGATGTTCACCGCTGCGCTTCTCCATACGGCCGTTCTTCGTCAACAAACAGCAGTTAAGAGTCCACCAAGGGGAGTGGTAATCCGTGGTGAAATTCCTATATTGAGGATCACCGGACAGCACTGATGCGCTCCACGATCAAACATATCGCTCACCTTCCGTTGTACCTGTATGCCGGCGCGGGTTACATCGTGTTGTGGACGGCGGTCGAAACCGCACAGCGTCCCGAAACTTTTCTGCCGCGACTCGTGAATGAAATATGGCGGGAAGTGTATTTAGTTCCCGTTCTGTATCTTTTATTTGAGTTTACGATTCAACATCTCAGTCGGAAAAAACCATTCCGGTCCCTCGCGCTGATCATTCTGCAAACACTGCTGCTTTCCATCGGATTATATGGCTGGCGGGAGCTTGGCGTAGTGCTTCATCTCCACACACCGTTTGTCACATATGATTCGTTTGAAAAAGGAATTGAAGCGCAGATGGGTGCGGGTGTTACGGCCGTCGTGCTCTTCGGTATGGTGCGGCATTTTTATCTGTACAATTTGCTGCGCCAGTCCGAACAACGGCTGCGGATGGAGAAACAAGAAGCGGAATTGAATTTTTTGAAATCTCAAACAAATCCGCACTTTTTATTCAATACATTGAATAATATCTACTCGCTGGCCCGCGACAAGTCCGACCGGGCTCCGGAATCCATTCTTCGGCTTTCGAAAATACTCCGGTATATGCTGTATGAAACATCCGGCGCCGTTATTCCGGTGGAGAACGAACTGAAAATTATCGACGACTACCTCGCATTGGAAACTCTCCGGTACGACGATTCATTGCGGATAAATTTCCGCTACGACGTCGACGATATGAAACAATCCCTTCCGCCGCTGCTGTTGATCCCGCTGGTGGAAAACGCCTTTAAACACGGAGTCTCCGAAACACGGCACCGGCCGTTTGTGGATATTCATCTGGTAATGAAGAACCGGCAGCTGACCTTTGTCGTCAGAAATTCGGCGGACGGTTCGCGCGGCAACGACACGGTAAAAGAAAACATCGGACTGTCGAATGTGCGGCGTCGGCTGGAATTGCTCTATTCGGAATATCACTTGTCGGCACAACAAGAACCGGAACAATTTACGGCAACATTGTCCGTTAATCTTGCCACCCATGTCTAACATTCAATGCATTATTATTGAGGATGAACCGTTTGCCGTCAAAATTCTGACGGATTACATTTCCCAGGTTCCGTTTCTTGTTCTGCAACGGACCTTTAAAGATGCATTGTCGGCTGCGGCATATTTGCAGAACCATTCACCGGATCTTATTTTTTTGGACATTCATCTTCCGAAAGTGAATGGAATATCGTTCCTCAAATCATTGCCGAATCCTCCGGCGGTGATTATGACGACCGCCTATCACCAGTACGCCGTTGAGGGATTTTCCCTGAATGTTATCGATTATTTGCTCAAGCCGTTTGAATTTGAACGTTTTTTGGCGGCGGTAAATAAAGTTGCCGCTCACCGTGGCGGCCCCGGGGCAGTTTCTGCGAGAGGGGAGAAAGAATATGTTGTCGTGGCTTCACGGAAAAAAAAGTTCAAAATATTTTTCCGGGAGATACTCTATATTGAGAGCCAGAAAGAATATGTCCGTATTGTTACCGCCGATAAAGCGTTCAGGACGAAGATATCGACGGCACGAATGGAAAAAGTTCTCCCCCGCGGGAGGTTTCTCCGGATTCATCGATCATTTATTGTATCCGTGCAGCACATCAGGGCGTTTTCAAGCGAGTCCGTTGAAATTCAGGGAGTCTCCATTCCGATCGGAAGAAGTTATAAACATGTCGTGAAGAGTCTATAATAAGACCTGAGTTTGTCTCTGCAACACTCATCCATTATCCATCATCCTCGAATCTGCATCATCCTTCAACCTTCAATCTTTAACCTTTAACCTTTAACCTTTAACCTGCATCATGTATCCTGCATCTTGCATCCAGCATCCAGCATCCAGCATCCAAAATCCCGCCCCCCGCACAACCTACCCAACACTCTCAATCTTGCCCTCCGAAAAAATAGCTAGTCTGTGTTATTGCGGAAAAATTCACAATTCTCTACTATACACGATAGAAAGTGCTTCACAAATATCAGTTAACTATTATGATGTGAACATCAAAATAATTTTCTGAGGAAATGAAAAATTAAGCCAAGAGAGTAAAAATGTGACAATAACATAAAATCGGTGTTTGTTTAATTATAAAATTGTTAGTTGTATGCAATGTCAACATCGAAAATCAACTATCTTGTTCTCAATTCAACGAAATTGTTTTGATTTCATTAAGTGGGATTTTGCATTAAAGGTTTAATTTATGAACCGCAAAATAAGAATAGTTTTAAACTTCATTGGGACGTTGTGGGTCAGCATAACTCTTATGTATTCACAAACCCCTGATTCTCTTCACTATTTTCCGCATCACGCTGGTGATCGGTGGCAATATAAATCTACCGCTACGAATGAGATTGTATTCAACCGCTATATCGATTCGGTGGTTTTACAGCTTAATGGTGATAAAATCATATGGATGCGGTCTGGCAATCAGGAATTGTCATCTCATCGATATAGAATTGATACTTTAAACAACATATACAACGCGTCTTTTCAACCAACCTTTATTCGGTATCGGTTGGAAGCTGACAGTGGAGAATCATGGAAGGGAGGAGTGTTGGGGCAAGACACTGTTGTGATTTCACTAATATCATCAAAATATGAACTAGTATTTAACAAATGGGTAAATGTTAAAACATTTGAGTTTGTTCGTCATGGTTCAAATGGGTTTAATTTTTGGTTGGGGCGTGATTATTTAGCCAGAGGGTTTGGACTCGTTCGATCTGACATTGAATCCGCCAGTCCACAAGTAGTATCGGGAGCATTCATTGGGGGGAAGAATTATGGTTCGATCCTATCTATAAGTTCAGTTAGTTCAATGCTGAATGCTCCAACCATCGAGTCAATTTCAAATTATCCAAATCCATTTAATAATATGACGACCATTTCGTTTTACATTGTGGATGAAGGGAATGTTGAAATTACTCTTTATGACATTTCAGGGAAAAAAGTTTTGTCATTATTCAACCGTTGGTTGTCCAGAGGGAAATATTCTATACCGCTATATGCAAATCATTTAAGCAGTGGTACATATTTTGTTAGTTTACAGACACAATCAAAAAACACTTTCCACAAACTGTTGTTGACAAAATAGGAGAAGG
>CAZRWF010000014.1:0-44232 GCA_964603685.1 uncultured Chitinophagaceae bacterium
CGGGTAGGTGGATTTCGACGACGTTCAAGCGGTAGTACAGGTCTTCGCGGAATTTTCCTTTGGCAATCTCTTCTTTCAGATTCCTGTTGGTGGCGGCAACAATCCGTACGTTCACCGGCAGCGTTTCATTGCTCCCCACCGGAGTGATCTCGCGCTGTTCCAGCGCCCGGAGCAGTTTCGGCTGAAGATGAAGCGGCATTTCGCTGATCTCGTCCAGCATCAGCGTCCCCCCTTCGGCCGCTTTGAATGCCCCCTCCTTGTCGCTCGTCGCACCGGTAAACGATCCTTTTTTGTGCCCGAACAGCTCGCTTTCGAACAACGTCTCCACAATAGCGCCGCAATTGATCGCCAGGAACCGCTTGTTCGCCCGTTTGCTGTGCGTATGCACCGCCCGCGCCACCAGTTCTTTTCCGGTACCGCTTTTTCCGGTGATCAAGACGTTGCCGTCCGTCGGCGCCACTTTTTTAATGTCCGAAAAAATCCGCTTCATCGATTCGCTTTGGCCGATGATGGAGGAGAAATCGAACTTCCGGTTCACTTCCTGGCGGAGCAGCGTATTTTCCAGAACAAGTTCTTTGTATTCGAATAGTTTTTTGATCCGGAACAGCAGATCGTCGAATTCGATTGGCTTTAAAAGATAATCATACGCCCCTTTGCGGATCGCCGCAACGGCAGTTTCGATGGAGGCATAAGCGGTGATCATGATGACGAACGTTTGCGGATACCGCTCGGAAATCCTCTCCAGCAGCTCCGGACCGCGCACTTCCGGCATTTCAATATCCGTAATGACGAGGTCGAACGGATTGTCGCTGAGGATTTTTAACGCCGCCGCACCGTTCTCCGCTTTGCGGACGGTGTAACCCTCTTTTTCCAGTATAAATCCAATCGAATCGCGGATGATCTCTTCGTCGTCGACAACTAAAATTCTTTTTTTCATCATAGACCTTTTTTCGGCAGACGGACGATGAATGTGGTCCCTTTGTTCAACTCGCTCTCCACATGGATATCACCCCCAAAATTCCGGATAATTCCCAAACTGACCCACAGTCCAAGCCCTGTCCCTTTGCCGACCTCCTTCGTGGTAAAAAATGGATCGAAGACCTTTGTAAGGTGATGTTCGGCAATTCCCGTGCCATTGTCCATAATGCTAATTTCGACCTTTTCGTCCGTTTGTTTTGTCAATATTGAGATTGAAGAGTCAGGATTTCCCATACTTGCGTCAACGGCATTCATCAATATATTCAGAAAGACCTGGAGCAGCTGATCCTGAACGGCCAGGACGAAGGGCAAATTGTCCTCCAGAACGACGTTAAATTTCATCGACCGGGCTTTTTTGCCGTACTGGACGATGTTCAATGCCTCCCGCACCACGAGATTGATGCTGACATCCTTCACTTCGTGCGTGGAAGGACGGGAAAAATCGACCAGTTCGCGGATGATCTTCGCGATCCGGTTGATTTGGTTCTTCACCAATTCCAATTTTTCCTGAACGAATTCGTCGGACGATTGCCGCTGCACCAATTGAACGAGGGAGGAGATAGACGTGAGCGGATTACCGACTTCGTGGGCAATACCGGCGGCGAGTGTACCGAATGTTTCCATTTTTTGGGACCGGACAACCTGGCGTTCCAGCACTTTTTGTTCGGTGATGTCCCGGTGTGCTCCCAGAAAGCCGACCACTTTTTTCTCTTCGTCGATGATCGGCGAGATCACCAGTTCCGTGTAGAACAGATCGCCGTTTTTTCTCTTGTTCTGCAGCTGGCCGACCCACATCTCTCCGGTATTGATCTTCGCCCACACTTTCTTCCAGAACTCTCTGCCATGTTTTCCGCTGCTGAGTTTGTTCGGATTCTGGCCGATCAGTTCCGTGCGGGAATAGCCGGTGATCTTCTCGAAAGCGGGATTCACATAGATCATCTTCCCTTCGGTGTTGGTAATCTGAATCGGATTGACCGTCCGATGGATCACTTCGGAGAAGCGGAGCAGTTCCAATTCTTTGTCGTGCTGTGTGGTGATGTCTTTTACCAGCACCACCCACAGTTTTCCGCCGGTAACCGGCGTGACGGTCACTTCCGTGTAAAAATGTTCGGTCGGCGTGAGGAAAAAATCGGAGCGGAAGGTCGGTTGCGTCCCGGAAAGCGCCCGGGCAAAATGTTGTTTGCCGTCGTAGGAAAAACAGTTCAACAGAACCGTTTCCGATAGACCGCGCTGCCGCACGGTGCGGTTCACTTCGATGATCGTCGAATGCGGATCGACGATAAAAACGAAATCGGGCCAATCGGTAAAAATCGATTTATACGTCTCGGGCGAAAGTGTCGATACGGTCATAGTGCGTTCGCCCCAACGTACGATTTATTTCATCTGATTTCAATGGATGATTTTTTATATTGTCCCGTATGAACAAACCCCGGGTGTTTATCTCTTCTCACCGTATCCTCTTCGGCATCCTCGCGGTCGCGGCGGCGATCCGGTTGATCGCCGCGGTGTCGATCGATTTTCCGCCGCGGTATGACGAGGTCGATTATCGGTCGATCGCGCAGAACATCGCCTCCGGTGCCGGATTCAGCATCGACGGCGTCTCGCCGACCGCCTACCGGGCCCCGGGATATCCGTATATCGTTGCGACGGTCTTTACCCTTTTCGGCGAATCACCCGTTGCGGTCCGAATGGTGCAGGCGGCTGTGGATACGGTGACGGTCGTGCTTGTGTATCTGATGGCGGGGATGTTTTTTTCCCGAAGGACGGCGGAAATTGCCGCAGGTCTCTATGCTCTTTATCCGGGCAATTTCCTCTACGTGCCGTTTTTTCTCTCCGAAACGTTCGTCACTCCGGTATTGTTGTCGGTGGTGTATTTTTTAATGTGGTATCAACGAGAACGATCGGTCTCCGCTCTGGTGTGGTGCGGCATCTGCACCGGTGTTTTGACCGCCCTTCGCCCGCACGCCGCCATTATCGTTCCTCTCTTTTTTCTGTGGAAGGTCATTGCCGAGCAATCATGGATCGCTTCCGGGCGGACATTGATGTTGATCGGTGTGATCGCGGTGGTAATCGTGTCGCCGTGGATCATCCGGAATGTTTCTGTCTTTGATCACGCTGCATTAACGAGCAACGGCGGCGTCAATTTTTGGATCGGACACAATGAAGGAGCGAACGGATCATTCAAATACTCCGCAGCGGAAAGTCCGTTGGAGCAAATCCCCGACGAGTTCGATCGTTCCGCGGAAGGGTACCGGCTCGGTGTTCAGTTTCTTCTCTCCCACCCGCTGCAAGAGATAAAATTGACTGCATTGAAATTTTTCCATTTTTTTGAACCGGATTTCGGATTATTGACCGCACTTTTCCCCGAACAGATCCCCTCCGCCGGCGCGCGCGCTGCGGATGTTTACCGAAACATTCCGGTCATTCCTCTCGCGATTGTGCACGGCACAGCCGTTGCGGTAATCCTGAGTGCGTTGTGGTCTCTCTTGGTTATGACGGAGCCGGAGCGCCAAGCGGCGGCTCCGCTGACGACGATCGTCGCGGGATGGATCGTTTTTCATCTTCTGTACTTTGCCGTCGCTCGCTATCGCGTTCCGATCATGCCGTTCATCATCATTCTCGCTGCACACGCCGTCGTTCACCGGCGCACCGTTTCGTTGTCGCACCTTCACGTGCGTCACATCCTCATCACCGCTGCCGGCGCTCTCTTGCTCGGAAGCTGGCTGTGGATTGCCGTTCGGCTCTACGTGCTCCCCTAAAACAGCGACAGTCCGCTTGCGGCGGACTGTCGTTCGTTTTTTCTTCCGGTTTTTTACGATCCGTAAATGACGGAACGCATGGAAACGGAACTCATATCGAAGTCGTTGTTGAAAAACGCCGCCTGTTCCTTCGGTTGCTGGAATCCGAGCACATACATCAACGGCAGAAAATGGTCGTATGTGGGATGTGCCAGCTGTGCGAGAGTGCCGAGCTTTTGGAATTCGAGGATCGCTTTGTGATCTCCGGAACCAATCCATCCCCCGATCTTTGCATCGAATTCCTGCGCCCAATCGTACGGTTTGGCATTCTTCTGAAAATTCACCGCCCGGAGATTATGGACGATGTTGCCGCTGCCGACAATCATCACCCCTTTTTCCCGGAGCGATCGGAGGTCCTGCGCCAGTTCGTAGTGATAGGTCATCGATTGATGGTAGTCGATGCTCAATTGAAAGACCGGAATATCGGCGAGCGGGAACATCTGCTTCAACACGCTCCACGTTCCGTGATCGAATCCCCATTCATCGTCCAAATGGATATGCTTCCGTACCGATAATTTCTGCACTTCTTGTGCCAGTGCGGGCGCACCCGGTGCGAGATATTGCTGCGCAAACAACTCCTCCGGAAATCCGCCGAAATCATGGATCGTCCGCGGTTGTTCCACGGCAAGCACTCTTGTTCCCTTGGTGAGCCAATGTGCGGAAACCGACAGGATCGCTTTCGGCTTCGGCAATGTCGTTCCGAGATGTTTCCAGGTATTGCTGAAGGCATTCGCCTCGATCGCGTTCATCGGATTACCGTGCCCCACGAACAGCAAGGGCATCCGGTCGCTCCGGGGAAGGTCATCGGTAATATTTTTCAGTGTATGGAGATTCATCGTTCCTCCCGCCAGCGGGATCATCGTCAATCGTTGTAAAAATTCTTTTCGTGTCATCGTTCAATTCAGGGAGACGGTCGGGAACATCATTCCGACCATTTCATGGAACATGATCTCGCGAAAAGAGAGATAGCTGAAATATTTGTCCATCGGCTGCTGCGAGAGGATTTCCCGCGCATCCGTTTCGTCCCGCCCGATCATCACGATCCAGAGTTTCAGCCGGTCCGCCGAGACGGTATAGGTGAGAAATTTCCTCTGCGTCATGAACTCCGCAATCTTCGCCCGCTGCTGGGGGATCAATTCAAAAAATTCCGGCGTCGGATTGTACGGCAGCTGCACTTCCACCATAAATGTTTTCATTGTTTCTCCTGTTCGTCATTCATTCGGATACGGACACTTCGATCAACAGCAGCGTGGAAGGTTCCGCCGTATGGATCAACGTTTGTTCTTCTCCTAAAATTCCCGCCGAATCTCCCCGGCGAAGGATGTCGTTCTGCACCGTTACCACACCGCGCACCACGTGCAAAAATAGCCCCACCGAAGGGTCGCTGAGCGAATAGCCGATGTGTTGTTCTTTGTCGAATTCCCCCAGCAGCACCGCCGCCCGTTGCCGGACGGATAACGAGTTCGGATTGTTCGGGGAAACTAACTCCACGAACGCATTCTTGTGTTGACGGAGGTCATACATCGCCTTGGTCTTTATCGGCGATTTATTGAGCGATTCGGGCAAAAATCCGATCTGCAATTTTTCCGCTTCGGTGGTTCCGGCATTCACTTCCAGCTGGTAAATCCCTTTTCCCGCGGACACCACCTGGAGCGTATTGTGCGGAAAGGTGGACGTACCGCCGAAACTGTCCTGGTATCCGACCGAACCGGCGAGAATGATATCAACCAGTTCCATGTTCCGGTGCAGTTTCATTCCGGCGTTGCCGGAGTCGACGTTCAACACCGAATGGGTCAGTTGAACGAGATTCCCGAAACCGAGATACCGTTCCTCCGCGGAGGCGAAAAAGACGTCGGACGACATCCCCCAGCTTCCCGTCGTATGTTGACGTTCTTCCGAACGATAAAATTGAATCATCAGCGTCCGACCAATCGTTTCACGAACGAGTTGATCTCATAGATCTCGTCGTCGTTCACCGTGTGCGGCATGTTGGGATATAATTTCATGGTGACGTTTGCGTTCATCCGTTTGAACACGCCGGCGCTCTCCTCCACCCGCTCTTTGGGTATGTGAAAATCGACATCACTGCATCCAAGAAAGACGGATGTTCCCTTCAATGAGCCGGGATAATCGCGGGGTGTCCCGGGCGGACCGATCAACCCGCCGCTTAATCCGAACAACGCTGCAATGTTCCTTCCGGTCCGGGCGGTCCATTCCATGGAAAGGGATGCCCCCTGGGAAAAACCGAGGAGCATGATTCGCTCGTCCGGAATTCCCGATGCGACCACAAAATCCACCACATCGGTCAACCGCTGCAGCGCGGAGGTCAAATTGGGCTCGTTCTGTTCGATCGGAACGAGAAAACTGTACGGGTACCACAACCCGCCGTCCGCTTGCGGAGCGATATAGGAGACGTTGTCGAATAAAAAATATTGCGCCAGATCCAAAATACTTTCCGCCGTCGCACCGCGGCCGTGCACCATAATCATCGCTGCGGTGGACGACGCCACCTCTTCCCCCGTGATCACTACGGGAGAACGGTGATGGGGAGGTATTCCGGTTCCGTCGATAACGATCCGTCTCATGCCTGTTCTCCCGCTTCGGGAACGGTGATCGGAACCAGCGCCTGTTCGATTTTCGCTCGATGCGGTTCGTACCACGGCGGCAGTTTTAATTCCCGGCCAAGCGTTTCCAGTGGTTCATCCACCGTAAAACCCGGATTGTCCGTAGCGATCTCATACAACACACCGCCCGGTTCCCGGAAATAGATCGAATGGAAATAGAACCGGTCGATGATCTCCGTCGGATGGAGACCGCCGCGCGCCACCGTTTGCTGCCACTCTTCATGAGCGGCGAAATCTTTCACGCGCCACGCGATGTGGTGGACCGAACCGGCCGACTGCCGTGCAAACGGCGCGGTCGGATCAACGACAATATCGATCGCCGCTTCGTCCGAACCTTCACCGATGATCCACCGATGAGTATTGCCGGATTGCTGCCCCGGCCGCGCGCCGAGCAGATCGCGCAACACGGCGAGGGAAGGATCCAACGCCGACAGATTCATCGTGACGCCGTAGAATCGTTTAATGGCATGTTCCACCGGGACCGTGCTCCGTTTCCACGGGTGCCGGAGCTCCTGCACGTCGCTGAACACCAGATCGATCATCATTCCGTCGGGATCGGGAAACGAAATCACCGAATTGCCGAAACGATCGGCCGGACCGGTGAACGGAATGTTGTGCCGGGACAACTGGTGCACCCAAAAATCCGCCGAAGCAGTCGGAACGGCGAAGGCAACGCGCGATATCTCGCCGTTCCCCCGCGAACCGCGGGCCGCCCGTCCGAACGGGAAAAAAGTCATGGCCGTGCCGGGACTTCCCTCTTCGTCCCCGTAGTATAAGTGATACACATCCGGCGCATCCTGATTGATCGATTTTTTGACGAAGCGAAGACCGAGAACGCGAACGTAAAAGTCGACATTCCGTTGAGCATCGCTTGCCATTGCCGTGATATGATGAATACCGAGTATTGTGCTTTTCATATTGTTTTCTTTTCTGATGATACGGAACTCCAGGAAAGTGCGCCGGAGGGGCATCCTTCCACCGCCTGAATGATCTGTTCGGTGGTTCCCCCCTCCATCGTAATCCATGGCCGCTGCCGCGGATTAAAAACGCTGAGCAGCCGGCGGGCGCAGTTTCCGGAATGTTCGCATTGTTCCGGTTTCCAATGAACGGTGATCTCACCGTTGGTATATTCTTTGTTAAAGGTGACCATCGTTGCCTTTATTTTTTCAATTGATGCGTCAATTCTTTTAATGCGGACAACTGTTTTTTTACGACGTCGGCTGTTTTTTCATCAATCAGGTTCCCTTGATCGTCGAATTTCGTCATCGCCTGCGAAACATAGACCTCCGGTTTGTTCACCGGAAACATGTTCATCGACTGAAAAATCGGCCGGAACGCCTGCTGCATCCTTGCCGTACCCCATAATCCGTTCGTCGCTCCCATCAATGCGACCGGTTTGTTCACGAGCGGAGAGTCTTTTCCCCCGCGCGATGCCCAGTCGATCGCATTTTTCAGCACTCCCGGAACGGAATAGTTGTACTCCGGTGAAACAAACACAAAAGCATCCGCTTTTGCAAGTTTTCCGCGGAACTTTTTTACCGCTTCCGACTGAGCCTCACCGTCCATATCGGTATTAAACAGCGGGAGATCCCCGATCGACGCCGTTTCGAAGGTCGTACCTTCGGGAAGCAACTTCTGCGCCGCGTTCAGCAGCGCAGTGTTGTACGACTTTTTCCGGAGACTCCCCGAAATTCCGACGATATGGATCGCGGGTGTGGTCATGCTTTTTTCGCCGGATGGAGTTGAACGTTCAGTTCGAGTTCGATCTCTTCGCCGACGAGAAATCCCCCCGCTTCGAGCGCGGCGTTCCAGGACAATCCCCACTCCTTACGGTTTAATGTCGCGGTCGCTTTGAAGGCGGCGACGATTTGACCCCACGGATTGACCGCTTTTCCTTTAAATTGAGCATTGAGAACGACCTGTTTTGTCACTCCGCGCATCGTCAAATTGCCCGTCACGGCAAGTTTCCCTTTTCCGACGGATTCCACCGACGTGCTTGTAAACGACAGCACCGGATGGTTTGCCGCGTCAAAAAAGTCTGCGCTGCGCAGGTGATTGTCCCGATCGACGTTTTCGGTGTTGATGCTCTTCGCATTGATGGTAACAGCAATTTGTGCATCGCTGAAATCATCGTTCGCGGCGACAACGGTTCCTTCAAATTCTTTAAAGGTGCCGGTCACTTCGGCGATGATCATGTGCGCCACGGTGAAGTTGATGTTGGTATGGGCCGTGTCGATCGTCCAACTGTTGCGAAGATCGACGGATGATGGTGTGGTGATGGGGTTCGACATAACTATCCTTTATTTTTTCTGTTGATGATGAATGTGATAAAAGTGAAACATTAACTTTTTTGTTCTACGAATTGGGCGAGTATTGTCAGTTCGACCGTCTCACCCACGAGGATCCCTCCCGCTTCGATATTCCGGTTCCAGTTCAGGCCCCACTCTTTCCGATTGATGGCAGCGGTTGCTTTGAACGCGGCGTTGTTCCTGCCGCGAGCGGCGATCTTTCCTTTATAGTGAGTGGACAGAACAACCTCTTTCGAAACACCCCGCATGGTCAAAATGCCGCGGATCGCGTACGTATCGTTGCCTGTCTTTTCAACCGAAGAGCTGACGAAGGTGATGATGCTGTCCACGTCGGCGTTGAAAAAATCGCTGCCGCGCAGATGATTGTCTCTTCCGTTGTTTCCGGTATCGATGCTCTTTGCTTTGATGGAGATGTTGATACGGGCATCCGTAAAATCATCCTTCGCTGAAACGATCGTACCGTCGAACTCTTTGAATGTTCCCGACACTTCGGAGATCATCATGTACGGGACGGTGAAATTGATCATCGTATGGGAACGGTCCACTTTCCATTGACCGGAGAGGGCGGTAACGATCGTCAACATGGTAACGATGACGTGTAATGACATTTTCATAACACTTCCTTTGCTTTCCTTGATGGAGTAATTAAATTTTGTTGGAATAGACGCCGAGATACGTCAAAGCGCCGCCGAGCAGGCCGATATCCTTAAACATGCCGGACATTGCCATTTGCTGCATCATTTGGTCGGGATTTCCCATACCGGGAATGTGGACCAGAGCAATAGTCGACACCAGAAAGAGCGAAACGCCGATCATCGCCTCTTTTGTCAATTTTTGAATGAACAGACTGATGGAAGCGGCGATCAATCCGGTTCCCGTCGCATAGATCCAGAGTGTTCCTCCCGGTAAAAAGGAAGGGAGCGCCAGCGCCATTTGATCGGCAAAGGCATAATGCATCAGACCGAACACGAGGAACGGTACGGCAAAAAGAATGCGAGCTACGGTAGTGGTGAGGGTTTTCATAATGAATCCTGTTTGATGTGGTGATTGAAGTGTGTGGTTTATAATTTTGTTTTCAGTGAACAACCGAGTTTTTTTAATAGTTCAGAAAGTTGAAGGATTTCCGGTTCGGTCAATGCGGACCAGACGGCGTTTTCAACATACACCGCGTGTTGCGGGAACATTTCCGCGAATTTTTCTTTCCCTTTTTCGGTCAATCGGATGACATATGCCCGGCGGTCTTTTTCATCTTTCACCCGTTCGACCAGTCCCATTTTTTCCAAATTGTCGATCACCACCGTCATATTCCCGCCGGACATCAACTTTTAGGATCAAATCTCCCCGATTTTCATCGGACAGAGATGGCCGATTGTTTCCAGGATTCCGAATTGAGGTCCGGTCACACCGTAGGTGTCGATATCTTTCGCCGTCAACATTGCCATGGTATCGGTTGCACGGGCCAGTTTCACCCACAAACTCAAGGCTAAATCTGCCTTTTTTCCGTATTTTTGAGTGGTTTTCATATATTTTATATTAGTTAAATATTTACTAATTCTAATATAACTAATTAGTAGTATTTTGTCAAGTGAAAAATATAATTTGTTTAAAATAAAAAAGCGGCGTTTCCGCCGCTTTTGTTAGGGGGTGCAGTTTCTAAAATCCATCCATTGCGATTGCCCAGGACAATATCGCCATCGCAATGGCACCGAGTTGAAGTTCACGGGGATGAACCTTATCAATCGTATCGTGGTGGGAATGATGGTAGTCAAAATACCGCTGGGATTCCGGATTCAATCCGATTAAAGCCGTGCCGAATGGTTCTAACTCGCCGATGTCCGCCCCACCACCTCCGGAACGGATCTTTTCTGCTCCGACGATCTCCAGCAACGGTGAGTACGATCGTATCGCTGCCAATTTTGCCGAGTCCGCCGTGACGCCGAAACCACGCGGGAGGAATCCCCCCGCATCGCTTTCAATCGCCGCAATATGTGTGTCGGAGGACTTTTTCACCCCTGCCGCATATGCTTTTGCACCGCGTAATCCATTCTCCTCGTTTGCAAAGAGGACCGCCCGGATCGTCCTTTTCGGGCGCTCGTCCAGAGAAGTGATCAGTCGAATCACTTCAATGCTGTGAACCACTCCGCTGCCGTCATCGTGTGCGCCGGTTCCTTTGTCCCAGGAATCGAGATGACCGCCGACAAGCACGATCTCATTCGGATGTTCCGAACCTCGTACTTCACCGATCACGTTGTAGGAAAGAACATCGGGATGGTGTTTCGCATTGAGTTGAAGTGTCACCTGCACATCGTCGCCGCTGCGGATCATCTCGCTCAGCATGTTTGCGTCCAACGTGCTGATGGCAGCCGCAGGAATTTTCGGAACGGTATCGTGATATCGCATGGCGCCGGTATGCGGTTCATCGTCGATTGCATTGGTCATCGACCGTACCAGCACACCCGCCGCCCCGACTTTCGCCGCTTCTATTGCTCCCTGTCCCCGTTGATCCACCGCTCCGCCGTACGCCGTCCCGGTGTTCACCAACGTATTGTCAAAAGGGCGATTATAAAAAATGATCTTCCCTTTTCCTTTGCTGCCGAGTCCGCGCACCTCTTGCAGCGACCGAACCTCAATCACCGTGCCGCTGACTCCTTTCGAACTTGTACCGACGGAACCTCCCAGGGCACAGACCGTTAAGTCCGTTTTTTTCCCGTTCACGACGGCTTGCGCCCGTTCGACATCGCCTCTCACCCATTTCGGTACCATCACCGGTTCCAGCCAAACGGAATCGGCGCCGGCTTCGATCAATTTCCGCCGGCTCCATTCCACTGCTTTTTCATACCCTTCCGAACCGCTCAGCCGATGACCAACCGTCGTGGTGAGATCTTTCAGCATTTCATAGGCAAACAATTCGGACAAACCTTTTTTTGTTAACCGCTCCGCATTCTCCCGATGTTTCGGTTGAGCGTTTACAATGAGAGTGACGATGGCAAGGAAGAAAAGAAGGGAGGTTCGGATCATGAACGGCTCTTATGGGAATGGATGATGGCAGTGATGGTGCGATACGTCTTTTTCATATCTTCGGAAACTACTTTGATGTCACCCAGTGTCGGCATAAAGTTCGTATCGCCGTTCCACCGCGGAACGATGTGAAAATGGAGATGGTCGTCGATCCCGGCACCGGCCACTCTGCCGATATTCGCCCCGAAATTAAATCCCTGCGGCTTCATCACCGCGGTCAACACATCCATCATCCGTGCGGCGGTGGACATGATCTCGGCATTTTCTTCCGCCGTTAATTCCGACATCTGTTTCACCTGGCGGTTCGGGACGATCATGAGGTGTCCGCTGTTATATGGATAGAGATTCATCATCACAAAACAGCGGGTATTCCGGAGAACGATGAGATTTTTTACATCCTTTCGTTCCCGCAACATCCGGGTGAACAGCGACTCCCCTTTTTTGGGTTTTTCGTTCTTAAACGTGGCAATATAGGCGGACCGCCAGGGTGAAAATAGGCGTTTCATAACTCTCTCACAGTGTGCAACTGTGACGAATATAGGAAGGATTACTCAGGAAGGAAAGAAAAAAGCCCGTCAAACCCGAGGAAACGGGCACGGCTCTTTCGTGCGATGGGAGTTTGTTACGCGGTCCGGTTCGGCCGTTCTTTACCCCACATGGCAGCGGCAAAAAAAAGAAGGGCGAGAGTAAAGTAAAGGATCTCTTTGTATTCCATGGGACACCGATGTTGTTGTTGGACGCTACAAAAATATGGAAGTCACATTACCGGAATATTACCGGACGGGGAAGAAATGATGACGCGATTCAGAGCAGGTCCCGCAATCGGCGATTCAGCGTGGTATTGCGCTGCCGCGTCTCGGCATTGTTAATGGCGATCGCCAGTGCTTTTTTCTGTCCCACCAGGAATAATCGCTCTTTGGCGCGGGTAATGGCGGTATACAGCAGATTTCGTTGCAGCATGATGAAGTGCGACATCGTCAACGGGATCACCACGGCGTTGAACTCGTTTCCCTGGCTTTTGTGAATGGTGGAGGAATAGGCCAACACCAGCTGGTCGAGATCGTCGAACGAATATTCCACCGTTCTTCCGTAAAAATGAGCGATCAGCTTCCCCTCCTCCTTGTCATATCCCGCGACCTTCCCGATGTCGCCGTTGTAGACTTCTTTTTCGTAGTTATTGCGGATCTGCATCACCTTGTCATTCAACAGGAATTTCCGTTCGTTCCCTTGCCAACAAAGGGAGGAACGACCGTTGAGGACCTGTTGCAATTTTTTGTTCAGTTCTTTCACTCCGCACAGCGTATTATTCATCGGCGACAGCACCTGGACGTCTTTGATCGGGTCGTATTGGTAATTCTGAGGCAATACGGTTGAACAGAGTCCGACGATAAACGATTGGATCTGCTCCGGCTGGTCCGCTTCGATAAACTGAAAATCATCGGCAAATTCCGGTCCCTCTCCGTGATTGATCTTGTGCGAATTGGTGATAATGGAACTCCGTTCCGCTTGCCGGAAGATCGTCTCCAATCGGATGGTGGACAATCGTGCGGAGTCGATCAGATCGCGCAGCACCTGTCCGGGGCCGACGGACGGAAGCTGGTCCACATCCCCCACCAACACCAGTTGCGATTCCGGCCGGAGCGCTTCCAGCAGGAAGGCGAATAATTGAATATCCACCATCGATACTTCGTCCACGATCACGATGTCCGCTTCCACCGGATCGTCGGCATTCCGGCGGAATGCTCCGCTGTTCGGATCGAATTCCAGCAAACGGTGAATGGTCTTCGCTTCCCGTTTGCTCACTTCGGAGAGACGTTTGGCCGCTCTGCCCGTCGGCGCACACAACACATATTTCATCCCCAGTTCATCCGCCAATTCAATCATTCCGTTCACGCACAATGTTTTTCCCGTCCCCGGTCCGCCGGTGAGTATCGTCACCGGCTGCAGCACGGCGCTGACGACCGCCCGCCGTTGTTTTTCATGAAACTCGATTTGATGCCGCCGCTCCACATGCCGGAGCGCCGTAAATAATTTGCTTTCGTCGAGCGGCCGGATCCCTTTTGCAAGAAGCCGGGATATCTTTTTCCCCGCCAATTCCTCCGCTTCGAACAATTTGAACGGGAAGATCGCATCTCCTTCGGCGATCAAATATCCCGTTTCCACGGCGGCGTCAATCGCCCGCACCACTTTCCCTTCATCCACGCGCAGCAGCTGTGCCGAACGTTCGGCCAATTCTTCCTTCGGAAGGAAACAATGCCCGCCGGCCCGGCATGCATCATCCAACACAAACCGCGCTCCGGCCGTCAACCGGTACATGCTCTCTTCTTGCACCCCCATCTTTTTTGCGATTTCATCGGCGGTCTGGAAACCAATCCCGGCGACATCGTCGATGATCTGATACGGATTCGTCCGGAGGATCTCCGTCACCATTTTTCCGTAATTTTTATAGAGCCGGATCGCCGTACCGGTGGTAATGCCGTGGGATTTCAGGAAGACCATCGCCTCCTGCATCTCCTTCATGGACGTTAGCGCTTCGAGAATCGCTCCGTACTTTTTCCGGCCGATTCCGCCCACCTCCATCAGACGTTCGGGAAATTCATTCAGAACGGAGAGCGTCGCGCTGCCGAATTTTTCCACGATCCGTTCTGCCAATGCGGGGCCGATCCCTTTGATCAATCCGGACCCGAGGTATTGTTCGATCCCGACCTCCGAGCTGGGAAGATGCGTTTCGTACGATCCGATCGAAAACTGTTTGCCGTATTTCGCATGGTTCGTCCAATGGCCGGTCAGCGTATATTCTTCGCCGTCCCGGGGATCTTGCAGATAACCGACGGCCGTGAAAGACCTTCCGCCGCTGTCGAAGGCACCGATGAGGTATGCATTTTCGTTGTTATAGTAGATAATCCTCTGGAGGACGGAACGGAACGTCTCTTGTTCGGCGGGTGGCGGTGTTTTTTTCTGAAAGGCCATCTACAGTCGTTCTTTCACAACGGCGAACATCATGTCCGGCGTGATCAGTTTCATACATTCCATAAATCCCTCGTCGGAACGGTGGCAGCGTGTGGTGCGGCAGGGTGAACAGGGGAGCGGAGTGAACATCGGCAGATGACCCGCATTCCGATCATATGGAAACCAGATTTCGACCGGTTCCGGACCGAAAATACCGATTGTTTTTGTCCCGACGGCGACGCCGATATGCATCGGACCGCTGTCGTTCGAAACAAAGACGGAACAGTGTGCGATAAGGGCGGCGAGCGTGCGGACGGGGAGCAGCGGCAGCGCATGAACGCGGGAGGCATGGCCGGATCGTAAATATTCCATCAATGCACCGTCGTTGGGCCCGGGACTCAGTACGATCTCGCAATCGGTCTCGCGCACCAGCTGGTCGATCAGCGCAGCAAAATGTTCTTTCAGCCACACTTTATTCGGCCAGGTGGCGCCGGGGTGAAGCGCGACGATCTTTTTCCCCGTAGGGACTCCGCACGAATGGAGAATGCTTGCCGCGGCGGATTTTTCCTCCTCCGTCAGGAAAATTTCGGTGGGATAATTTTTCGGCACAATCCCTAACGGCGCCAAGGACTGATAGTGGTGAGTAATCGCGGACTTGAGTTTTCCGTCGTCCCGGATTTTTATCGTATACAATGCTCCCCTTCCCCGGGTGTCCCCGCCGATCCGAACCGGTGCACGGGTGGCGAAGGTCAACAATGCGCTGCGGGGATTACTGTAGAGATCGATTGTCAGATCATATCCTGCAGCAAACATCGTTACGTACATTTTCAATTGATTCCATGCTCCGTCCTTCGAAAAATCGTACGGGATAATCTCGTTCAGATACGGATTGTTCTGCAACAAGGAGACCGCCTTCGCATCGCCGAGATATGCGATATGCGCCTGCGGATACGCCTCGCGCAGCGACCGGATGACCGGAGTGGTCAACACCACATCGCCGATGTATTTCATCCGGGTCAGCAGGATCTTTCGGACGTTCTTCATTTTTTCCGCCATTGGTCGATGTAATATTGCCATAACGTTTCATTCACCGAGAAGGGGATCATCTCGTAGTACGGAAATTGATCGTTCTCCCGCCGGAATTGGATGGAAAAGGCACGGTCCCCGAGATGATAAAACCATGTTTCATAGTATGGACCGCGGCACTCGACGTAATCGGGCGGACCGCAGACGATAAACGCGATCCCCATCGGAGTGGAGGAACCGGGAAGACACGAACTGAATAGTGTGTTCGCCGCCGCAATCCGTCGTTCGAACTCTTGCTGCCGGCCTAGCCCGTCCCGTGCCTCCCAAAACTGGCGGATTTTTCGCCGTCGTGCTTCACCGTGAACGGCCGTCAAAGAGTCGTATTCCTTTTCGCGGACGATATATCGTAACGATGCGAGGATCTCGTCATCGGTGGGAGTCGAATGATACCTCCAATCACGACGATGGACGGAATGATGAATCTGCACGGAATCAACGGTCTCTCCTGTGGACACCGTGATCGTCCTCCGGATCGCGGTCGTTCCGATCGGAGGAAGGGGATAAAACTGGAATAATTGAATGGTTCCCGACCGTTCAGCCACAATCGTCGAATCGTGCCGGTACACCACGCGATCAAATTCCTTCTTACAATCGTCCGATCCGACTCTGTACGGAGGATTAAAATACAGGAACGATCCATCCGACGTCTCCACCGGGGGATGTTGAAGATATTCCATCCGTACGGAAATACTCTCTCCCGCCGACATTCCATACACTTCCTGGAACATCCCGACGGAATCCCTGAGTAGCGAAATATGACCGGGGAGGATCGGACGGAGCGATTTTCCCCGTTCGTCGGAGAGGATCGTGTCGAGAAAAAGAACGGAGCTGGCCGATATTCCGGGACCGGTGAAGGAATCGACCGCAACGGTCTCCGTCGTTCGATACCGCAATTGCGACACATTGTCCGTGGAGATCACCTCAACGGTATAACGGCCCGGAGGGACGGTGAAGGACTGCAGCACAAAATCGAACCGTTGGGCGATGGTCTCTTCATACTGCTGCACCACGATCGAACGATCCGCCTCTTTGGACGATACGATCTCTCCGGCACTGTTCCGGAAAAGATAGGTCATCGCGTAGGAGGCGGTATATCCGCCGGCCTTCCGCTCGAACCGAAGACGGTCGTACGGCAATTGAGTATACAAGTCCACCCTGCTTCCGGTTCCCGCCCGCACATTTTTCACATTCATCACGTACAATGTGAACGACGGGAGCGACAATTGGCGGATTCGGGACTGTGAATAACAATCCTGAAGCGTCGCTTCACCCGATGCGCACCCCCCGAAGAAGAGCAACACTATCGCAGAGGCGAATATTATTGCATTTCGATCGGCATAAATTCGCATAATTCAATTTTTTCATCAAGAGATGCCGACAGGGCATCCGTTCCAGCGTAATTTTTTGCGCGCCAGAACAATCCTTTCGCCTCTTCGAAACGGCCGGCGGCGAATCGCTGCTGCGCCGCACGCCGGAGGGCAAAATATTTTAATTCTTTTCCAATGGATCCGGTGGAATATTCCGGTACTTCGGAAAGTGCGGACAGTTCGTCTGCCGAAACGAGTTGATCCTTCATCAACAGCCCCCGCACATAGCGCAGTGCGCCGGCCTGAGGACGTAACGCCAATACCGAATCAATGTGCCGAAGCCGCAGAGAATCAGAAAACCCGCCGTACGTCAACGCGGCAAAAACGGCGGGATGTACGGCATCATTGATCCATTGCATTCGCAGCGCCGCCGCTTCCGTGTATGCTTCCGAATAAAACATTTCCCGGATATTGTCATACAATCGGCGTGCCGAACGAATGTTGCCGCCAAGAAACGCAGCGTCTCCTGCCGGCAATTGTACGGCAGGATGTTGCCGAAGGGTCGATTCGAGCGGGAGTTCTTCGTACAGTGCCGTCACCTCATCCCATTTTTTTTGTGCATTGAGCGACTGAAACAACCCTCTCATGGAAGAGACCGTCGCCGCGTTGGCATACGATGCCCGGAAACGTTCCTCCGCCCCTTGAAAATCTTTCGCTTGAATTAACCGGACGGCATCGGCGTTCTGTTCGGCCACCTCCCGGACGCACGTTTTATAAAAAATGGACTGTTGAAGGAATAATGAACGAACGGTTTCCTTCGGCAGAAGTGATGTGTCGACTGTTTTTAGGAATGCCTGCCAATCTCTTACCAAATTATGCAACGATGCGCCGAAGACCGGCATAAAATTTCCGTTCGGAAACGCCCGCTGAAATCGCTCCATGCCGAATCGATCGATCAAATAACGGCAGAAGGATCCGGAGACCAAATATGCGTACGACCCGGGACTGTCGGCAAATCCGGTAAGCGTGAACAATCGTTCCGGTGCGGCCAATGCTTGTTCCCTCTGAAGGGCGGCGGCATACTGATGCGGCGTAAACGGCCCCTCTTCCCAATCCACCGCCACCGCCAAGCCTTCGTTGAATCCCATTAACAGACTGGCCCTAATAAACGGAAATCCGAAATCCCCCGCCAATATATGCACGAGCTCGTGCCGGAAGGAGGAATGAAACGACTCCGCCGAGAGGTGAATCTCCCGTTTCCACGGCTTGGCGATGTTCGTCGTGGTGGTGCCGATGAACTGCTGTTTGGAGGCGGGTGACGGATAGAGATAGACGGATATTTTTTTGGCGGAGCCCCGCGGGATGCGGAGCATTCCACCGGCTTTCCGGAAATGGAACTCAGCCTCCGCTTTCCATCGACGCATCTCGTCCATCGTTACCGTTGTTTCGTCGTAATAGAAGATGAAGGAGGGCGATTCACTCCGCCGGCCGAGTGCCTCCTGGATCTCTTCTTCCGAAAATTCGAATCCGAGCGAGGAGCGGAAAAAATGGCCGGCCAGCAATATTCCGCCGCAGACCGCCACGACGCCCCATAACACACGATCCGACCGCATGCTTTGTGCAAACAGTTGCCATCGCTGCCACACCGGTTTGCTTGGATCATCGTGCCGCAACAGCAACGCGGCCAGCGCAAAAAATAGAATCCCCGCCGTAACCGTGATTTCACGAAACAGGATCAACCGGTTCAGGTCGGCCAATGTTTCATCGTAGGTAATCCCGGGAAAATAACCGAGGATAAAATTGTACGCAAACAGTTGCGGCTGCGTCACCGTAATCACCGCTATCTGAGAGAGGATGACGGCAACAACGAAAGAATACACCAGCACACCCCGGTGAAATACCGAACCAATGACCATCGCCAGCGGAACGGAGAAAAAAACCGTGACGACAGGAAGCAGAAAGAAGTAGAGCAGGCCCGTCCCGAACGCGCAGTTTTTTACCGCCAATGCATTCAATGAAATCACCGCCAACGGAATCGCCAAAAGCAGTAACTGCACGAGAAGATAATCACCCATCACGAACAGCCATGTTCGCCGTGTTAATGGTTTTTTCCGGTGTTCCCGCAGAAACTGAATGGTCAGCGTACCGCTGATGAAAGCAGCGGGAATCGTCATGACGGCGGAAAATTCAAAACCGAGGTAATGGAAGAGCGGAACGCGGGTCAACGCACCGGCGGTCAAAAAATAGAGCAGCGCGGCGATTTGAACCCGCGGTGTCCGGAAATATGCTAGAAGGATTCCCGCCATGGTGAAGAATACAGAAATTTTGCCAGAACTTCACGGTTCAACCGCCCGCCGGTTTTGGCGTTTCAGGGCTGGAACGGACGAACACCCGTGTGATCGACAATGCTGATGACGAGCGGCGAAGCGGATGGTGCGGAGGTGCCGATGGTGAATGCGTTTGACACTCTTTCTGTGAGTTCGTCGGCGATCTCCGTTTTATCGGTAAAGATTGTTGCGAGTTGTTCACCGGTGCGAACCCGGTCTCCCGCCTTTTTGGCAAGAAGAATCCCTGCTTTGGGATCGATCACGTCATCCGTTCGCGTGCGGCCCCCTCCCATGTGAATCACGGAGAGTCCCAACTCCAACGAGTCGATCGACGCCACGAATCCCTCGGATTTGGCGGTGATCGGTATCGCCAAACGTGATTGCGGATACCGATCGGGATGGTCGAGCAGAGTGAGATCGCCCCCCTGACGGCGGACGAGGGTGCGGAATTTTTCCCATGCCGCGCCGGAACGCACCGCTGCGCGGCACTGGTCGCTCCCGTCGGCGATGGAATCCGCTTTTCCGCCGAGCATCACCATCGCTCCGCCGAGAACGTACGTTAATTCCATGATGTCCTGCGGGCCGTTTCCCTGCAAACATCGTATCGATTCCGCGGTTTCCAGCCAATTTCCGATCGCAAAACCGAGCGGCTGGTTCATATCCGTAATGAAACCGATGGTTCGTTTTCCGAAACTGTTGCCGATACCGACCAAAGCTTGTGCCAGGGCGAGCGATTGTTCGTACGTTTGCATAAACGCACCGCGCCCTGTTTTAATGTCCAATACGAGCGCATCGATCCCCTCCGCCAGTTTTTTGCTCATGATGCTGCCGGCAATCAGCGGTATACATTCGACGGTTGCCGTCACGTCGCGCAACGCGTACATTTTTTTGTCGGCCGGCGCGATCTCTTTGGTCTGTCCGATCATCACCAGACCGATTTCCGCGATCACTTTTTTGTATTCGTCGATCGTCAGATCGGTGCGGAATCCCGTTATCGCTTCCAACTTGTCGAGCGTTCCGCCCGTATGCCCCAGTCCGCGGCCGCTGATCATCGGCACCGGTACTCCGCACGCGGCAACGATCGGCGCCAGCGGGAGCGAGATTTTGTCGCCGACGCCGCCGGTTGAATGTTTGTCCACTTTGATCCCGGGGATGCCGGACAAGTCCACAACATCGCCGGAGTGGAGCATCAATTTGGTGAATTCGGCCGTCTCCGCATCGGACATCCCCCGGAAATAGGTTGCCATGAGAAACGACGAAATCTGATAGTCCGGCACATTTCCCCGGACATACCCGTCGATAAGATATTTCATCTCATCGGAGGATAATGTCCCGCCGTTCCGTTTTTTCCTGATGATCTCGACCGTATTCATGCGTTCGTTCTCTTTCGTGCACCGAGCAATATTCCGGCAATTGTTTTCCCGTCGACAATCTCACCCCGTTCGATCCGCGCGATCGCCTCAGTGATCGGAACCCTTTCCAGCCGGATCGATGCTTCTCCCTCTTCGAGCGCTTGCCCGTCGGGATGCGGGTACGGCGCATACGCCGCAAAAATGTGAAGGACCTCATTGCAGAATCCGGGCGTCGTATATATCGCCGTCAACTTCTCCCATTGCCGTGCGGCAAAACCGGTCTCTTCCTGCAATTCCCGTTGGGCGCAGACGAGCGGATCTTCTCCCGCATCGAGTTTACCGGCGGGAAGTTCCGTGACGACCGTTCCGAACGGATGCCGGTATTGATGCACCAGAAGGATGTCATCGTTCTCAAACAGACAGAGCACCACGGCGCCGCCGGGATGTTCGACGATCTCCCGGACGGTTCTTGTGCCGGAAGGGTATTCCAGCCGGTCGACAGTGAGATCGATGATCTTACCGTGATATTTTTTTTCTCTTTCGAGAAGCGTGAAGTGCATTCTTTTTTTCGTACGTATGATGAACCACCCGCTGCGGGAACGGGATATCGATTCCATTCTGGCGGAAGGTGTTGTAGGTTTGAACGCGCAGCTGCTCCGCTACAATGAACTGTTCTTGGAACGATGCCACACGGCATACCAGACGGAATTGCAGCGCCGATTCGCCGAAATTCATCAAAAACGCTTCGGGAGCCGGCTCCGGCAAGACGACCGGATGTTCTTTGGCAAGACGGACAAGGATCGATTTTACAACCTCCACGTCGGCACCGTACGACACTCCCACATCGACCACAACGCGGATTTCATCGTGCGGATATCCGAAATTGATGATCCGGGTTTTTACCAGCTCGTTGTTCGGAACGATCAGCACATTGTTGTCGAAATCGAGAATTTTTGTGCTCCGGAGTCCGATCTCATAAACGTCCCCCGTTTCGCCGCTGGGCAGTTTCACCCGGTCCCCCACCCTGAACGGACGATCCAGCATGATGATAAATCCCGAAATCATGTTGGACAATGTATCCTGCGCCGCGAGGCCGAGCGCCAGCGATCCGGCACCGAGGATCGTCAGAAGACTGGTGACGCTGTACCCGAAATGTTCGAAGACGACGATCGCCGTGACGGCGACAATCAGGAAGGTGACGACACGGTTGAGCAGCGGGGTGATCGTCTTATTCAGTTCGGAATGTTGATGATGATCGGCCACTCGGCGAACGGCATACACCGTCACCGCACGGGCGATGCGCACCAAAAGAGCCGCAACGAGCACCACCGCCGTCACATAAATCACCATGTCCGCATAATCTAAAAATGCGAGGAACGATGTATGTTGAGCCGCCACACCTTTCCTCAATTGTGCGATGCCCAGTGCGAATCCCGTAATCGCCGAAAGCCCGACAATCCGCGAGCTGATGATCGACACGATCTCATCGTCGATTTCGGTATTTGTCATCGAAATGATCCGTTTCCCCACGGAACCGAGGAAGAGCTTTAACAATTTTCCGCCGGCGATCACCCCGATGGCAGTCGCCATGCCGAGAATCGAATGAAACAGCATCAAGTTGCCGTTCACGAGCTGAAATAATGTTTTGAGGATGGGATCGATCATAAAATAAAAATCATCCTTGCGGAGTCCGTTCGGACAACCGTACAGGATGACAAAAAGACAATGGACACGTTATCCTTGCAGACCTCTGCTGCCCGGTTTGGAAATCGGAATAGCGGCGAGCGATTCCGGGATGGCATCGGCGGCAAAGGTTTGCACATCCATTTCCATGACGGAATAGAATTTTGCGTCGAATTTCGCTTTACCGTTGCTCCGGTCCACGATGCAGCCGATCCCGACCAGGGTCGCTCCGGCATCGGTCACCAGCCGGCACACTTCTTCCACCGAACCGCCGGTGGTGACGACATCTTCCACAACCAGCACCCGTTCCCCTTTTTTGATGCCGAATCCGCGGCGGAGTTTCATCGCTCCGTTCTCCCGTTCCGCAAAAATCGTCCGCACACCGAGCACCCGGCCGACTTCCGTACCGACCACGATCCCGCCGACCGCCGGTGAGACGACCACTTCCACTTCACTGTATTCGTAATGTTTGGCGATATCTCCGGCGAGCAAATGGAGGTATTTCGGATACTGCAGCACTTTGGCGCACTGAAAATAATGCGGGCTGTGCAGCCCGGACGTGAGCACAAAATGCCCTTCCAGCAATGCATCCGTTGCTTTGAAGATTTCCAGGATTTGGTCTTTGGGTAGTTTCATGCGGTCGCCGATCCGTTCGTCAGTAAGTTTACCATTCATCCTCGAGTTCTTCCAATTCCTCGCGCATTTCTTTCGCCGTTTTGTCGTCGTTCTGCTGCTGTGCCAGGTCGATACCGGCTCGATAGATTTTTTTCGCTTCCTGTGTTTTATTCATTTTTCCCAGGAGTTGCCCGAGTTGGTGGTACGCCGGCAGATACGCAGCATCCCTGCCGAGCAGTTCTTCGAGAATTTCGATCGCCGTCAACGGTTCGTTGATTCCGTTATATTCCAATGCCAGGGCGTATTGGGTAAAAGAATCGGCCGGATCCTTTTTCAGCATTTCCCGAAGTTGATCGATCCGTTCTTGGCTTGCCATGAAAAACCTATAGTGGGATTAAGTGAGAGAATTGATCTGTGCTGCCAGCAAAAAGTCTTTCTCCGTCAAACCGCCTTCGCTGTGCGTGGAGAGCACGAGAATCACTTTGTTCCACCGGATGTCGATATCGGGATGGTGATCGGCTTTTTCTGCCAGCATGGCGACCGATTGAGCGAACCCCATCGCCTGAATAAAGTCTTTGTGGACGAATGTCCGATAAATTTCATTGCCGTTTTTTTTCCACCCTTTCAGCGAGCGAAGTTTGACGGCGATTTTTTTTTCCGACAGTGGCACGATAACGACCGGTGTGGTGATGTTTGAAATTTTGTTGAAGGAATATAAAGAAGTTTTTTTGATGAATCCAGAAATGATTACCGGTTTGCCGGACACGTGTAGAGCGTGGAATCCGCAAGAATAACGAGCGTTTGTCCGGAGAAGAAGGCGTCAGATAGGCGTGCCGCTCCCGGCAATCCAGCGACATCCGAATGTCGAATGATGTGATGGGTTTTCCGGTCTGTCGATATCACGGAGATGCGGTCGTGCGCAATGACGGTGATCGTTCGATCGTTGAGATTGATCCTCTTCCATTCCACCGACGGTTCCAGAGGGAATCGGGCGACATAATTCCCGAAGATGTCGAAAAACATCAATCGATCCCCATCCAGCACCGCCACTTCATCCTTTTCAGTGACAATAATATCAATCGGTGCACGAAGCGCCCCCCGCCCTTCATGGAATGCACCGAACTCATCCTTCATCACTCCGCGCGGATCGATGACAACAATGCGGTTCCCGTCGGTGTCGATCACAAAAAGGTCACCGTTGGTCGACACGCCGCAGGCACGCGGTTGGAATCTGCCGCTGAGCCCCCGGATCGTTTCATCGTCCACCGTGCGGATGTAATTTCCCCGCTGATCGAACACCTGAATGCGCCGGTTGTTGCGGTCCACCACGTACAATTCCAACAAAAATGTGGAGGTAATGTCGGTCGGATCATCAAATTCCGTTTGGCCGACTCCCGTTCCACCGATCGTGTATCGGATGTCGAATGATTTGCCGAAGTGCCGGACGGAATTTCCTTCTTGATCCAGGACAAACACCGATCCGTCCGCAACCGCGGAAACGGCGGTGGATCGGATTCCAGTGAGTTCAACGAAATGGCCGACGACATACCGGCTCCCGGTCGATTGCAGGGCCGACAGCAGCAATATGAACAATATCGGCAAAGTCATAAAAAGGTCTACAGACGACAAAGCCCCGCTGAAAGAGCCGGGGCTTTGACGAATCAGAGAAACATTGGATTAAAAATTGAGCTGCAATGCAATCGAATTGGTCCCTTTAAAGAAATCGGTTTCACGATATGCATAGTCCACACGAACCAGCGATCCGCCCAGATCCATATTAAAACCGGCACCGGCGCTGAGGCCAAAGATCGACGCTGTGGAAACTGGTCCTTGAGATGGTGCATACGTGTATCCTCCTCGCAAGGAGATCATTTCGCTGAAGGTATATTCTACGCCGGCTCGAAATTCATCGGATCCAAAATTGCTGTTTTGGAAGATTGTATTCACCGTGAATTTGTTGGACTGCCCCAGCATATAATCATACGAAATTCCCAAATCGAGCGTTGACGGCAATTCGAATGCTTGCGATGTGAATTTCAACGGTCGAGCAACATTGTTCGGGTCGGAATTCGGGGGAATCACATTGCGTTCGAGATCCTCTCCGTCATATTGCATGGAAGGTCCGAGATTTTTCAATGCAACAGCAAACCGAAGACCCGGTAATGGGCTGTCGGCACCGAATGAGTATTGCACGCCGGCATCAAATCCAAATCCGGTCGCTTCCGTTCGGACGATACTTTCAGAAACAATCTTTACTGTCGCACCGACCGAAATTCGATCCGTCAAGGCTCGTGAATACGTCAATCCGACCACGGAAAAGCTGGGTGAGAATGTCGATCCCGTACCTTCCGGGAAATCTTCGGACGTTTCACTGATGTCACCAAAATCGAGCGTTTTGATGCTTAAACCGATAGTACCAAAACCATCGGCATTAATCGCTACCGCACCAAAACTGAGGCCGATGTCGGCGATATAGTTCATATGAGAGAACATTGCTTCTCCGGTTCCCTCCATTCGGGCGAGACCAGCCGGATTCCAATGAATGGCTTCGATCCCGCGCACGGTGGCGAGGTTCGATCCTCCTAATGCCGTTCCCCGTGCCCCCACCGGGAGGAGAACCTGAACAGCACCGGCATTACCGCGCTTGCTTTCGTTGCCGGCGTGCAAGACGCCGGCAATGACCGATACGAGAAGTATCGATCCGATGATATTGAACATTGATGTTTTCATTATACAATCTCCTGGTTAAAGTCGTTATTAGAGTCTTGTCGGACGTTCTTCCGGTTGAATGATGGCAAGTTTCAAGGTCGTCGTGCCAGCACCGGGAATTTCGATGTATGCGATATACATACCGCTCGCGACCGGTAAACCCGAAGTATTGCGAAGATCCCAACGGGAGAATCCTGTCGTGTTGTTATGTTCCACCGTATTCACAAGATCGCCGGCGAGGTTAAAGATTCTAATTGTCGCTTTATTGGGAAGATTTGTGAATGTAACAAATCGTTGATAAATGTTCGATTCCGCTTTGTTGTTGGCAAAGTACGGATTTGGGAAGACATTGATCCGGGCAATCTGCTCCTTCATCAACGCCGAACTGTTTGTCACATTCTTCGGAGCGGTAATGGAGTATGATCTGTTCGCCACCAAAGGATAATTCGGCGTGATGATGAATTTATCACCATTCACAAATGTCGTTACGGTATCATTCGACTTCACCCACAGGATGTACATGATATCAACGCTATCCTGGAGAGCGCGGATATTGAGAAACTGTGCGTTGTTTGTCGGATTTGCGGGATTTCGGGTATACGTCGAAATAGTGTCCGCGCTATAGGTTGATTCAAAAATGTACAGAATTTCGGTGCCGCCGGTATTGTGAGGAGTCGGCCCCCATTTACCGTCGATTTTTCCTGCACCGACATACGAACCGTCGAAACTATAGAGCGTGTCGTTCTTCTCGACGAATCCGACATTCAGTTGACGCGGAGCCGTGTTTCCGTCCAGCGTATCGATTTCCCACACCGTGAAGGGAACATCGACGTAATCCTGATACAAGAATTGTCCACCAGGTCCGCGATGCCGGATGTGCGGACCAAACGACGGATGACGCAATCCTAATGGTCCGAATGCCGGGCCATTGGCATCCAGATATCGATAGGCTTTTTGTGTTTGCGAATTGCTGAAGCGGATCTCTACCTTTTTCAGATTCCACGGTTTCACTTTTGTCTTGCCGCCGTAAAAGCTTTGTGCTGAAGGATAGGCCAATCCTGCCGACGCACCTGAACCGAACGCATCCATGCTTGGAGTGGCATGAGATGTCGTTGATGTCTTACCCACAAACCATTGATTGCGTGACGGTTCGTAATATGCACCGTTGGGCGATTGAGTATCACGCCGCGGACCGTATGCCGGTTTTGTCACTTTCCATTGAATTCCGTCAAGGATCGGAGACGATTCCGTGCCATTAAAATCGGTGACATTCTTTACAAGGGTATCTGTCGCCACCCCTGCAGCATTGTACCGGATCACATTCCATGAACTGACAAGTGTATCGGTGGTGCCGTTCAATTTCAATTCATATTTTAAACCGGTCAACTGTTTCGGATTAATGATACGCGCGGAAACAGCATCGTCGCCATTCACGGCTCGATCGTTCATAATCAGCGATCCAACGGTGCCGCCGAGTTGATCGCCGACTTTGGTTTCCCGGGCAACGACCGTAATAACCGATTTACTGTTCTCAAGGATCTGCGGGAATCCGAACTGGGCCCCCAGCGGATCGGTATTGTACGCATACGATGTGACCGCAAAGTAGTAATTTCTGCCATTTACCAACTTCGAACCATTAAGGAAATCGCGGTCGATAAGAAAACTGCGTTTTATGCCGGAATCAGTACCTAAAGCAGAGGGGAGCTTCACTTTCTGTCCGGACGCTTCGTCCACTTTTTCATCGAATACGGTCGTTACACCGTTAACGAGATCGTAGGTGGCCAGAAGTTTGAAGGGGCCCGATCCTGTCGGGGTGGAGAGCTGATACACATTGTACCCTTCAAATTTGTAATTCTTTGCCGCACCGAGGAAATTGTACGATTCCGTTGCGGAATAGTTCGCTGTATCTCCCCAATTTAACACGACCGCATTGCTGAGTTCTCCGACGACAATAGTCGGTTGCGGTGGCGGCGACGGGAGGACGAAGTTCACATCAAACGCTTCCTGCGCTACATCCACATACGTCCGGAGAAGCTCGATGCTTTTCAACCGATCGGTGCTTTGTGCAATAACAAAACCGCCGACGATCTCCTGCGTATCGCCTTTCGCAAGCGTAAACGGACCGGCCGAAATCATGGAGCGAACGTCGGCGGGATTTTGTCCATGCCGCGTCATTGTCCAGCCCGTTTCGGTTACCGGATCGCCGGGAAACACGAATCGTGATGCCGTATTGGTGATCGGATCGATGTACGGCTGTCCGGTGTTGCCGATGAGTCCGTTCTGGTAATTATATGCTTGTTCGGCAAAGTTCACGCTGCCAAGCGTGGGATCCGGCCAAACACCGCCGTTCGTGTACACAACGTGTGAATATGCTTTCAAATTTTGAAAACCGCCGAGTTTTTTCCCTTCGAACAATGCGGTATCGGTGGGAGCACCGCTGACTTTCGGGCCTTGGAAAAATACAAAACCGTTCGCCGGCGGTCGATTTCCGTATCCGCTGGCACCGGCATCGTCATTGTCCCCGTTATACACATATCCGAGTTTTCGCGTCGTATCGACTGCCGCAAGATCATCGTTGGCGTCGCCCAAATCAGTATCAGACCACATCGAAATAAAAGCACTGTCGTAATCCGCATCACTTTTATTGATGATCTTCCACCGCATGAACATGATATTGCCAATAGCACCCGGTTGATCAAAGCCGAAATATGTCGTTTGAATTTCTATTCCCATCGGGTTTGTGCGCCCAACCGGTGTATGGTTTGTCGTGTTACCATCGTTATAGACGCACCACAACTGTTGATCCCCCCAGAATTTCGGTTTATCGACGCCCGGGGTCCATACCGTATCGCCGCTTCTCTCTTCATACGGAGCACCGAGATGTCCCGGCCAGTTATCATAGTCCGGATTCACGCCACCGACGGAATCTTTCTTATTGATTTTATACAGTCTGTATACCGGACTGGTCGGGTCACCCAATACATCGAGACTGTTCGTTGTTGTATTGAACGTGCCAAGAATGGGTCCCGGTTGGAATTCTGTTTGGTAATCTTGCACGGCGGTCCGCAAATTACCAGTCGGGCGATGTTTACCAATCACCCAAATTCCGGCGGTGAACACCGCTGTTTTGGTCGTCCCCCGCGGCCATGTCAAACCGGAATTATTCGTGCGCAAATAGTCGCAATACGGACCGGCGCTGTTAATGGTGCACAGAATGGTATTCACATCAAAGAACTTCCACTCTTGAATTGCTGCTTTATTCAGCAAATTGGTTTTCGTACGATCGGCCGGTTCTTTCGCCGTAACACTCGAAACGAGTGCAAGGATCATCGCACCGGCAATCATAAAAATGCGAAGGTTTTTCATAGGGGTCTAACTCCTGTTGAGAAAATTAAAGAAAATTAAAAGTTCAATCGAACGCCCAGACGCATTACCCGCGGCGTACCGTAATTTCCGGCGGGATCGACGAGATATTCATACAATCGTTTTCCGTCCTGGCCGTACGTTGCAACATAATTTTCGCCGTCACTCGAACTGAAGAATCCGTCGTTGTTCGGAAGACCCGTTGCGTCGTAGATGTTGGTGATGTTCTTCGTATTCAAAACATTTACGATCCACAAATATACATCGGCATCGACACCGCTCACCAACGTAAACTCTTTGTTCAACCGAAGATCCAGCTGGAAGTTCCAGGGAGCCGTGGAGGAATTGAGATTTTCATACGGGAATGGTGCATTGATGTCGAATTCACCGAAGGCGCTGCTGATTTGTTGTTTCGTATAACGGCGGCCGCTCGTAAAGTTGAACAAGAAATTCGCACCGGCACGCTCAAGAATTTTTGTGTCAAAGAGTACCGGACCGTCGTTCTGGCTGAACCGATAATCCAAGTTGATGTTCCCAAAATGCGCGCGATCGAAATCAGTCGGAGATGCGATCACGGGGAAGTACGGTGTTCCGCCCGGCCCGCTCACGTCCTGCCAAGCGATGTCAAAGTGGCTTCCGGACGTCGAACCCGTTGCATTGGCGCTTTGCAGCGTATAGTTTGCACTTAACGCAATACGATTCGTCCGGCGAACATCGAACCGGAACGTCAAACCGCGAACCGTTCCGAAATCACCGTTGGCATTGCTGATATATGATCCGTGCGGCGCACCGGGTGCTGCAACAAACTGCCGGATCACGATGAGGTCTTTGGTATCTTTATAGAAGAACGAAAGATCGAATGCCGAAACATCTCCCACTTGCTGACGAAAACCGATTTGATAGTCGGTTGTCCGCTCCGGACGCATGTTCGGATTCGGAAATTGACGAGCCAAGCCGCCGTTCAAGAATCGTCCCGCAGCGGTGCGTGAATCATACAGATCGTTCAACGCTCCCTGAGCGATGAATTTTCCGTATTCCGCATGGAATACCGTTTGATCCGTTACCGGGAACGAAAATCCGATACGCGGACTCACTTGCATCGTCACTTCTTGTGCAATCATCGACGTATCGGCGACAATCGGAATACCATCGATGGCGGTAAGGCCGATCAAATTGGAATTTTTATAAATTTTTGTGCCCGGATCAATATAGTCGAATCGGATACCGAGATTTAAAATCAAGTCCGGCATTTCGATTTTATTCTGGACATAAGCTCCGGCGGTGATGGGATGCCGGGGTCCTTCGTTCGGTAAATCCACTTTAAATCCGGTTTTGTCGGTAAAGGATCCACCGTCAAACTCATTTCCGTATATGTCATACCCGTAAAAATTAACGTTGACGGCATTATACAATCTCCAGTCCGTGAACGCGGGATTCTGATATCGTGCGAGTGCAAGGTTGAATCCGGGCATATTATAGGTGCGAAGAGTATATCGTTGTGCTTCGCCGCCGACCTTTAATTCCCATGTTTTGGTCACTTGACGGACAAAATCGAACCGTCCCGAAAAACTCGTGCGAGAAACCTTATTATAGGTTTTCTGCGACATAAAACCCGGGCTCTGCACGGTAAATCCATACACAGAATATGCCGGGAGTTCACGACTCGGTCCAACGAGATTCGAATTATTGGGGTTTTTATAATTACCATACTCTTCATAATCGCTAAAGAGGATGTGATCACCTTGCTCCTGGAAGTAGGAGAAATAATTTGCATTGATCGTGTAATAGGTGGATTGATCCAGAACCTGCGTAAACTTCACATATCCGGATTGATCCGTCGTTTCCGTGCGGCCGGGACGATAACTTCCGTCCGCCACGCGCGCCAAGGCAAGACCTTTGCCGAGATTGGTGAAGCTTGTGCCAAAGTTATAACTTCCTCCGACTTTGATGTTAAAATCGGTCAGATCAAAATAGACGTTACCATTCAAACTCCATGAGTCATTGGACAAACCTCCGAAGTTTCTCCCTCCTTTTAAATCCAAATTGTTCAACAAAGCGGCGATCTGTTGCCGCCGCCCGGTTGACCCGTCCGCCGCTCCAAACGTGCGGCCCGAATCGGTGTCAACATTCGACAGGCGAATATCTGCTCCTCGAATCTGCAATGTATCAAATGATATCGGAAATTTTACGTTATCTTGGAACGATGGATCACTACGGTTGAACGTACGGGAACCCGCAAGGAAAAACCGGATCTTTTGATTTCCCGGAATCACCGGACCGCCGGCCGTCACGATATATTCATTCAATCCATAAGAATAGGTATTGAGATATTTTTGTTCACCGCTCAAAAAGCCGTCGGAGATCGCTTCCACACCGAATGTGTAAGCTTGTGATCCGATCTTCGTGGATGTGTTCACCACACCGGAAAGAGCATTGCCGTATTCCGCCGTCATACCACCGATTTGTGTGGATACTTCTTCGACAGCGTTATTAATGACGGTAAGACTGTTTTGCCGGTTCATCGGATTGTTCACCAGCACACCGTCCACATAAAAGGCTACTTCGCCGGCACGGCCGCCGCGAACATACAAGTTGCCCCCTTGATTGACGATACCGCCGGACAGAGCGACAAGATTTTGAACGCCGCGGACCGGGATGTTCTCAATCTCATCGGATTTAATCTGCACGATGGTGTTTGTCGCACTTTTGCTCACCAGAGGCGCCTCGGCAACGATCTGCACCGCTTGCAGGCTCACCGCTTCGCTCGACAATTGAAAATTCATTTCCGTCGTCAAATCGATGTTCACGTCAACATTCGTGATCGTCACATTCTGATAGCCCAGATATGAAGCGCGAAGACGATACGTTCCGGGTTGGACATTCAGAATGATATACTCGCCGTTAACATCCGTCGAAGCACCAAGACTGGTACCTTCGATAAGCACGGACGCTCCGATCAGACCTTCACCGGTCTGTTTATCGGTGACCTTTCCACGAATTTTACCCGTCGTTCCGACTGCCGAAAGCATAGAAGCGCAGAGAACCACGAGCAGCAAAACCGCAAATGGTCGGAGTGTTGATTGCATAGAACCTCCTGATGATGTTTTTTTAGGTTACGGACAGGTAATCTGTACGATATATCCGCAACCGGTGGGGTGGATGGGTTATTTATTGTTGTAAAATTTTACCGCAAAAAATAGAACACCCTTGAGCCTTACGGCTCAAGGGCATTGTGCTACGTATTGTTTTCTTTACGAAACATTATTTGGTAAGAACCATTTTCTTTGTTTCGGTAAAGTTACCAGCCTGTAATTTATACAGATACACGCCGGAAGAGAGTTTCGAAGCATTAAAATCAACGCTATGCGAACCGGCACCGACAAATCCGTTCACCAAGGTGGCCACTTCCTGACCGAGCATGTTGTAGACTTTCAACGATGCGTTGGTTCCGGCCGAGACCGAGAAGTTGATCGTGGTGGAGGGGTTGAAGGGGTTCGGATAGTTTTGACCCAATTCGAAACGAACAGGAGCAACCTGTTTGTCGCCGACCGATGTTCCGCCCGGAACAGTCACCGTCCGATAGACGATCGGGATTTGTTTCACTCCAACACTGCTAAACACTGCATTACCTCGAGCGGTATCTGCATAATAAATTAAATGTGCTGTTCTATTGCCACCGCTTGCCGACATGCGTTTGGCAGCATTCGCAAATAACGCACCAACAGAATTGGCGACTTTGGTCGGTGTTCCCCATGTCGTTCCACCATCTGTCGATGTATTATACCATAGTTCATATTGAATGAACCCTTGCGCTGTATCCAAACGGTTGTTCGCTTTGAACATTGCCTGTGACCATGCAGCAAAAACCACATTGCCACCGTCGGTCGTGATCGTCGGATATGCATTGCCGATCGCATTTCCGTTGTACACATAATATGCGGAATCATATTCCGGTGAGTTGCCACCCGTCGTGGCGCTCGTGCTGGAAATAATCTTCCAACCGGTCATACCGGTGCTACGATACAACGTGTAGAAACGGTTTTGGGTTGTCGAGTCGTTGATATACTTCAAGCTGTAACCATTGGTCACCACGTGAAGTTTGTTGCTATTGTCGATTACACCGGTAAATTGACCGAAGTTTTCGAACAGCACGCGAACCGTATCGCCCGCGGAGACAACCAATGCATCACCATCTTTACCCCACGTCGTCCAGGTCCAGGAAGTACCGGCATTGGTGGAAGTATAATAACCGATGAGGTCGGCACTATCCGGATGTGCAGCACCGAGCGGTGCGATAGCACCGGTACCGGTCAGATTCGCCACCAGAACCCAGTTGCCATTCGGAGCGACAAGAACCGGATGATCAAGGGATCCATTGCTGGAGCCGGGCGTACGATACGGTCCGGGACCATGGCGAAGGAGGTTGGAATCCACCAATGCCCATGTCGTTCCGAAATCGGTCGATTTCAAGATCTGAAAGGTTGTGCGGTTTTTGGTGTCGTAGTACAGAATTGTGTTACGCGTTGCATCCCACGAAACTTCCGGATCAAGTACCGATCCGTACGATGCAGGGATCGCTGTTTCCGTAAATGTCCCAGCTCCCGGAGAAGCATCGATCGCAAAAAAGTTAGCGGTATGATACGCCATGATGGCAATACCAGCGGCATCACCGTTCGTAATCACATCAACACCACCGAAACCTGTTGCACCGACTGATTTTGCGCGCGGATATCCCTGAGTTAATGTACCAGCTGAAGTATTGTAATAGGTGTATTTGTACGCACGGCGATTGTTCGGAGCGGTCAAAGAAAGATCCCGCTCGTGCCAACTCATGTGAACGTGAGCACCATTATTGTATTGAGCAATATTCTGCGACCAACCGCTGTTCCATCCGTAATCATAATCGCCGGTTCCAACGGTTACTCCGGTTTCCGGATTGGCATTGGCTTTCACCACGATCGGCGAAACTTTTGCTGCTTGGTTGCTCGGGATGATAACATCGTTTGCAAACACTTCCGACGTTACCGGCAACTGCATCTTACGTTCCTTTTTTGTGCCGGCGAAGCTCAACGCGCTTACGCACATCAACGCTGCAACAAAAATTGTAAGGAATTTTTTAAACATGACTCCTCCTGTTAAATGAATAGTGGGTTGTGATGAAACGAACACTCTATACTGCAGATCGACAATACACTCCTTTCCGCAAAAGCAAATTAAGTTATTGTAAATATGGTAGTTAGTTGAAAGATATTACATTGATGTTTGTTTGTCAAGTATTATCGCGGTTGGACAACACCCCGAATGCGGCAGTTTTCCCTTATTTCATCACAGTATTCCACCCCTTGGTCACAATCACGTTCCAAACAACGGTAAAGATTGTTATATAATGACCATGGGTTCATGATTATATAACACTTTATTCACTAAATCAAGAGGAGACGGTATGAAACTCAACAAAAAAGAGGTCGCCCAAAACCTTCGATTATTCGGGTACAAACGATACGGCACCATGAAGAAGTTTGCCGAGGCACTCGATATGAACCCCTCCACCCTCTATTCCGGTTATTTGAACGGCCGCAGTCTTCCCGGACCGGTATTGCTGGTAAAGCTGATCGACCTCGGATGCAATATCAATTGGCTCTTGACCAGCCGCGAAACCCCCTTCGCCGCAGATACGCAAAAACGACAGGACGAGGAAACGACCCCGGTCCGCACCTCCGTCGTGCGCCCGTCGTTGACACCGCTGATGGAAGTCAAAAAAGTGAACGGTCTGTATGCGGAGTCCCGGCGGTGATGGTGCGGCTGGCGTTTTGCGGAAATATTGATTACGCTATGGCGGAACGACGATGACCGCGTTGATGACAAAAACGTATTGGAAAAAATACCGGACCGAACTCCTCTTCTATTTCGGCTTCCTCACGATGCTCGGCTTGGCATTTTTTCTGCAATCCGCCTATGCCGAATCGTTCTATGAAGAGGCAAAACGTCCGACCAATAAGGAGATCATCAACATCTTCATCGACCGGCTGGTGGCGGCATACATTTGGCTGCTGCTGACGCCGCTCATCATCTGGTTATCCGAAAACATCGCCCAGAGAAATTTACCGTTTGTGGCGGTGCTGCTGCTGCACCTCGTGGTGGGTCTGTCGTTTACGCTCGTTCACATACCGATCTACACCACGTACATTTTTGTCACCCACTCATTTGTCCCGTGGATGTACGAAGGGGTCTTCGTACGAATGCCGGATGTGACGTACGGAGAATATTTGTACAACTCGCTGTTGCGGGTGAATCACGTCTATCGTCTTCTCTATTACAGCATCATCATCGCCATCCATTTCGCCTTCGACTATTTCCGGAAATATTCCGAACGGGAGATCCGCGCGTCGCAGCTCGAATTGCAGTTGAAGGAAGCACAGATCCGCACACTCCATCAACAGCTCCAGCCGCATTTCCTCTTCAACACGCTGAACGGCATCTCGTCGCTGATGTATCAAAGCGTCGACCAGGCCGACAAGATGCTCACCTATTTGGGAGACTTGCTGCGCATCTCCCTCGAACGAATGAACGTCCAGGAAGTCCCCTTGAAGGATGATATCGCTTTCATCGAACGGTACCTGCTGATCGAAAAAACACGCATGGGGGACCGTCTGATCGTGAAGACCAATTTCCAACCCGACACGCTTGATGCGCTTGTTCCCTGCATGATGGCACAGCCCATTCTGGAAAATGCCATCAAACACGGTGTGGCGCCGAATGCGAAACAAGGGACCATCACCGCCTCATCGTGGCGAATTGCGGAAAAACTCTTTCTGCAGATCGAAGATGACGGCAAAGGATTCACCGATCCGTTGGAGCACAATGTGCTCAAAGGGTACGGCATAAAAAATACCTTGGAACGCCTGCAGATCCTCTACGGCAACAACCATTCCCTCACCTTCTCCAACAAAGAGACCGGCGGATTGCGTGTAACTCTTTCCATTCCGTTTCGTATGAACACGGATTGAATTCTCCGTTTTTCAAGCACTTTTTCTTCCAAAAACCACCAATTTTCCGATATGATCCGAGCGATCATTATTGATGACGAGCCGCTCGCCCGCGAAAAAGTGCAATTATTCGCGAAAGGCGAAACGGATATCGAGATCGTTGATATCTGCGCGAACGGTCATGAGGCGATCGCCTCCTATCATCAATTTAAGCCGGATCTGTTGTTTCTGGACATTCAAATGCCGGAAATGACCGGCTTCGACGTCCTCTCCCATCTTCATTCCGACCCGCTCCCCGGCGTTATTTTTATTACGGCCTATGACGAGTATGCCCTTCGTGCCTTCGAATTCCATGCGCTCGATTATCTGCTCAAACCGTTCGACCGCGAACGGTTTCAAAAGGCGGTGATGCATGCCCGTGAAACCCTGAAGTCGAATACTCCCGACCATGTCTCCACGGAACAGATCCGAGCGCTGCTGGACTCGATGAAAAAACCGGCGGGAACATTGGACCGGCTGATCGTCAAAACGAACGGACGGATCATATTTTTGCGGATCGAGGAGATCGATTGGATGGAAGCGGCGGGAAATTACATTAAACTGCATGTGGGGAATGAATCACACCTGGTGCGCGAAACAATGAACAACCTCGAACAACAACTCGATCCCCAAAAGTTCATCCGCGTGCACCGGAGCACCATCATCAACATCGAAAAGATCAAAGAACTGCAGCCGTATTTTAACGGCGAATACAAGATCTTCCTGACCAACAACACCCAAGTGATCCTCAGCCGCGGGTATCGTGACAACTTCACGAAAGTACTCGGCAAACCTCTTTAAAACGAAAAACCCCCGGCGTCCATCCGGGGGTCTTGTTCGTTTATCTCGTTTCCTACAGCGTTACCACCTTCGCATTGAACACGCCGTCCAAACCGGCAACCTTGTTCAATACATTTTCCGGAATCGGATGATCGACGTTCACTACCGTTAATGCCCGCTCTCCCATCCCCGACCGTCCGAGCGACAAGCCGGCGATGTTGATCTGTGCATCGGCAAGAATTGTTCCGACCTTTGCCAGCATACCGGGTCTGTCGATATTCGTATAATAGAGGAATGTGCCTTCGGGATTTCCCTCGATGAAATATTTATCCAGCCGGACAAATTTTAAGTGCTTCCCGCCGAAGACAGTGCCCGCAAAGGAGCGCTGTTCGGAATCGGAGACGTAACCGACGGTAAGCAGATTGTTATAATCGGAGGAATCCGAGACTTTTTTCTCGCTGATGCGGATTCCCATGGTCTGTGCCATCACCGGAGCATTGATGTAATTCACCGGCTCGCTCATCAGTTTGGAAAAGAGGCCGCGGAGGGCTCCTGCCTTCAACAGTTCGGAATGTTTCTGCAGCAATTCGCCGTTTAATTCAATCGACAATTCCTTGAACTGACCCTTGCCGACCTGGGCGCACAACGAACCGAGTTTTTCCGCGAGCGAAAGGAACGGTTTGATGTCATTCGGCACGCCTGCCTGCAGCGCGGCGGCATTCACGGCGCCGACGATGCCGCGGTCCTTCAACGCATCGGCGATCTGTTCGGCGATCTGAATCGCCACTTTTTCCTGTGCTTCTTCGGTGGAGGCGCCGAGGTGCGGCGTCGCCACAACCTTCGGATGTTTCGCCAGCGTATAATCTTTCGGCGGTTCGTCCACAAACACGTCCAACGCCGCACCGGCGACATGGCCGCTATCCAGCGCTTTTAACAATGCCGCTTCGTCGATAATGCCGCCGCGCGCGCAATTGATCAGACGCACCCCTTTTTTGCATTTGGCGATGGTCTGTTCGTTCAGCAATCCGCGCGTTTCGTCGCTCAGCGGCGTATGCACGGTGATAAAATCGGAACGGCGGTAGATCTCCTCCAGCGACACGAGTTCCACGTTCATTTTTAAGGCAACATCCGCACTCAACACCGGATCAAATCCGATCGTTGTCATCCCGAACGATTGGGCGCGCGTCGCGACCTCCCGGCCGATTTTCCCCATGCCGACGATGCCGAGCGTTTTGCCGAACAGCTCCGTCCCCATGAATTTTTTTCTGTCCCATCGTCCGGCGACCAAACTGGCGTGCGCGTTCGGAATGTTTCGCGCCACGGCCATCAGCATGGAAAAGGTATGCTCGGCGGTGGAGAGCGTATTACCGCCGGGAGTGTTCATCACGATGATCCCTTTGCGTGAGGCGGCGGCGGAATCAATATTGTCGACGCCGGCTCCGGCACGGCCGATCACTTTCATCGCCGTCGCTTTTTCGATAATGTCGGCGGTGACTTTGGTTCCGCTCCGGACCACCAGCGCGGCATATTCATGAATGATCTGCTTGATCTCGTCGGCAGGCAGTCCCGGTTTCAGGTCCACCTGAAATCCTTCCCGGGAAAGGATATCAACGCAGCTTTGTTCGATCGGGTCGGTAATTAATATTTTCGTTGCCATAGTCGTCTTTCTATTTCGCCATCAGTGAATGCAGCAGTGCTTTTGTCCCGCTGCCGAGCTCAAAGGTGTGACCGCATTCTTTCAGCGTCATTTCGAGCGCGCCGATCATGGTGATCATGTCCAGCTCATCGTAATATCCGAGATGTGAAATGCGGAAAATCTTTCCGGTGAAATTATCCTGACCGCCGGCGATGGTGATGCCGTACTTACCCTTCAGGATCTTGTTGAATTTTTTCCATTCCACTCCTTCGGGGACCCACACCGGAGTGACCGCAAACGAGGGAAAATCGGAGAACAATTTCAGTCCCGCTCCGACAACGCCGGCGCGGATCGCATTCGCCAAACGTTGATGGCGTGCCCACACATTTTCGATTCCCTCTTCCCGGATCTTTTGTAATGCCGCATCGACGCCGATGACCAGCGAAACCGCCGGGGTCCACGGCGTATCGTTGTCCGCATAGGACTTTAACGCTTTTTTCAGATCAAAATAAAATTTCGGCAGTGTGGACGTTTCCATTGCTTCGATTGCTCGTTTGCTGAGTGCAACGAAGGCGAGTCCCGGCGGGATCATCAATCCTTTTTGCGACCCGGTGACGCAGACGTCGATCCCCCATTCGTCGAACCGCATTTCGTGCGCTCCGACGGCGGTGATGCCGTCCACACAGACGAGGGCGGTGGAATTCTCCCGGATCAATTTTGCGAGTGATTTTACATCGGTTGCAGCGCCGGTGGAGGTTTCACTGTGGGTCAAATAGACCGCCTTGGCCTTCGGATGCGCTTTCAGTGCGGAAAGGATTTGATCCTCGGTCGGTGCTTTCCCCCATTCCACCGTAATCTCCACAACGTTCAGCCCGAACACTTTCGGCATTTTCACCCAGCGTTCGCCGAACTTCCCGCCGTTGACGGCAATAATCGTATCGCCCGGGGAGAACAAACTGACAAAGGTCGATTCCACGCCGCCGGTTCCGGAGCAAGTGAGTGTCAGCACCGGCTGCTCGGTTTGGAATAAATATTTCAGATTGTGGTTGACGCGGGTGAGCACTTCGTTAAATTCCGGATTCCGGTGATGAACAATCGGTTCCGCCATTTTTAACATGACCGTCTCCGGAATGGGAGTCGGTCCGGGGGTGAAAAGTCTTTTTTTCATGGTCATCGGTCCTCTGGCTACTATAATAGAAGGTGCGGCGTACCGTTGCGGGGACACCGAGCGGGGTAGAGATAATTAGATGTTATGCTACAGCGGTAACAAGTTTCGAAGAAGGAAGTTCCTTTTCTTCTCTCTGGCGGTCGATGGTTTTCAGCAGTTCCATCCGTCCGTCGCCGGAAACGGCAGAAAACGGTTGAATGCCGGCCAGGTGTTTGTACTTGCTCAACTGAGCCCCGATGGTGTTCATCTGGGCGATCAGTTTGTTCTTCGGCAGTTTGTCCGCTTTGGTGAGGATGAGCAGGAAGGGGACTTTATAGAAGTCCAGCCAACCCATCATCGTGTTATCGAGCTCGGTGGGTCCCAATCGGGCGTCGACGATTTGGATCGCGAGTGCGATCTGTTTCCGGGTGTGGAAAAATTCTTCGATCATTTGCGTCCATCCCGCCTTCACGTGTTCCGCGACTTTGGCATAGCCGTATCCGGGAAGATCGACAAAGTACAGTTCTTTGTTGATCAAATAGTAGTTCAGTTCCCGTGTTTTGCCCGGCGTGGCGCTGACGCGGGCGATGTTCTTACGGTTGCACAGCTTGTTGAGGAGGGAAGATTTACCGACGTTGGAGCGGCCGATAAAGATGATCTCGGGAAGATTGGTTTTGGGAAGCTGCTTTAAATTCGCGACGCCGACAACAAAATCAACGGTAGAAATTTTCATACGTCACACACACGAAAAATGATGATTCACTATGAATAGCGAAGGATAGCATATGCTATCCTTCGTCCTATTATTTTGTTTCTGCGGCGGTTGTTTCCGACTCCGCTGCATCGCTTTTCGCTTTTTTCTTCTGATTCACGCGTGTCCGGCGGTCCTGCTTCTTCTTTACCGGTTCGGCCGGCGTTTCGGTACCGAGCGCGAAGTCCACCAGTTCGATCATCGCCACATGGGCGCCGTCGCCGAGGCGCTGGCCCAGTTTGATCACGCGGGTGTATCCGCCGGGCCGGGTGGCCACTTTCGGCGCGATCTCCGTAAAGAGCATCTTCACCACATCCTTGTCCAGGATGTGACGTGCCACTTCCCGGCGTGCATGAATGTTCTTCGGACCCCCTTCGGTCTCTTTCGCAACGGCATTTTTCGCGCGGGTGATCAGTTTTTCAACGACCATCCGTGTTTCTTTTGCCTTTGCCAGTGTCGTCTGGATGCGCTTGTGGCGCAGCAGCGACGTCGAAAGGGAGTTCAACAACGCTTTGCGGTGGCTTGCCGTCCGTTTTAATTTTCTGCCTGCTCGTCCGTGTATCATTACGATTTTTCCTTTTAGTCGCTGTCTTTCAAATATTTATCCACATCCATGCCGAATGTGAGGTTGTTTACTTCCACGATCGCCGACAATTCGGCGAGGGATTTGCGGCCGAAGTTCCGGAATTTCAACAATTCCGCTTCGTCCTTCCGCACGAGATCGCCGAGTGTTTTGATATCGGCGGCACGCAGACAGTTGTGCGAGCGGACGGACAATTCAAGTTCGTCCACCGGCGTGATGAGAATTTTGCGGATACGGGAGATTTCTTCATCCCGTTCGTTGTCCTCTTTTTCCGTTTCCTGCGAAGCGTCAAAATTGATGAAGAACTGGATGTGATCGCGCAGAACGCGGCCGGCGTACGCCACCGCATCCTTCGGAACGATGGAGCCGTCGGTTTCCACTTCCAACACCAGTTTTTCATAATCGGTCTGCTGTCCCACGCGCGTCGATTCGACATTGTAGCGGACGTTGACGATGGGAGTGAAGATCGAATCGATCGTGATCATTCCGACCGGTTGGTCGGGCATCTTGTTCTCTTCGGCAGTAACGTACCCTTTGCCGCGGCCGATGCGGAATTCGATCTCGAAATCGGCATCTTTGTTCAACGTGGCAACATGAAGTTCGGGATTAAGAATTTCCACTTCCGGACTTGCCTTCTGAATGTCGCCGGCGAGGAATTTTCCGGGTCCTTTCAGATGCACGGTCACTTTACCGACCTTTTTGTTGGTCGCTTTTAACCGGATCTGTTTCAGGTTCAGGATCATGTCGGTGACATCTTCCACGATCCCCGGCAATGCGGTGAATTCATGGACGATCCCGTCGATGCGGATCGCCGTGATGGCATATCCGGGCAGCGAGGAGAGTAACACACGGCGCAAGGCATTGCCGATCGTCACTCCGTATCCTTTTTCCAGCGGTTGTACGATGAATCGGCCGAATCGGTCTGTGCTGGACGTATCTTCGAGAACAACGTTGTCCGGCATTTGAAATTGTGTATTGCTCATAAGTTGGTTCTTTCCGCGTATGGGAAAAAGTTCAAATGGATTATTTCGAATACAACTCGACGACGAGCTGTTCGTTGGCGAGCATCGGGATTTCTTCCCGCTCCGGAACGCGAAGGAACGATCCTTCCATCGTCGCTTTGTCCAGGCTTACCCAGGTGTACATCGACGCATCTTTCACCCGTTTCATCGCATTGTGGATGATATCGAGCTGACGGCTTTTTTCCCGGACGGAGATCATATCGCCGGCTTTGAGCTGATACGACGGGATATTCACCTTCTGTTTATTGATGCGAAAATGTCCGTGCGTCACCAATTGACGGGCGCTCCGGCGAGTCGGCGCAAATCCCATCCGGTAGATGACGTTGTCCAGGCGGAGTTCGAGCAGCTTCACGAGGTTGTCACCCGTTTTGCCCTTCATGTGGGTCGCCTTCTCGAAATAGTTCCGGAATTGGCGCTCCAGCACTCCGTAAATATATTTCATCTTTTGTTTTTCTTTCAACTGCAAGGCGTACTCGGACACCTTCATCCGTTTCCCTTTGCCATGTTGGCCGGGACCGTACGGACGGCGTTCCATAAATTTGTTCGCCTTGTTGCTGAGGGCAATCCCGAGTTTACGGGATTGTTTAACGACTGATCCGGTATTACGTGCCATTCTGTTCTGTGCTTCCTATGGTTGAAAAATTTTAGACTCGACGACGTTTCGGCGGACGGCAGCCGTTGTGCGGTATCGGCGTCATGTCGCGGATGATCGTCACTTCCAGACCGGCGGTCTGCAGAGCGCGGATGGCCGCTTCCCGTCCCGAACCCGGTCCTTTCACGAACACTTCCACTTTCCGCAACCCGAGATCGTACGCCTCTTTGGCAGCCGCTTCCGCGGAAACCTGGGCGGCATACGGAGTGTTCTTCCGCGAACCCTTAAAAGCGTTCTTACCGGCGGACGACCACGCGATGGTGTTGCCGTACGTGTCGGTGATCGTCACGATCACGTTGTTGAACGTTGCCTGAACGAACACTTTGCCGTTCACGTCAACGTGGATTTTTTTCTTCTTTTTTGCCGCTACTGTCGGCGCTGCTTGCTGTTTAGCCACGGGGTTCCTTTCAGAGAACTATTTACTTCTTCGCGATTGCTTTTTTCTTACCTGCCACGGTCTTACGTTTGCCTTTGCGTGTACGGGAATTGGTCCGCGTCCGCTGTCCGCGCACGGGCAATCCTTTGCGGTGACGGAGACCGCGATACGCACCGACGTCCATCAATCGTTTGATGTTCATCTGGTTCTCGGCGCGCAACGCACCTTCCGTTTTATAGTCCGTCTGGATGATCGTCCGGATCTTGTTGATCTCTTCGTCCGTCAATGTTCCGATTTTCTTGTTCTCATCCACCCCTGCTTTCGCAAGGATCTCCCGGGAAATGGCATCACCGATTCCGAAGATGTAGGTCAATCCGATAACGGACCGTTTATTTTTTGGTAAATCAACGCCAGCGATACGAGCCACTGAATACTCTCCTGAATGTTAACCTTGCCGTTGCTTGTGTTTGGGATTTTTCTTGCAGATCACCATCACTTTGCCTTTGCGGCGGATGATCTTGCAGTTTTCACAGATCTTTTTAACCGATGCACGAACTTTCATTGTTGTCCCTTTGAACTCTTATTTGTACCGATACGTGATTCTGCCCTTTGACAGATCGTACGGGGAAAGCTCCACCGTTACTTTGTCGCCGACCAGAATTTTGATGTAGTGCATGCGCATTTTTCCGGAGATGTGCGCCAGCATTTCGTGTCCGTTGTCCAACTTCACCCGGAACGATGCGTTCGGCAGCGTTTCCGTGATCACTCCGTCGATCTTGATTGCGTCTTGTTTTGCCATTAATGATAGTGTGTTAACACTTCCGCTGAGCCTTTACGAACGACGACCGTATATTCAAAATGCGCCGACGGTCTGCCGTCCTGTGTTACGATCGTCCAGTGGTCTGCCGCCGTATACACTTTGTGGGTGCCGGCATTCACCATCGGCTCGATCGCCAATGTCATCCCCTCTTTCAACACCATTCCTTTTCCGGGTTTTCCGTAATTCGGAATCTGCGGATCCTCATGCAACTCCCGTCCCACCGCATGTCCCACCAGATCCCGCACGATCGAAAATCCTTCACTCTCCACCAACGATTGTACCGCGTGCGCGATGTCTCCGACCCGGTTTCCTTCGACCGCCT
>CAZRWF010000015.1:0-16562 GCA_964603685.1 uncultured Chitinophagaceae bacterium
ACCGGTGCAAAAAGGTAATCAATCGTTTCGACGCCGTTCCGCGTCACACGAATATGGTTGCTGATGTTCAACCGGTGCAGTTCATGGAGCGTCAGTTCGATATAACTTTGATCGTCTTCGACGAGGAGAATTTCCACCGGATGCCGCCGGCTCCGTTGAGAATCCCCGGTCGGCTGCGACAGCAATGTCAGACCCTCGCGCGAAAACGTTTCGACCCTGCCGAACAGCGTTTCAAGCGTGGTATTGAGCGCTGCGGCAATTTTGGTGATATTATTGAGGGAAACATTGCGCGAACCATGTTCGATATCCGTAATATACGTTCGATGCAATCCGCAGCGGTTCGCCAATTCATCCTGTGACAGATGTTGTTGCTGGCGCAATTCTTTGACAATACGTCCGAAATGCTGCAATATGTAATCGGAACTGTTTTTCATTAAATACAATCAACCGATTTTACGCTATATTCACAACAGACTATAAGTGACAATGTGAGCGGACGCACTGCCAGCCGGCGTTCGATTCAATTAAAATCATCTGCCGGGAAAACGGTACTGTTCGTCTATTCTTGTCCGGCATTCGATGATCAGATCGGATAATGTACTGTGGGACCATGTTGATGTCAATGCGGGGGAAAGGGGACTGCGGAGTGTTTAAAATATGAACACCCGCTTCCCCAATAGAGAAACGGGTGTTCGGGTGTGTGCTGATTCCTATGCGGACAGATTGTTCGGTCTGCTGTACACCATCTGGACCACGGAAATATTTTTCATCGCAAATCCGGCTTCACAGTAGCTGAGATAATAATTCCACTTCCGGATGAACCGATCACTGAAGCCGAGTTCTTTGATCTGTCCGATTTTTTTATTGAAGGATTCCCTCCACAGCGCCAGCGTTCGGGCGTAATCGCTGCCGAAATCTTTCAGGTCCACCAAATGCATCTCCCCCGTTTTATTGATTGCGGCATTCATGGCGGCGATGGACGGGAGAAGCGTTCCGGGGAAAATGTGCGTTTGAATCCAATCGACACCTTTGCGGAATTCTTCGTACCGCGCATCGGGTGATGTAATCACTTGAAAAGCGGCGAGTCCGTGCGGTTTTAAAACCTGCTGCACTTTGGCAAAGTAGGCGGGTAAAAATTCGTGGCCGACCGCCTCCAACATTTCGATCGAAACGACCTTATCGTATTCCCCCTCCACATCGCGGTAATCCTTCAAGTAGATCGTCACACGATCCGACACCCCTTCCCGTTCGAAGCGGGCTTTGGCGTACGCATATTGTTCTTGGGAGATGGTGATCGTCGTGACGCGGCAGCCGTAATGACGCACGGCGTGCAGAGCAAATCCTCCCCAGCCGCTCCCGATTTCCAAAAGGTGGTCGTCCGCCGATAACCGCAGTTTCCGACAGAGCCGGTCGTACTTTTGAAATTGTCCTTCTTCCAATGTTGACGCGCCGTTGCGGAAATAAGCGGAAGAATAGGTCATGGAAGAATCCAGCCAGAGCGAATAAAAATCGTTGCTGAGATCGTAATGTTCCGCGATGTTTTTCCGGCTTCCCGTACGGGTGTTCGCGCGGAAAAGATGGGTCACCCGGTCCGCGAACTGGAGCAGACCCATGGGCGAAAATTTTCGTTTCGATCCGGACAACGACGGATTGTTTTCCGCATTATAGATCCACCACGAGATAAAATTGGTGATGCTGTCGGTATCCCAATCGCCGTCCACATACGACTCGCCGAAGCCGACATCGCCGTAGAGGATGCTTTTGCGAAACATGTCGGGATCGTTCACGCGCAATGTGGCTTTATGCGGCGACGTCGGATCACCGATATTCAGCAAGGTTCCGTCGGATAACGTCAGCTGCAAATGGCCTTTCGTCAATCCGGTCAGCAGACGGAGTGCAATCTTTTCATACACGGAAGTCCGACGGCCGGCACGGAAAACATCGTCCATCGAACGTTCTGTCACTTGTTCCATATCATAACCTCTTTTTGTAGTTCCGGTTGTTCAGTTTTTTTTCGATACGGCAGTTTTTTCAGCCACAGGATCAGTGCCTGCCAGTGAATCAATCCGATGACCTGCAGCGTGATAAAGGGGAAGCGGAACGAATACCACAATAATCGGCGGTCCGTCAGCGGTTTTTTCACTCCGGTAACGGCGCTGAGGAAAAACTTTCTGCCGTGCTGGTAATCGTCGATGGCGATCTGGAGCCGTTCCCCGGGGATACGCAGCATAAAATCAAATTCGGTGTCCAGATCGATGAACGGGGAGACATAAAAAAACTTCTCCAGCCGTTTACGGAATCCCTCTTCGGTGCGGTCATCGGGACCGAGCAGGTACGGTTTTTTTTCTCCGAAGGTGTTTCCCACTTCCGGCACGGCGCACACGGGCCTCCCCGACTCATCAAAACAAAAATAGAAGGAGACGGGATTAAACACATGCCCGAACGTCCGCAGATTGGTAACAAGGAACACTTTCCCGCGGTTCAACGTAATCCCGTTCCGGCGGAGATATTCCACGATGTTCTCTTTCAACGACGGCTTTCCGAAATCGAGATGGTCGGAATCCCGGAACGAAAACAGATTGAACCGGTTGTGGCTGAAGAGCCGCAACGACGAATGGAGCGCGCCGATCTCATCTAAATCGAGCGAGAACAGAAACACCTTGTAGACGAACCGGTTTTTCAACGGTTCGAGCCGGTGGTGCATTACCGTACATTCATAGAGGGAGGAATTCATTGTTTCTGGCATTGTTGCGGTCCTCGGATCACCACACTTTTTTGGTAATCGTTTCGCACAACCGGACCGCCGAAGCAAACGCATCTTCGTGGAATCCGTAACGGAAATAACTTCCGCAAAAATACACCGGGCCCGTTCTGTTCAGTCCCGGAAGATCGCGCTGTGCATTTTGCGCTTCCACCGTGAAGACCGGATGTGTATAGACGATACGGCGGATCACCGAATCCGGATTGACCGATTCTTCACCATTGATGTTAACGAAATAATTCTTTTTCTCCGACACGTGCTGAAGACTGTTCATCCAGTACACGGTGCTCGGCATCAATCCTCCGTCCGGCGCATGATCGATCCGATAGTTCCAGGAGGACCACACCCGTTTATTTTTCGGCATCACCCGTTCATCCGTGTGCAACAGAGCGACGTTTTCCTGATACGAAAACGGAGTCAACAGGCGCCGTTCCTGTTCCGTCGGTTCGGCGAGCATCGCCAATGATTCATCCGCATGTGCGGCAAGAATCACCTTGTCGAATTTTTCCCGCGCCCCATTATTCAGCACCACGGTCGCCGAAGCGGACGACCGCTCCACACGAACGGCCGGCGTATTGATCCTGATCTTGTGCCGGAACGGCGCAATCAAACGTTCACGGTATGTGTGGCTGCCGTTCACCACCGTGTACCATTGATGCTGCGTCGATAATCCCAAAAATCCGTGGTTCTTGAAAAATCGTACGAGAGAAAAAGCGGGGAAATCGAGCATACGATCGATCGGCGTGGACCAGACTGCCGAACTCATCGGAATCAGATACTTATAGAGAAAATCGTATCCGAATCCCTTCTCCTTTACATATTCCGCCAGAGTCATAAACGCATACCGCGGATCGTTCAACACTTCTTCGCATTCGGCGTTGAACCGGTCGATCTGCATCAGCATCCGGATGTACCGGGGACTGAAAAGATTCTTCCGCTGCGCGAAGAGCCCGTTCAGCCCTGTTCCGGAAAATTCTAATCCGCTCGGACGATGTTGTACGGAGAAGGACATCGACGTTTTTTTCGTCGGAATATCCAGTTCATGAAACAAGCGGAGCAGGTGCGGATAGGTAACGTGGTTGAACACCATAAACCCGGTATCGATCGGCACGGCAGTCCCTTCTTCGTCCACCACCACCGTATTGGTATGCCCCCCGACATAGTCGTTTTTTTCGAAGAGCGTCACGTCGTATTCCTTCTGCAGGAAATATGCACACCCCATCCCGGCGATGCCGGTGCCGATGATCGCTATTTTTTCCATAACAACAATTTCAGAATTCTGATTTTCTTTTTGTGCCTTTGTGTGAACATTTTGTTCAAATTACGGACCCGGTTTATCGAACGTCACGCGGACGACGTAACTTTTTCCCTCTTCGTTATAGAGATTTGAGATCCCTTCATACTTCACCGCGCGCCGCGTTTCCGCATCGTACCACACCACAACGGGATCCACGAAGAGGCGGATGAACCAGTGATCCGATTCGAAACGGACGACGACCGCTTTGCGACCCACAAACCCCTCTTCCCTCTCTTTCACGACGCGGAATTCAAAATAATCGAGCTGCGACGGCACCCCGAGGTTGAAGGTCACTTTTTCATTCCGCAGCAGGCGGTCCCAATTGTTCCGGACAAGATTGTTCAACCCCGCATCGACCGCCGCGGGCGACGGCAAGGCGATCACCTCCGATTGTTCCTCCGACGACGCGTTTTCTTTTTTCAGCATCCGTATCCCGCTCCCGTTCGGCATCGCACTTTCCACCGTTCCGAACCGGTAATCTTCGCGGCGAAAAGCCGCCACCGGAGAACCTTCCTGAAACGAAATCTCTTTTTTGCCGATCACCGCCGACTGCCCGTCCTTATACGTGATGACGGAACCGACATGCACTTCCCCTTTGTATGTCGCTTCGTGTTCTTCGGTGTAGATCAATTTCCCGGTTTTCAAATCGACGGCGGTCCCGACATACCGCTCCGTTCGCGTATTCCCGAACAGCATTGTCGCGACGAACATCGAAAAAATTAAAGGTTTCATGCGAATTATTCCATTGGATGATCTTTTCATCTTTTTCATCTTTTTCATCATTTCCATCTCTTTTACACTTTCACACTTTCTCAATTCTAAAATTCCGCAAATATTCAATCTTTTATTTTTTCCCAAACAAATAGTGGCTCACGATCCATTCTTCTCCGTTCCGATATCCCCACAGTTCGGCGCACGACATAAAAAAGACCCGCCAGTAGACCCACCACCGGGTGACATTCTCTTCGCCGTACGTTTTCGCCAGAATTTTCTTCACGGTCGATTCGTTCGCATCCATATTGTGAAGCCATGCCTCGCTCGTCCGGTGGTAATGCAGACCGGAGACATGCCAATGCCGTTCGATCGCAAAATGTTCCGGAAAATAGAGCAGCAGGTGGTCGCTCGGCATGATACCGCCGGAAAAGAAATATTTGGACATCCAATCGGTCTCGTCCTTCACTTCAAAGAGATACGCGTATTGTTTGTGCGTAAAAATATGGACGAACAATTTTCCGCCCTCCGCCAGGAACGATGCGACCTTCGCCAGCAGCCGTTCATAGTTGCGCATATGTTCGAACATTTCCACCGACACGACCCGGTCGAATTTCTGATCGGTCGTGAACGTATTCATATCGGCGGTGATGATCGTTAGATTGTTCAGTCCGCGTTTTCGCGCCATGGCATCGATATATTCCTTTTGTGTGCGCGAATTGGAGACCCCCGTGATCTTCGCATTCGGAAATTTTTGAGCCATAAACAGCGACAGCGATCCCCATCCGCACCCGAGTTCCAGAATCCGCTGGCCGTCCGACAATGCCGCCCGTTCCGCCGTCAGTTCCAGCATATCCTCTTCGGACCGGTCCAACGATACCGTTGCGTCTTTCCAGTAACCGGAGCTGTATTTCATATGTTTTCCCATTACCAGGGAAAAAAATTCGGTCGGCAGTTCATAATGCTGCTCGTTGGCATCCTGCGTATTGACGGCGATCGGACTCTGCTTCAGCCGGTCGATCAGCGACATCAGGTGCGCCTGTTGTTCCTCCGCATTGGCCTTGCGTTCATCGCGAAGGCGTTGGGCGAGCAGCCGCCGGATGCCGAATCGGATCAGTGAATCGGGAAGAAGATTTTTCGATAATAACGATGAGATCATAAATGTATAAAGTTCCGGTCACCCGGAACAAATTTTGCGTTCATTGCGAAATGTGACGGAGTGTGAACATTATTTTTTAGGAAACCACGGAACAAATGCGCTGGTGGTCCGCTGATATTCCCGGTAGAGATCCCCTTTGGACTCCACTGCATTTTTTTCCGTCAACGGAATGCCGGTGACGTTCAGCAGCAGATAGAGCATGGTCGCCGGCGCGAAGATCGCGATCCACCCTCCGTGCGAGGAGAGGGCAAAAAGCAGATACGCAATCCAGATCAGCCATTCAAAAAAATAGTTCGGATGGCGCGAATAGTTCCAGAGTCCGACGCGGCAGACCGTCCCTTTGTTCGCCGGATTATTCTTAAAAGCGTTCAGTTGTGCGTCCGACACCGTCTGTCCGATCACGGAGATCAGCCAGACGGCGATACCGGCATATTCCAGCGAGGACAATTCCGGGGCCGGATTCCGGGAGATGACGATAAATTGCACCGTCAAAAAAACGATCGCGATTGCCTGATATTGATAGAACAGGAAATACCGGAACGGGATGTTTTTTCCCCACTCTTTTTCCAGCAGATCGTATCGTTTATCATGATGTTTCCCCAGCACGCGGGTGAACAACAGATACGATCCGAGGCGAATCCCTCCGATCGCCGTCATGGAGCCGATCACCAAACGCCGCACCGGATCGCCGTCGCCGATGTATGCGTAGAACATCCCGATGAAGGCAAGGCCGAATCCCCATCCGGCATCGACGATCATCGGCTTGTTGCTGAGCCGATAGATCACCCAGAGCAGGCACATCAGGGAAAAAGTTAATGCAAATCCGTACAGCGAAGTTTGAAAAATGTATTCGGTCATCGTTTATGGTGTGAATGAAATGTCAAAAAAAGTACCGGCGGATCGATCAATGTTTTAACAGCACTTTATCCAGCCCATCCCCCGGTTTCAAACGGAACAACTGCAACAGCACATATCCCGTCACGGCAATGCTTCCGAGACCAATGAACAGGATCGTCCAGACCCCTTTCGCCGCGATCGACGATTCTTTATAATACACCCAGACCAACAGAACGAAAATATTGGCATAAAAATCCCACAATGTCGCCTGCATCCACGGGATGCTCATCAAATAGTCCCACTCCGTAAAAAGATTACTTTCGTAACTGGTCGCGATAACGGTATAGGTCACCCAGACAAACACCGCCGAAAATAGAACAATTAAAAGATTTTTCATCGTTTCCCTTTCTTGTTGAGACCATGGTAACGCCGCGGGAAAAGCAAAAGTTCACTTTTCGGGGATTTTTCCTGCCGCCGGCCGCACCGCTCTGCTTTTCCAACGTAAAAACCCCAAACAGGGTTTGGGGTTTCGTCATTTCAGTGCTCCGAGACACGGGTAAACTTAATGATCCGGAGCCACTCCAGCAGTTTCATGATCGGGAAGGTGGGATCGATTTCGAACCACCGTTTCGCAAAATTGGCGTTGTTGGGAAACCGGTGATGATTGTTCTGGAACAACTCGCCGAAGGTGACAAAATCGAACGGCAGCGTATTGCGCGACTGATCGCCGGTGTCCCGGAAGTTCACATATCCCAGTGTATGACCGAACCAGTTGACGATCCCGCCGTGAATCGGTCCCATAATAAAATGGAGCGGCAGCAGCAAAAACATCCACCATTCGGTGGCGAAAAAAACATAAAAAAGACCGTAGGCCACTCCCCACAAGATCCGCGGCGTCCACCAGGAGGAGAGCACGTCCAGCCATTTCCATTCGGGAACATCCTTTTCGAAGTTTTTTCCGGTCTCCACTTTCCGGAGCAGAATGTCGAGATAAATATCCTTCGTCCGCATCATCATCCGGAACATACTTTTGAAATAGTGCGGGGAGTGCGGATCTTTTTCCGTGTCGCTGTACGCATGATGCATCCGGTGCATGATGGCATAGGCCCGGGGATTCAGGAAGGAGGATCCCTGTGTGACGAATGTAAAGAGATAAAAAAATCTCTCCCAAAACTTGTTCATCGTGAACATCTTATGAGCGGCGTACCGGTGAAGAAAAAAGGTCTGACTGAAGAGGGAGAGGAACCAATGGCTGACGAAAAATATCGCGACGGGCATAATGGAACAATTTCCTTTCTCGATGGTGGTCTGTGGATTTAATGTACTCTCTAATCGCCGATTGTGCAAGATCGCCGCTCGATTTGTGCTGCTCTTACCGGAAGAATAACGAGGAAAAAGTCTGGACGGATGTGTATATTATTCCCACATGAAAATATTCAAAGGAGACGCGATGAAACTGATGGTCTGTACGTTCCTGTTGTTGACATTCTCTACATTGGCCTTTGCCGCCGTTTTTTCGGTTCCGAAGGATGTTCACTCCTTCGCCAATTCCGGCGATGTGGTGATCAAACATCTGCATCTCGATCTGTCGGTCAATTTCGACGCCAAAACATTGTCCGGAACCGCCGCGCTGACCTTGGAACATAAACGGAAAACCGAAACATTGGTGCTCGATACGCGCGATTTGACGATCGAGTCCGTGACGGTGGACGGTTCGGATTCTCCGGTGAAATTTTCGCTCGGCGACGCACACAACGTGTTCGGGCGCCCCCTCACCATTCCCATCACACCGAAAACAAAAATTGTCACGATCCGTTACGCCACTTCCCCCGCCGCCGGCGCGCTGCAATGGCTTGAGCCGTCGCAGACGGCAGGAAAACAGAAACCGTTCCTCTTCACGCAGTCGCAGGCGATTCTCGCGCGGACGTGGGTTCCGTGTATGGATGGCCCCGGCGTACGGATGACATACTCGGCCACGATCCGGACGCGTCCCGATCTGATGGCGGTAATGAGCGCCGACAATCCTACCGCCAAATCGCCCGACGGAATTTATCATTTCGCAATGAAACAGCCGATCCCGTCATATCTCTTGGCGCTCGCCGTGGGTGATCTGGAATTTCGTCCGCTCGGCAGCCGGAGCGGCACTTACGCCGAACCGAGCGTCGTGGAGAAAGCAGCGTATGAGTTTGCGGATACCGAAAAGATGATTACCTCCGCGGAAGAATTGTACGGGCCGTACTTGTGGGATCGTTACGATCTGCTGGTACTTCCTCCGAGTTTCCCGTTCGGCGGAATGGAAAATCCGCGGTTGACCTTTGCGACGCCGACCATCCTTGCCGGCGACCGCTCCCTCACTGCACTTGTAGCGCACGAACTGGCCCATTCCTGGTCCGGCAATCTGGTGACGAACGCCACCTGGAACGATTTTTGGCTCAACGAAGGATTCACCGTCTATTTCGAACAGCGGATCATGGAAAAAGTGTACGGCCGGTCCTATACCGAAATGCTCGCCGTGTTAACGCGAAAGGATCTGGAAGGATCGATCGCCGCCATGGGTAAGGAGAATCCCGACACGAGATTAAAACTCGATCTCACGGGCCGCGATCCGGACGAAGGGGTGACCGATATCGCGTATAATAAAGGATATTTCTTTTTACGGTTGTGCGAAGAGACATTCGGCCGGGAAGCGTGGGATCTTTTCCTGAAAAAATATTTTACGGAAAATGCATTTCAACCGATGACGACGGAGATCTTTCTGGAGAAGCTGGAGAACAACTTCGGACTGAAAAAGAATACCGCACTCGCCCAACGATTGCGGATCTCGGAGTGGGTCTACTCTCCCGGGTTACCGGATAATTGTCCCGCACCGCGGTCGAATGAATTTGACAATGTCACAGCGCAAGTCAATGCTTTCCTTTCCGGCACACCGGCGGCCAAATTGACCACGACCGGATGGACGACGCATCACTGGCTGTATTTCCTCCGGAATCTGCCTGATTCGCTCAGCCTGGAAAAAACGATCGAACTGGATTACGCCTTTTATTTCACCCGTTCGGGAAATTCGGAGATCTTGTGCGAATGGTTCAAACGCTGCATCAAAACGAACCATGAAACGGCGTTCGGAGCATTGCGGAATTATTTGATGAACATCGGCCGGCGGAAACTGATCAAACCGCTGTATGAAGAACTGGCGAAGACCGAAAAGGGGAAAATGTGGGCAAAACAGATTTATGAAAAGGCCCGTCCCGGTTATCATTCCGTCAGCTACAATACGATTGACGGAATATTGAAGTAATACAACGTCCCACCCTCAGCAGTGATTCACCACCAAAACACAAAGGCACAAAAGAAAATATCTTTTGTGCCTTTGTGTGAGAAATCTGAGGATATTCTTTCGAATTTTATTTCATCACCACCATTTTCTTCGTCTCGGAATAATTCCCCGCCGTGATCGTGTAATAATACATTCCGCTCGTCAGTGTGGACGCATCAAACTCCGCCGTATGTTGACCGGCGTTTTGAAATTGATTCACCACGGTAGCGACTTCCCTCCCGGTGATATCATAGACCGTCAGTCTCACGAACGATCCTTCCGGCAGCGAATACCGGATCGTGGTCGACGGATTGAACGGGTTCGGAAAGTTCTGTTCCAGCACGAGTGTTGAGGGGATCGACCGTACGCTGTTTTTCACGGAGACTGGGATCGACGACGCCCGGATCGTGATCACAACCGTTTTGCCGTCGTTGTATGTTACGGTAAGAGTGGAAAGTGAATCGCTCTGAGGGCTTGTCGGCTGATACGATACGGAAATTTTTTTGTAGGCATTAACATCGATGGTGCCGATCGGCTCGGCGAGCGAATAGGCCGGATTGCTGAAAAGCGCCGAGGTCACCGTGGCGGCGGCTGATCCCACATTGGCGAAGGTCATCACCAATCCGGTCGACTGTCCGGCGGAGACTTTGGGATGGACCGGCAGCTGCGGCGAAGCGGCAAGGGCGGGTGCCGTGACGATGGTCGCCGTTCCGCCGAAATTGTTGATCCGGTCGACCAGTTCCGGATGATCGACGAACGGATTGCGGTTTCCTTGGTATTGCTGCACGAGATCGTTCCGCTTTTTATCCTGCGCCGTCGGCGGAAATTTTTTGTGCCAGTCCCGGAACGCCGTTTCCTGATACGGACTTTCGGTCCAGAAATTTCCGTGATTAGCGTGCCGGAGGACAAAATAAAACATCGTCCGCGCACAATTCCCCTTATGCTCGTCCCGCGGCTCGAACACGATCTGTCCCCCCAGTCCGTTACCGTATTTCGATCCTCCACTGGTCCAGGAAGAAGTGATCACCACGCCGAACGGATAATTGCTCCGTTTGCTGTTCGCCCCTTCATCCGTCGGGAACAAATGATGGAGATCGGATTGCATCGGATCGACGCTGTTAAATTTGCTTTGGGGCCAGGTGTGCTCCGTATTAAAATTGCCGTTCGTTTGTGCGTCGCTCCGATTCGAATATCCCGTAACCTGCCGGCCGGTGTAGACGCACTCCAGCGTGTTCGTCGACGCCCCTTGTCCGTTGACCATGTGATTGTCGATGTTCATAAACATACGATCGCGGCCGGTGTTATATCCCAACGTGATGTATCCGGTTTTCATAATCGTGTTCAGCGCCGTCTTCAGCGGTTCGCCGGACTTTCCCTGCGTTGCGGCATACAAAACCTCCGCATATTTTTTTGTGCCGGAGACCGGAACCACTGCCGATCCGGCCGTTCCCTCCGTCTCCACGAACAACAACGACTGAAAAGTCAGGTTGTGCGAAGAATAAAACTTCACCCAGCACCGGACGCTGTCCCCGGCCGGAATGACAAATGCCGTGTCGCGAACCGTGAAGACCTCATGGTAACTGTTGATGTCCGTCACCGTCACCGGTGCCGCCGCGGGATTTTTGATCCACACAGCAACGCTGTCGTGCACGGTGGTGAGCGACGTATCGAAGAGAATCGCGGTAGGACGAACGGTGACCGATTGCGAAAAAAGGGACATTGACGCGACGATGAAAACACAGACACTCCGGACAACGATGCTCATTGAACGTCTTCCTGTGATGGTTGTAGTGGTTGATCCGACACGATCGCTGAAACGGCGACCGGACTTTCATTCCCGGTCCTGTCGACCGCGGAGATGCCGACCGACTGCAGGGATTCGATCGTTTCCGAAACGGCAGTGTCGCCGTTCCGTCGCCGGTTTTCCCGGCGCACCGTCCTTGTCACCGGAAGCGACATGGAAACGACACCCGACGGGACGATCGTGTATTCCCATGCGGCATTATACCGGAAATAGATGACCGATCGGAAAATATCTTCCGTGTTCTTGTTCGTCCACGTGACAAGTACCGAATCTCCGGCGCGGGAAGCGGTGACCGTCGGCACTTCCGGCGGTGTGTTATCGAGCCATGGCGACGACGGAACGAGGGCGGGACGTGAATACGGACCGTTTTTTAAGATGGAATTGAGAACGGAACTGTCCCGCTGGAATGCCTTCATGCTGAAATGGACATGCCCCGGTCCGTCGGGGACAAATCCGCGCACGATCATAATCTGGTTGAAGATCTCATCCGCCCCTTTTTCGTCGCGCGTGCGGCTGATGATCATTCCGGGCCACAGGTTCCGCTGCATCGTATTCTCTTTCACCCACCAGCCGAGCAGCACCGGGAAACTTTGCGGAATCTGATTGACGGGCCAATACAACTGCGGCGTCCAATAATCGATCCACCCTTTGTTGAGCCACAATTTTGCGTCGGCGTAGAGCATATTGTATTGATCATAACCGGCGATCGACGGAGGATTTTTCGGCCGCCAGATGCCGAACGGGCTCAGTCCGAACTTGACATGTTTCTTTTCCTTTTTGATGCCGTTGTACACCCGTTCGATGAACGTATTGACATGCGAGCGCCGCCAGTCTTCGCGGGTCGTTATGGTATCTTTTTTCCGGAACTCGCTCCAACTCTCCTCATCGGGAAATTGCCCGTCGTTGTACGGATAAAAATAGTCGTCAAAGTGGATTCCGTCCACATCATACCTCTTCACCACATCCATCACCACGGAATACGAAAGATCCTGCGTCTCCTGTTGGGAAGGATCGAGCCAATACATTCCGTCGTTGATCTTTTTGGCGAGATCGGGGCGGCGGCGGACGATGGACGATTCGGGGATCTCTCCTGTCCTGGTCAAATGCGCCCGGTACGGATTAAACCATGCATGGAGTTCCAATCCGCGTTTGTGCGATTCATCGATCCAAAATTGCAGCGGATCGTAATACGGATCGGGAGCTTTTCCTTGGATGCCGGAGAGATAGTGCGACCACGGTTCGATGGCACTTTGATAGATCGCATCGCTGTGCGGACGGACCTGAAAAACAACCGCATTCATGTTCAGAGCGACAATTGTATCAAGAATGGCCAACGCCTCTTGTTTCTGTTCGTCCGTCGTCAATCCCTGTTTGCTCGGCCAGTCGATATTGCCGACGGTGGCGACCCACACGCCGCGGAATTCCCGTTCGGCGCGCGGTACGTCGCCGGCCTGCACCGGGCGCGTGACGGCAGTTCGCCCGGCACACCCGGCGAACACAATGACAATCAAGACAAAAATAATCGGTCGATTCATGGCGGATCCGGAATAGTGGCGGAAAAAATTACCGGATAATGTACCGACACTTTCCGCCAATTCAAAACCGAAATAAAAAAAAACTCCGCAGAATGTCTGCGGAGTCCGTTGCACGGCGGCATTGAGGAGGAGGTCATTGCCGCACGTGCGCTGCTTCTTCCCTGCCGTCCGTCCGGCGTACGATCAGATCAAAATGGACGGTCAATTCGTCGTTGGCTTTGATCAATCCGAACAGCGCGGAAGGGGGCGATATGCGGAAATCGGACATCGCCAGCCGTTTTCGTCCGCGCACGCGGATGGTGGACCGGTCCACCGACTGGAGGATCACCGGCATCTCGATCCTTTGCGATACTTCTTTAATCCGCATGATGCCGTGTGCCTGGATCATCATCGATGCGGTATCCGCGGAGAGCGTTCGCGCCGAGATCAGTTCATATCGGATGGAAGGGAACGAATCGGCACGCATCGCTTCGTACATGTCGTTGTTCATCACCGCATTGCCGCAATCCATCGAACGGACGCTGACGGAGATGGAGACTTTCAGCGAATCGTTCCGGAGCAATTCACCGCTCCCGTCCACCGCAAACGTGGCGCACGAGAACGAATTTACGTTGGAACTTCCTTCCAGCCACAATTTGGATCCGTTGGCGGCGGTGAAAAACGTTTGAGCAGAGGCAGCATGGAGTGCGGCGATGCTCGCGATCAGGATGATCCAATTCAGTCTGCGCATACGATCCTCTCTATTTGATGCTGACTTCCGTTCCGTGCTGTGCGATAACGATCGAAAATCGCACCGTGATCTCGTTTCCGGTTTTCACCGTGCCGAGGAACATCGTCGGCGGCGTAACACCGAAATCGGTCATCAGAATTTTTTTCGCGCCGTCGATCTGTATCGTTCCGTCCGCCAATGTTTTTCCCGTTACCGTCATCGGAATCACTTTCGTCGTACCGTTGATCGTCAACGTGCCTTCGGTGTGCAGGGTCGATACCGATCCTTCGGTTTTTACGTTTCGGATCGACACCAGTTGATAATTGATTTCGGGATGATCTTCGGCATTCAACGCCTCGTACAGATTTTCATCCATGGCATCCTTGCCGCTTTTAATGTTGGCGACGGGAATGGTGATGTTCACCCCCTGTAATTGGTGCGGCGCTGCCGGCGATACTACCGAGGCGGTTCCTTTCACGTGCGAAACGTTTAATGTAAAATCGTGCAGCGTCGATGTTCCTTCGAGCCACATTTTACTCTTTTGATCCAGTGACACGGTCCCTTGCTGAGCGAAGAGGACGCCGGTGAAAAAAACCGTGAACAATAGTGAGAGTGCTGTCATCATGTGGTGTTTCATGGGTATTCTCCGTTATTGAAATAGTGTTGAGGAATTCACTGACAATCAGAACATCTGCAAATCTGATGCCATTGTCCGAAATAGCATATTTGGACAGATTTGTCCTGTTCGTATTCTCAACAGTCGATCAAAATCCTCACAATTGAAATATTCAACACTATTTTCGCGTTAATGGGAATTTGTATTCTGGTCTTCCACATCCGATTGTCCGAATTTGTGTGAAATTCAACATTTAAGACTTTGGCATCCTATTTGTCATTCATGTGACCAGATAACGCTTCATCGCTGTTCAACCATCAACACAGAAACCAATAGGAGGTTGTTATGAAAAAGATGTCCGCTCTTTTTACCGCACTCGTGATGCTCGTTCTGAGCATCAATTTTACTTTTGCCCAGGCAGCCGATACGGAAGAACCGCAGATCAGCGGCCAGCCGCAGAAGGTCGTTCCTGCCGCCGTTCCCGAATACACCGTGTATGGCCGGATTCAAACACTCGGTTTTGCACAGAACCTGAAAGACTATTTCGCCAAAAATAACCGCGTCTATCTTTTTGTGAAACAGGCGCGTCTCGGCGTGGACGGAACATATGAAGGGATTAAATTTAACGTTCAAACCGCCATGGGAGGTGAAGAAATTCTCGCGACGGGAACCGGCATCGGCCTGTCGCTCCTCGATATCTATGCAGACATTCCGGTGACGGAAAACTTCGGTGTCACCGTCGGACAATTCCGCGTCCCCTTCGGCCGTGAATTTTTGATCCAGGAAGGAAGCAATCTGTTCTCCGATTATTCGCTGCAATACGGCGCGTTCAAACTCGGCCGTGACGTGGGTGTTATGGCGCACGGTTCGTACGGTTTGTTCACCGGAATGTTCGGCGTCTTCACGGGCGGCGGACGTGATGTTCCGCAACGCTATATTCCGCAAAACCTCGGCTTACCGATGGTCGCACTGCGCGCCGGCGTCAACACCGGAATCGATGAAGAATTTATCTCCCTCACGCAAAGTGCGTTCGCGCCGAAAAACGGATTCGCCGCGTATGTCAGCGCGATGTATACGAAAGATTCGAAAGTCGGCCATTCAACCGTGATGAACGTTAAATTGGCGGACAAGTCCCTGCTGACCAACGCCAACTGGAATCCGTACATCGGATTGAACACCGCCGCATCGCCGATGGATCAAGGGAAATTGCTGCAGGTCGGGACCGATGTTGCCTACCGCACCAACCTGACGGAAGAGATTCTTTTCAACGGTGAAGCGGAATTAAACTACGGAAAATTCGAAAACCGCTATGGCCATGTGGAAATGTTCGGCGCACGGCTCCAAGCGAGCACCTACATGCAGCCGGTGGAAATCGGTCTGCGGTACTCCATGATCCGTCCGGACGACAACTTCGGATATGCCTACGTGCCGACGACACCGGCCGGTTCCCCCCGCCGCACGGTGAAGATCGTGAAGAAAGATTTCATCCATGAATTTGTCCTCGGCGGATCGTATTACCTGAAAAACAACCGCCTGAAATTGACCATGGACATCCCGGTGATGGTGCATGCACCGGTGTTGAACGAAGATAAAGTCGGTGCGTATCTGATCACCGAACAGCCGGATCAAGTAACGTATCTCGGTTCCAAACCGGCATCGAAGCTGGACCGGCAGACGGTAGTAGCGGCACGGATGCAGTTACAGCTGGAATTCTAAAAATTCCGCTGAGTGGTAAAAGCAAAAAGGGGGCGAAAAGCCCCCCTTTTTGTTGTCTATCACTCACGCTCATCCTGAGCAAGTGAGCGTTGTTTGCGAACGCG
>CAZRWF010000015.1:16662-43375 GCA_964603685.1 uncultured Chitinophagaceae bacterium
TTGTCTATCACTCACGCTCATCCTGAGCAAGTGAGCGTTGTTTGCGAACGCGTCGAAGGATGAGCTCGTGTGCGCTGTTGGCGATTCAGAACTTCCTCGACAACGCACTGCTCATCAAAAAATGTGAACAAAAAAGGGGGCGAAAAGCCCCCCCCATTTTTGGAAAACGGATCAACGATTATTTTTTGAACTCCGCCACCAACTCCTGCAAGACATTTTTTGCATCACCGAACAGCATCTTCGTGTTTTCTTTATAGAAAAGAGGATTCTCAATTCCGGCAAATCCCGTTGCCATCGATCGTTTCATCACGATCACCGTTTTCGCCTTGTCCACATCGATAATCGGCATGCCGTAAATGGGACTCGAACGTTCCGTTCGCGCTGCCGGATTGACGACATCGTTCGCACCGATCACGATGCAGACGTCGACGGAATCCATGGAGGGATTAATCACTTCCATCTCCTTCAGCTGATCGTACGATACGTTCGCTTCCGCCAGCAGAACGTTCATGTGTCCCGGCATCCGTCCCGCCACGGGATGGATCGCAAACTCCACCGTCGTCCCCCGCCGTTCCAATGCGTCGCTGAGCTCCCGCACGGTGTGCTGCGCCTGCGCGACCGCCATGCCGTACCCGGGCACGATCACCACCCGGTCCGCCTGCTCCAGAACAAATTTGGAATCATCGATGCCGATTTTCTGGATCGGCCGCGCATCGGCGAGCTGCGACGTATCCACTTGCGGCGTCCCGACGGCGCCGAACAGCACGTTGGTGAAGGAGCGGTTCATCGCTTTGCTCATGATGATGGAAAGGATGAATCCGGACGAACCGTCCAGCGATCCGGCGATAATCAGCACTTTGTTGTCGATCGCAAATCCGGTCGCCGCGGCGGCCAATCCGGCATACGAATTCATCAGCGAGATCACCACCGGCATATCGGCACCGCCGATCGGTAGGACGATGAATATTCCGATAAGGAATGCAAGGGCGATCATCGCATAGAAGATCGTCATATCGTACGGAAAAAAGATCAGGTAGACGAACATTCCGACCGCGGCGACAAAAAGCGAAATGTTGACGATATTTTGCCCCGCATACGTGATCGGAGCTCCTTTGATCATTTCATTCAACTTGCCGAACGCCATCAGACTTCCGGTGACGGTCAGCGCACCGAACAATACTTCAAATCCGAGTGCTCCCATCAATCCGCTCGTCAATCCGCCGTGTGCACCCTTTTCAATATATTCGTTTACACCCACCAACACGGCGGCCAGTGCGCCGAAGGCATGCGACAGCGCGATCCGCTGCGGCATCGCCGTCATCGGCATGAAGATCGCCATCGCCGCTCCGATCGCGGATCCGATGGCGATTCCGGCGATAATCCATTCCCACGTGACAATCTCTTTTCCGACCAGCGTACCGATCACGGCGAACAACATTCCCAGCTCCGCCATGTGCATTCCGCGCCGCGCCGTTTCGGGATGGCTTAATCCCTTCAGGCCCATGATAAAAAGTATCGAAGAGAAGAGATAGACCGCTTCCATTGCGTAGGTCATTATTTCCTCTCTTTCTTCTTGAACATTTTTAGCATTCGTTCGGTGATCATAAACCCGCCGACGACGTTGATGGTGGCGGCCGTTACGGCGATGAAGCCGAGGATCTGTCCTGTCGCATGGTCGCTGCCCGCGGCGACCAGAGATCCCACAAGCGAAATGCCCGAAATGGCGTTCGTCGCCGACATCAGCGGCGTGTGGAGCGTGGGAGTGACCTTTTTGATGATCTCAAATCCCACAAATCCCGCCAGGATCAGAATGTAGACCGGTTCGATGGTAAATTCCATATGATCCGCACCTCCAAAAAAAGAGGACGCTTCGAAAAGCGTCCTATGGGAAAAATAGTGGTGTTGTCGACCGACGGCTCATGATTTTTTGAATTCCGCGACCAATTCCTGCAGCACGGCTTTGGCGTCCCCGAACAACATTTTTGTATTCGGTTTATAGAAGAGCGGATTTTCGATCCCGGCAAATCCGGCCGCCATGGATCGTTTCATCACAATCACATTCCTCGCCTTGTCCACATTGATGATCGGCATGCCGTAGATCGGGCTGGAGGCATCTTCCCGCGCGGCGGGATTAACGACATCGTTCGCGCCGATGACGATCGCCACGTCGATCTGATCAATGGTGGGATTGACATCGTCCATCTCTTTGAGCAGGTCGTACGACACGCTCGCTTCGGCGAGCAGTACGTTCATGTGTCCCGGCATTCGTCCCGCCACAGGATGAATCGCGAACGAGACCTCGGTCCCGTTTTTATGCAGCAAGTCGGTCAATTCCCGGCACGCGTGCTGCGCCTGCGCCACGGCCAATCCGTACCCCGGAACGATCATCACCGAACCGGCGGACTCCAGGACGAGATATGCATCTTGCGCACTGAGGGACTTCACCTCCCCTTTTTCCCCCGCGGAGGATTTCGCGGCGACGGAACCGAATCCGCTAAAGAGCACGTTGGCGAGCGAGCGGTTCATCGCTTTGCACATGATGTTCGTCAAAATAATTCCGCTGGCACCGACAAGCGAACCGGTCACGATCAGCACGGTATTTTGAATGACAAATCCCGCCAAACATCCGGCGATACCGGAGTAACTGTTCAGCAGCGAGATCACTACCGGCATGTCCGCACCGCCGATCGGTATTACCGATGTCACACCGAGCAGAAGTCCGATCCCGACCAGTGCGATGAAGATCGGGTAATTGTTGGCGGGATCGAGGGAAAAGATAAAACCGCCGGCGACGACGAAGAGAAGTACAGCGCCGTTCAACCACTGTTGGCCGGGAAAAAGGATCGGTTTGCCGGTCATCACTTCCTTCAATTTTGCCCAGGCGATGATGCTTCCGGAAAAGGTCAATCCTCCGACGACGACCGTTAAGAAGGTGGTCACCGAGGTATACAGGTCCGACGACGGATTTTTGTGGTATTCCGCCCAGCCGACCAGCAGACTGGCTAATCCGCCGAAGCCGTTGAGGAGGGCCACCATCTGCGGCATTTCGGTCATCTTCACGATCCGCGCCAGCACAAGTCCGACACTCGCACCGATGATCATGCCGATGCCGATGAATTCGGGCGAAAGGACGTTGAAATGCAGCAACGTTCCAACGATAGCGAGGAACATGCCGAAGGAGGACATCATATTTCCCCGCCGCGCCGTCGCCGGTTTGTTCATACGCTTTATGCCGAAGACAAAAAGTACCGCCGCCGTGATATAGAGGAGTTCCGCAAAAAAGGTCATGGCGTCGGCTCCTCGTGTTTCTTGAACATCTCCAGCATCCGGTTCGTCACAAGATATCCGCCGACGACGTTGATCATGGCGAATGCGACAGCCGCCGTTCCGAGCAGCGTGCTCACCCAGTTATGTCCTTCACCCGACGCAACGATGGCGCCGACAACGGTGATGCCGGAAATGGCGTTGGAACCGGACATAAGGGGCGTATGGAGGATCGACGGAACTTTGGAGATTACTTCGGCACCGAGAAGGATGGCAATCACGAAGATCATCAGCAAAAAAGGGAGCGTCAACAGAATATCCATCGTTATTTCCCTCCCTTGGTGGTGCGCACGAACGCCGGGTGGACGATGGTGCCGCCGTGGGTGATTAAACAGCTTTTGATGATCTCGTCGTCGGTCCGGAGTTCGAACATCTTTTTCTCCGTGTTCCAGAATTCGTCGAGAAAGTTGAACAGGTTGTTGGAATACATCAGGCTCGCATTTTGCGCCACGCGCGAGGGCATGTTCGTCATACCGACGATCGTCACACCGTTTTTCACGACGGACTTCCCGGCGACTGCGCCTTCCACGTTCCCGCCGGTGTCGATCGCGAGATCTACGATCACCGATCCCGGTCTCATCGCCGCCACCATCTCTTTGGTGACGATCACCGGTGCCTTGCGTCCGAATACCTGCGCCGTGGTAATCACCACATCCGCCTGCGCGCAATATTGTTTCATCACATCGCGTTGTTTTTTCAACTGTTCTTCCGTCAACGCCTTAGCGTAACCCTGCGCTGTCTGGCCCGTTTCTCCGAGATCCACCTCCACAAACTTCGCGCCGAGAGAGAGTACGTCGTTTTTAGCAACCGGACGCGTGTCGAAGGCATCCACTTTTGCGCCGAGCCGTTTTGCGGTGGCAATCGCCTGCAAACCGGCCACCCCGGCGCCGATGATAAATACTTTGGAGGGCTGAATCGTTCCCGCCGGCGTCATCATCATCGGAAAGATTTTTTTCAGCGTATCGGCAGCGACGATCACGGCGGCATAACCCGCCAGGCTCGCCTGCGAACTGAGTGCATCCATCTTTTGGGCCCGGGTGGAACGGGGAATCATTTCCATGGAAACGGCGGAGATATTTTTTTGCGCGAGTGCGGAGAGGAGTTTCGGTTCGTTGAACGGATCGAGATAACTGACGTGGAGCGCCCCTTTTTTCAGCGAGGAGAGCTCCGCGATCTCCGGCTTCCGCAAGCGGAGCACAATGTCTCCGGAGGCCAGAAGTTTTTTCCGGTTCGGTTCGATCGTCGCTCCAACTTTCGTATAATCCGCGTCACTGAAACCGATCGTGGAGCCGATCCCCTTTTCGACGGAGACCTTCGCCCCTTTTTTTACCAGTTTATCGACGGTGGCCGGCACGATCGGAACACGCGGTTCTTTTTTTGCATCTTCTTTCGGTACGGAAATTTTCATTGTTCGCTCTTTCGTGTTTGAGGTGCGTAAATATAGCGATCTCTCCCTCGTTCAGCAAGACAAAGAATGGAGGGCAAATCATTGAAACTCAGACAAGTTTTCGGTAATTTATGCGAACACTATCAGGTATTTTTCCATTGGACATGGAACTTGCCCGCCCCGTCCGGCTGTTCATACAGCAGCGGCAGCAAGAGCAAACCGAATCATGTTCCCTATCTTCTCTGCCGTCATACAGACCGATCCCCGACACAAAGAATTCGAACAGCAGACGCTGCCGCATATGGAAGTGCTCTATAACTATGCGCTGCGGATGACCGGCGGCAAGGAGGATGCCGCGGACCTTCTCCAGGAGACAATTTTGAAAGCCTACCGGTTCTGGGATAAGTTCGAACAAGGAACGAACTTGCGGGCGTGGCTGTTTAGAATCATGAAAAACACGTACATCAACCTGTACCGGAAAGAGGTCAAAGAGCCGGAAAAGGTCGATTACGACGAGATCGAAGGATATTACAACCTCATCCGGGACCAGAACAGCGACGACAACGACCTGCAGGAAAAGATGTTCGGTCAGCTGCTGGACGACGACGTCTCCAAAGCATTGGAATCGCTCCCGGAAGAATTCCGCACCGTGGTGATCCTCTGCGATATCGAAGGATTGGCATATGAAGAGATTGCGGAATTCCTGCAAATACCGGTCGGCACCGTCCGCTCCCGGCTCCACCGCGGACGGAAATTACTCTATGCGGCACTGTATGATTATGCGAAACAACGCGGATTTATCCGCAGCGAACCGAAAGATTAACGAAATTTTCAGGTGCCATTTGTGAATTGCAACGAATTTAAAGAATGTGTGTGCGACGCAGTCGATCGACGATTGGATCACCGATCCGTCGAAGAGCTGATGGCCCACGCGCGCACCTGTCCGCACTGCAACTTTGAGTTCCAATCGCTCGCTTCCGCAAAACGGATCGTGCACGACCGCCTGCCGCGGCTGAGCGTTCCGGCGGATGTTTATTATTCCATCGTCAACGCAACAATCCGCTCCTCGGGCCGCTCCTGGTTTTCCCGCCTGTTCGGAATCTCTTTAAATCCCGCGGTCGCCCTTGTGCTGCTCGCCGTTGTTGCGGTCGGTCTCTATTCGATGTTCTTCCCGTCCGCGCCGGCAATGTCCGAAGAGGCGAACATCATCTCCCAATCGGTGAAAAATTATCGCGCCGTCATCGGCGGAGCGATCAAACCGCAGCTGGTCAGCACGGAAGAGAATGTCCGCACCTTTTTGATGAATGAGGTCGGATTCGACGTGAATGTGCCGAAGATGAAAGGATGTAATTCCTGCGCCGGTGTCCTCTCCGATTTTAAAGGGATCAAACTGGCACACGTCGTTTATCAAGTCGACTCGAACATCATCTACATCTACCAGGCCCCGATGAACGATGCGATGGAAGGTTCCACCATCGGCATTCCGGACGAAGCAAAGGCCGAGCTGGAGAAGAGCGACTGGTATGTGCGGGAATTGGAAAACAATACGACGCTCGTCATGTGGCGCTACAAAAACACCCTCTGCTCCGCCGTCAGCGACATGAAAAAAGAACAGCTGATGGCACTCCTGTCCTCAAAGGAAGAGTTACAATGAAAATTTTGACCGTTATTCTCTCCGCGTTCGTTTTCGCCGCCTGCAGCGGAAAATCACCCGACGATCAACGACAGGCATCCGGCACCGCAGCTCCGGCCGCTCAGGACAACATTGCGCTCGTGGCTTCCGTCGATGCACCCGCCGGAGAATCCGCACCGAACTTCACCTGGCGCGACAAAGACGGCAACACCGTTTCGTTCGCCGAAGTGACAAAAGGGAAACCGGTATTGGTGAATTTTTGGGCGACGTGGTGCGGTCCGTGCATCAAAGAGACCCCCGACTTGGTAGAGTTGAATGAGGAGTTCTCCGCCAAAGGCGCCATGGTGATCGGCATCTCGGCAGATCGCGGAGACGATGCCTTCGCACTGGTCTCCGAGTTCACCCAAAAATTCAAGGTCACCTATCCCATCATCATCGACAACGGCGACATCGAAGAAGCCTTCGGCGGGTTGCGCGGATATCCGACCACCTTTTACATCGACAAGCAGGGAAAAATCGTGAAAAAGCTGATCGGATTGCAGTCCAAACAAAAATTTTCGGACGAATTCAACGCGTTGCTCTGACGCAAACGCTGTTTCCCGTAAACCGGTCCCGCGGATTCCTCCGCGGGATTTTTTTTGATCCCCCGTTCCTCTTCATCCGACTTCGTCCTTTGGGTTGATACAATTTTTTTGTAGTTTGTCCCTGCAGCCACAAAAAACGAATTACCCGGAATACCTATGAAACGGACCCTGCTTCCCAAACTCAAAAAGATCAAGCTGCTTGTCAGCGATGTGGATGGTGTTCTGACGGACGGCGGCGCCTATTATTCGGACGAGGGGATCGAATTAAAAAAGTTCTCCATCCGCGACGGCATGGGAATCGTGCTGATGCAAAAAGCCGGATATAAAGTCGCCATCGTCACCACAGAAAAGACGAAAATCGTGGAACGCCGGGCGGAGCGGCTGAAGGTGACAGATTTGTATCAAGGGGTGATCAACAAAGTGGTTGCGGTGGAGGAACTTTTGAAGAAATATTCTCTCACGTGGGAAGAAACGGCCTTCATCGGGGATGACATCAACGATCTTCCCGTGTTAAAAAAAGCGGGATTTGCCGCCGCACCGGCTAATGCCACCGCGATCAACAAAAAGTTCGCCGACTACGTCACCGTTGCCGAAGGAGGCCACGGGGCGGTACGCGAAGTATGCGACCTGTTCCTCTCCCTTCGCTGGAAAGGGGACGCGATCGCGGAATTATGGCTGAAACAATGACCGGCAAACGGACGGACTTCTTCACCCATTCATGAACAACGTTCTCTTCATCTCTTATTTTTGGCCCCCCTCCGGCAAAGCATCGCTGCATTGGCCGCTGTTCGTCATCAAACATCTTCCCAAACACCGGTGGAAACCGAGCGTGTTAACGGTGGATGAAGACTCCTTCTCCCATACGGACGAAAGCCTGCTGCGCGAGGTGGACCCGTCGATGACGGTCCTCAAAACAGCCGCCAACGAACCGTTCGATCTTTACCGGACATTTCTCGGCAAAAAAAGCGATGCGCCGTTAATCGCCTCCGAAACGATCTCCCTCACCAATACCGACTGGAAACACCGGCTGGCGATCTGGATCCGGATGAATCTGTTCGTTCCCGATGCGCGGATCGGTTGGTACTTTTCTGCGGTCCGCGGCGCGATGGACATTATCGCTCGGGAACGTCCGCAAGCGATCGTCTCCATCGGCCCGCCGCACAGTTCGCATTTGATCGGGAAACGGCTGAGCACACAGTACGGAATTCCGCATATACCGGTGTTAATCGATCCGTGGGTGGACATCGTTTATTACAGGGATTTTACGCGGAGCGCTCCGACACGCGCGTTGGATAATTATTTCGAGCGTTCCACGTTCCGGCATGCTTCGGAAATCATCTTCGTCACCCAAAGCTCCCGCGAAGATTATCTGAAAAAATATCCGTGGATCGCGGAAAAGTCGTCGGTGTTGTATTGGGGTTTCAATGAAGAGCAGTTCGTGCATGCCCCTCCCCGTCGCCGTGAAACAGAAACGGAAACGATTCTGCATGCGGGAAATATTTTTGATTATCAGAATCCTCCGGGGTTGTGGAAGAATATCCGGTCCGCCATCGACGGAGGAAAAAAACTTCGGCTCCGTTTCGTCGGTACTGTCAGTCCGGCCATCCGCGCTTCGGTCCGCGCCGCCGGCCTGGAGCCGCATACGGATTATCGGGGATTCCTTCCGTACGAAGAAGCGGTGGCGGAAATGCTCGCTGCGCAATATTTGATCGTCTGCGCCACCGAAAAGCGTCATGTTCCCGGAAAATTGTTCGAATATCTGCGGACGGGAAACAAAATCATCGCCTTCGGCAACGACAATGCCGAAGTGGCGAATATTTTGCGGCGGGCGAATGCCGGCATCGTGCTGCCGTACGATTATGACGGAAATGATCTCTTTGCAGCTCTGGCGGACGTGTCGCCGCAACCTTCGGCGGCGGCGGAATACAGCAGGGAAACTATTGCGGGAAAATTGGCGGCAATCCTCACTGCGGTGACGGGACGAACGGCTCCTCTTCCCTAAAACGCGTTCATTACTTCGATCACCTTCAGCACCTCTTCCTTCGTCGTTCCAAACGAGATCGGCAGGCTCAACGTGGTGGAATGGATTTCCTCGGAGATCGGAAACTCACTTTTCGTCAACACTCCCTCCATCGCCTTTTGCCGGTGCGGCGGCACCGGATAGTGCACTTCGGTTTTGATCCCTTTCGAGAACAGATAGTCTTTCAGCCGGTCGCGCTGCGGATGGCGCACATTGTAGATGTGAAACACGTCGAAATAATCGGGGTGATCCTGCGGTTTGATAAAACGGTCGCTCAGCCCCTCGCGGTACAATGCCGCCAACGCCCTCTTATGCTCCGTGATCTCATGCAGCCGTTTCAGTTTTACGGAAAGGAATGCCGCCTGTACCTCATCCAGCCGCGAGTTATACCCGACCACCTCGTTGTAATATTTTTTTTGCGATCCGTAGTTCCGCAGCATCCTGATCCGTTCCGCGAAACGGTCGTCATCCGTCGTCACCGCACCGCCGTCGCCGAGACAGCCGAGGTTTTTTGTCGGATAAAAACTGAAGGCGCCGTATCCGAATGTTCCGGTCATTTTTCCCTTGTGCTTGGCTCCGTGGGATTGCGCACAATCTTCGATCAACGCCAGATGGTGCCGGGCGGCGATCGCGGAGATCGCTTCCATATCGCATGATTTTCCGTACAGATGCACCACCATCACCGCCTTCGTCCGCGACGTTACGGCCGCGGCGATCCGGGCGGGATCGATGTTATACGTCCGGATATCCGGCTCTACCAACACCGGCACGAGATCGCATTGCAAAATGGAGAGGATCGTGGCAATGTACGTATTGGACGGGACGATCACCTCGCTCCCTTTTTCCAGCTCCAACGCCCGCAGACAGAGGATCAGTGCATCCAATCCGTTCGCCACGCCGATACATTGTTTGTTGCCGTTGAACGCCGCAAATTCCTGTTCAAAATTTTTCACGGCATTGCCGAGAATGAACCAACCGCTCTCCAGAACGCCGGAAAAAGAGCGCCGGTATTCTTCGAAAAACAACTCGTTGGCTTTCCGTAAGTTTTCGTATTCGATCATCGGTGCAATGGAATGTTATCCCGCTTTAGGGATATGGTTCAAAGATATAGTCGCGGGGATCGTACAGCTCCGAGGCAAACACAAGAAAAACCGCATCGGGGGTGAAGTGGTGCATCGTATGCCAATCTTTCGGCTCCAGGATCAGGCATTTGCTCGGATGATCCAGCGTAAAATCCTGTTTCGTAACGCCGTCATTGTTCGATACGATACAACTTCCGTGCACGCAGATGCATGCCTGATAGGTAGTGTGATGCCGGTGCCCGCCGCGGACGGAATCATCCACGCCGTAAATATAAAATGTCCGTTTCACGGCAAACGGGATATCCTTTTCGATCACCGTCAGGTTTCCCCGTTTGTCCTTGTGCGTCGTTAAATTGATCAGATATGCCATTTGTCAGATAAATTTATTTCGGGGATAAATATGATAAATCCCGAACAATTTTCGATACACAAAAAGCAGCGGTGTCTTCCAGGTGATGCGGTTTTTCCCCGTGCCGTGCGGATCGAATGTCGGGTCGATCGACCGGATCTCTTCTGCGGACCGCTCGAGAGCGATCAGATACGGACGGTACAGCAGCCGCAACACATCATCCGACAATCGCCGTCTTCCCAGTTCCACCAGATTTTTTTCCAACATCCGGAGGTAATGGAAATGGTAAAAGATCACCGGGAAGATACGGCCAGATATTTTTTCTTTCCCGAATAATGTACCATTATTTTCGAACACATCATATTGTTGCACGTTCCACGCCGCCATACCGCCGCCGAGATGCTGCAGCTCGTGCACACCGCGGAAGCGGGATGTCCAATCGTCAAGATACTTTTGATCGCCGAATTTCCCATCCTCAAACCGGGCGTAACACCATTCCAAACACCGTTCGCGCCACCATCGCAGCGCCGTCAACCCGCGGTCATCGTTCCGAAACGACACAAATTGAACGCAATATTTTCCGGTAAGCGCTTCTTTGTCGTACTGCGGCGAATACCGGTGTTCCGTGATCATTACCGACTCATCTTGCAATTCGTCGAACAGCGGCTTCGGCGAGGAGAAAAACATCATGTCCGCATCAAGATAGGTGCAGAGGTCGACGTTAAATTTCTGCAGCACGTACAAAATCGTCGACGATGTGGCGGTCCAGCAATATTCCCCTCTGCTTCGCGTCGGTTTCACCCGGAGCAGCTCCGCATCTTCGAACTCCTTCAGCGAAATCACCGTTGCGTGGGCCAGTCGGAGCCGGCGCAGAACGGCATCGCTCCGGTCGTCGAACGCAAAAATATACAGATGAAACGGCACGCCGGTCCTTTCCAGCGAACGGTAGAGGGTCAATCCGCGGCTGAGGTAATTCGCATCGAACAGCGTGCAAAAATTATACATGGGCCCTCTTCTCCGCCAGAATAATGTTATCCAAATAGAGGTCGCGGTTGGAGGGAAGCACGGCGGACAGGATGATGCCGGCGATCGTCCACGGTGCGATCAGCACCGTATTGAGGATCTGGCGCAGGACGGGATTTTCCACATAGGTCTTTTTATAGATATACTCGTTGATCAGTTGAAAAATCACCCGGGCGTCGGCGACGCTTTTTTCCTGCTTCACCACCGTAAACCCGTGCGTTTCCAGCACATGCACCAATCCGAACGATGTGTATCGGGCGAAATCATGCGGCTGTTCGTGTTCGTCCCACACGAACGGGACGGTGAGGAGAAATTTTCCCCCGGGTTTCAGCACGCGATGGACTTCGGTCAAAAACTCGGAAGGATTGAAGACATGTTCGAATACTTCGTTTGCCAGCACCGCATCGAACGATCCGTTCTCACACGGTATCCATTTCCCGTCATAAAAAATATCCGCTTTGGAGGTGGTACGGCTCCGTTCTGTGTCGATCTCCACGCCGACGTAACGGGAAACCGAAAGATACGATTCGTACGGTTTGGTGCCGCAGCCGATATCGAGAAGCGCGCCGTGTAATTCTTTACCGAATGCTGTCATGGCGCGGAACAGTCCTCTCCGCGAAAAATAGAACGGATTGGTGAAAATTCCGATGAACCCGGGATTGAACTGTTCTTTTTTGATCAGGGAAGCAATGATGCCCATTATTTTTTTTCCAGAAGATAAATTCCGAGCATGTGGAAAAGATCAGGAAACAGCGCCGCGGCACCCCGGCGGAACGGATCGCCATACGGAGGAAATCTGCGCTCGCGAATCGTCAACCCGTCCACATCTTTTACCAGCGAATGAAAATCGGAGAATGATAGTTGATGAATATGACCGGTGGCGTACCAGGAATAGCCGAAGAGCATCGGCCGGGGCATCCTGCCGTTCCACAAGAGGTCGAGACGGTTCCGCCAGAATCCAAAATTCGGAAAAGAGACGATCTGAAAGCGGGCGACGCGTTTCATTTCTTGCAGCAACCGCTCCGGATACATCACCATTTGGATCGTTACGTTGCAGACGGCGAAATCGAACTGACCGTCCGCGAACGGGAGCCGTTCGTCAATCCGGCCAAGGGTGACGTTCAGTCCGCGATTCCGGGCCGCCTCCACGCCGCTCGGGGAGATTTCCACGCCGGTGCCGACGCATGATTTTTCTTTTTGGAGCCGCGCCAGCAGTGCGCCGTTGCCGCAGCCGAGATCGATCACAGATGAACCGGAAGTGATCATGTCGACAATAATCGGATATTCGGCACGGTCCAGATCCGGAAAGGACGAATAGTCGTAATTCCGGTTGTCATTCTCTCCGGGCCGGTCGAGGGTGTGGTTATGGTGTGGCACGCAGTCCCCGTTCGATGGTCTCATGCAGTTGCAAAGCGCGGTGTGCAAACGTGTGTTCGCGGAGAACCCGTTGCTGCCCCGCCGCCGCGATGGCCTTCCGTTCCGCCGGATGGGCAATCAGCCAGCGGAGTTTTTCAATACATTCTTCCACACTGCGATACGTGACCGCTTCGGTATCGACGGCAAACAGAGCGCCCATATTTTTCTTCTCATCGGTCAGCAAACAGCTTCCGACTCCAGTCACTTCGAACAGCCGCACATTGGCGGCATACGCGCCGGCGATCTCGCCGTGGGTGTTCAATCCGATTGCGGCGGATGACAACACCGAATACATTTCGAGTCCGTACAACGGCGGCCGCGCATGTTTTTTCAACAACCCGACATCGCCGAAGTTTCTCGGCCAGCCGCTCATGGCAGCCGCTTTGTTGATCAACGGAATTGCACCGGCCGCTTTTCCGAGACCGATTCCGCGCAATGTACGGTACGCCGCATAGGCGCTGCGGCGGAACAGAAGATCCACCGGTCCGATACTGTCGATATGCGCGTAGACATCCATCGCAATTCCCGCTTTCAGGATTGATTCGACCAGCATCTGGCGGTCGTCATGAAATCCTTTCCCGGGAATGAAGGAACCGATGAAGAGCGCTTCCGTACCGGCCGCCGGTTTTTGTTCCGCGATCTTCGGAAGCAGCGACGGTTCAAAGGCGTGGCGCAGAAGCATCGTTTTGATCCCTCGTGCGGTGAACCGTTCGTAAAACGGTTCGGAGCAGACGCAGAGAAGGTCGAACGTACGGAAATTGTCGATGCTCTCTTCCGTATAGATGGTGCAGCACCAGCCGATGCACAACTTCACCGACGGAATCTCATTCCGCACGCGGCGGACGAACGCAGCGCCGAATTTGATGCTGTCCTGAAAAAAGACCACTTCCGGTTTGAGGTGTTGAAGTTGTGCAAAAACGATCTCTTCCGGAGTTCCGGCGATTCCCTTCTCCGCGGCCCAGGTGTTCTGCAATACGTCGGCATTCGCCACAATTTCATGCGCATCCGCACCCAATGTCCGCAACTGTGCGGAATAAAAATCGGACCAGCCATATGCCTGATCCATTAAGTGCCGGTGCTGCTGTTCATACGTCTGTCCGGCGAGTCCGGGATTCTTCTCGTAATATTGACGCAGAAACTCGCGGTAATAGGTCGTTATTTTGACAAACGTATAACTCATTTTTTCCCCAGAGAGATTTTCATCCGGGTGATCACCTTTTTCACCACCCCGTTGATATCTTCGGACACGTTCAGAAGGAGTGAGCCGCCGAGAAAAACCACGGCGATACCGGCGGAACGGAATGCGATATTGAGCAGCGGATGCCGTTCGTCCGGCACCAGCGAATTCAGCCCGATCACCGCCAATCCCAGAGCGATCACGGTAAGTGTGGACCGCGAGAACGGCTGCATGCGGAAAAGATAAGCGATGAACAGATACCGCGCGGTATTAAAGAGCACCACGGAAATGCAGGAAGCGACCGCCGCACCGACCAAACCGTACACCGGAATCAACAGAAGACTGGTCCCGATTCCCACGATGCTGAGAAAAATATAGAATAGAAGATCGAATTTATAATATTTGGAAGTGCCGATGATCTCGGCATTGATGCCGGTGGCCATGTCGAACAGTTTGGCCAGTCCGATAAAAAAAACGACCCATTTTCCGGCGACATAGGACTCCCCGTTGGGAATAAACCGGAAGATGTTTTCAATGTTGCACCAGAGGCAGAGGAAAATGATTCCTCCCACGATCAATTGGTTGATGGACGATTTCCGGTACAGTTCGCGCAGTTTTTCGCGGTCGTTGTTCTTGTTGGCTTCGGAAACGAGCGGAACGAGCACTTGCGACAGCGACCGTTTGGGAATCTCGACCATCTGCGCGATAAAAAAAGCAATGGCGTAAATCCCGGTACTTTTGAGTCCGGAATACGCGCTGAGGATCAGTCCGTCGATATTCGTGATCACAGCCCCGCTTACGTTTCCCAGCAGCGCAAATCCGCCGTACGTTACCATCGGCCGGAAATGTTCTCCGCGCACGATCTCCCATCGCGGCGTCAAAAACAGGACATTGCGGTTGCGGAGGTAGAGGATAATCACCGCCAACGCCAATCCGTATGACGCCACCGTCCACACCACAAAGGAATGAAACGACAATACCTGCAGCAGAATCAACACCATTCCGGCGGCGATCATACCGCGGATGAGCACTTCACGGAGGAACGTCGGCACTACCGGCAGTTGATGGACGATCGTATACGTTTCGAAAATATTGTAGAAGAGCGCCACGAAGGTGAACGGAAGTAAAAAGTGGAGGTATTCAACGATCAGCGGCGCCGATTCCACATACGTACCGATCACCGCCGGTTGAAAGAGAGTAAAAAGAAGCGAAAAGACCGTAAACCCGGCCGCACCGACCGTCAGCAGAAAAAACAAAAAACCGTGATGTTGTTTTGCGGGATCCTTAAAATAGGGAAAAAAGCGGTTCGGCATCGTTGCCGCACCGAAAGCGGCGAAGGTGGAAAAAAGCATCGCGGCATTGATGAGCGTCCGCGTCAAACCGACTTGTTCTTCCGTCAACACCAGCGGATACAACACGAGCGTATTTAAAAATCCGAATGTTACGCCGGCGTACGTTACGGCGACGGTTTTAACGGATTGACGGATGATTATGCCCATGATTTCGGTCGCTCGATGTTCGACCGGTCTGATCGAATGGAAGTCGTTTTTATTTTTTCGCAATAATCGCTATTTTGACACCGGCGAAACAGCTTGAATATAGAGATTTTTTTTGGGTAAAAAAATTATGAAGGCCGTCGGCATGGAAGCAAAAAAGCTCCGGTACAAAGTGTTATTCCTCGCCAGCTGGTATCCGAACAGGATCAATCCGCTGCTGGGGGTATTTGTGCGGAGAAAAGCGGAAGCAGTGAGGCGATGGTGCGATGTCGCCGTCCTTTCCGTTGCGGAAGATCCCGCCCTTTCCGTTCCGTACGACGTGAACCTGTCGGTGATCGATTCCATTCCCACCGCCGTCGTCTATTTCAAAACATCCCCGCACCCGCTGCTCCGCGGATTGTTGTACAATCTCCGGTATTTCCGCGCGTATACCCTCGGATGGGGAGCTCTCAAACGATCGTGGGGGTCCCCCGATTTCCTTCATGTGAACGTGATCGACCGGGCGGGATATTTCGCCCTTCTGCTGCGTTGGATCAGAAAGTTCGAATACGTCGTCACCGAACATTCCACCCCCGACATCGATTTTCTGAAGGGGGAGCGGCCGACGACGGCAGTTCCGCTCCGCTTCATGAAGGACCGCGTCATCCGGAACAGCAGCGCCGTGAATGTCGATTCCCACGCATCGCTGCAGTATCTGATCAAAGCCGGATTCCGCGGAAATTTCTGCGTGATACCGAATGTCGTGGAGATCAACGACGAAATTTTTAGGACCAAAAAACGAAAAAAGAAAAAAACCATCGGCCTGCACATCTCCAATTTGATCCCCCGCAAAAATGTCGAAGGGATCATCGATGCCTGCGGGGCAATCGTTCGATCCGGAAGGAACGATTTCGAGATCCACATTATCGGCGACGGACCAAACAGGAGTGCGCTGGAAAATCGCGCCCGTGATCTCGGCGTCTTGGAGAGTTGCGTGAAATTTTTGGGAACGGTTTCCGAACCGGAAAAACAAACGGCGCTGTATCAGGCGGATTTCCACGTGTTGAACAGCGATGAGGAAGGATTTTCCGTCGTAACCGCCGAGGCGATCTGTTACGGGACGCCGGTGATCGCCACCGCCTGCGGAGGGCCGGAGGATTTTGTCACCCCGGAGACCGGATTGTTGATCGCCCGGAGAGACCCCGCGGCACTCCGGAAAGCGATCGAACAGATGCTGGACCATGCGCAGGACTTTTCGGCCGCCGTGTTGCGCGAATACGGCCGTAAACATTTTTCGGCGGAGCGAGTTGCGGAGATGACGCACGAGATGTATTCCCGATCCGTTTCGCGATGGACCGCCGGCAACACCGCTTTTCCCGTCACGATCCCCCCGAAATCCCGCGTCCTGGATGTGGGAAGCGGACACCAGCCGAATCACCGTGCGAATGTCCTCTTGGAACGGTATCTGGAGCCGACCATCCATCGCACCAATCAACACGTGCCGATCCCTGCGGATAAAACGATGATCGTCGGGGATGCACTCTCCATGCCGTTTCGCGACCGTGCATTCGATTTTGTGATCGCGTCGCACATCGCGGAACATGTCGATGATCCGGTGAAATTCTGCGGCGAATTGCAGCGCGTCGCCCGATCCGGATATTTTGAGACGCCCGGTCCGCTGACCGAATTTCTCATGCCAACCGCCTCGCACAAGTGGATCGTCTATAAAAAGGGGAACGACCTCATCTTCAAGGAAAATCCGTATCGTGTTTCGGCATGGCGAGGATTTTTCCGGTTTTTTTATTTGAACCGCGAAGGATATCTCCCCGATACTTGGAGATCCGACAATCCCCTGCTGATTCTTTCAAATTTTTTGCTGCTGAAACTCTGGAGCGTTGTTCCGTACGCCTACACAAAGATACGGTGGGATCAACGGGTGGCTACACGGGTGCTCCAGCGATAACAACAACGCCCCGTGCGGGACGGGGCGTTCGGTGGACACCGGGGCGGGAATTTTCGAATTGCGGTTACTCCCCTTTTTTCAATTCTTTCTTCTTCTTCAGAAATTTTACGGTTCCAATAAATCCAAGACCAACGATGATACTGAGGTTAAGTGCGAGCGACAGCATTTTTCCCAATCCATACCCGCTCGGCTCAAATGTCATCGTCAACGTATGCGTTCCCGCCGGAACGACCACGCCGCGGAACAGATAGTTCACGCGGTGGATCGGAATCTCTTCCCCGTTCAGAAGCGCCTTCCACCCTTCCGGATACCACGTTTCGCTGAGAAAGAGCAGGTTGTTGCCGGTGGCCGTTACGGAAAGTTCGATTTCTTCCGGCGTAAATCGGGTGTACGATGCAGACGCTCCGGGTTGCGGCGATTCCACGGCGACACCGGGATCTTCCATAAAATAGGCAACATCGCGCGGATCGAAACGCATCTCTTTGATCGCGGTGAGGATCTCCAGTCCCGTTTTTACTTCATAACGGTTCACAAAAAACGTCCGCGGCAGCTCCGCCCTGTTATACAGAACGTAGCGCCCCCCACCGGAATAGACCGGCTGCAACACGTGATTGGAATCGGGCGCATCGGAGAAAATGTATTTCACGTTCATCAATCCCCACATGAGGGGATTTGCCAGCCCCGCCACATCGAACAGGTCCTGCACCTGGCGCATTTTTGTTCCGGAATAACCGTACGCGCTTTGGATCCTCCAGAATGCCAGCGTATTGTTGTACGGCGGCTGCCCTTGTTCGAATTCCATCGTGCGGAACAACGTCGTATCCTGCTGCACGAAGGAGACAAACGCCGGCGCCGCAAACTGGCTCTGCACTTCGCGGTGCGGTTTGGCATCCATCGGTTTGTAATTAATCCTCCACAGGTCGGTCAGCACCGTTCCCACCAGCGCCATCGTCAACAGCGACGTGCTGATTTTCTGTCGATGATAGAGGTAAAAGAGTCCGAGCACGATTGCCGTCAACAGCGCCCCGAACATCATATCGGTCGTCACCATGCCGACGATCACTTTATGTAATTCGATCAACGCTCCCTGATTGTTCCCGTACGTCCGGGCGAGCGACTGCACGATCTCCTGCTGCGAAAAGAACATTTCATACAGAGCGGTAAATAGATCTTTCGCGATGAGGGACAGGACCACGACAACTCCGGCCCCAACGAGCGCATACGATAACAGTTGCTGACGCCGGCTGTTCTTTTCCGACCGGTCGTTCATCAGTGAGACGATACCGTACCCGGCCAGAACCGGCACCATCAGCTGCACCAGGATGAGGATCATCGACGGGATCCGGAATTTGTTGAACATCGGGAAATAGTTGAACATCAGGTCGTACAACAGCGGCAGCTCCTTCCCGAACGAGATGAAAATCGACAACAGGATCACGATCCCCATGTATTGTACGAACGGATCGGTGCGATTCCTCCACCAGCCGATTCCGGCCAGGAGAAGTACGATGATCCCCATATACTGCGGCGCATCGGTGAACGGCATGTTCCCGAAGTACGTATTGAGCCTCATCTCCTGATTCTGCGACAACACACCGCGATACGAAAACCATCCGAATCCGTGCGACGACGGGATCACGAACGTGAGCAATTCGCCGGGGGAGAAGGACCAGTTCGTGGCATACTCGTAATCGAGCCCGCCGTTCGTCCCTCCCACTTCCTGCTGTTTTGCGGAAGGAACGATCGGATCGGCGCCGCGGGTGGAATATTTGGAATATTCCAGCGTGGAGAGATATTGATCGCCGGTCATCGCAAAGGCGAGCGCGGTTGCCACCGCGAAGACAACGCCGGAGCGGACGATCCCCTGCCAAACTTCTTTTTTGATCAGGGCGCGGATGAGGAAAAAGAGATAATAGAAGCCGATGGCAAGATAACAATAGAAGATCATCTGGATATGTCCCGGCAGGAACATAAAATGGACCAGCACTGTCAGCACGAGAAGATGGACAATCGAGAACTTTTCCCGCAGACGTTCGAGCACGAGAAAAATCAGCGGAAAAAACGCCAGCACCGGAATTTTCGTCATATGTCCCACCATCACGAGAATCACCACATAGGTGGAATGCATCACCGCCAAAGCGGAAAACAGCGCCGCCGTTTTGTTTTTCAATTTGTCGTAGACGAACCAATAAAATCCGCAGCCGAGAATAAAATAATACATCAGCTGCCAGCCGATGTCCTTATTGTTGAGCAGTGTGCCGAAAACTCCTTGCGCCAGGCCCAACAGATACGCGGTGATGTCGTACGTCCGGCTGCCGTGCACCATCATGCTGCCGACACCCGGCATGCCGCCGAAGATATACGGATTCCACAGCGGGGCGGTCCCCCGTTCTGCGGCATCAGCGATGAGAGTCTCAAAACTTTTGGACGCGATCGTATCCGCTGCGCCGAAAATTTTACCGTCGAACACCACATCGCTGAAGAAAATGATCAACGAAAGAAAGATCACCGCAACGGAGGCGGCGTGCTGGTAACGAACAGGAATGAGATCATGGTCCACGATCTGTTTGGTGGTTTTTTCTTTTTTTACGGATGCCATAGTCGCTCAGGAATGATCAAAAGAGGAATGTTGTCGGTTGAAAATAGGATAAATTCAGGAGAGTTACAAAAACGGAGGGACATCCCCTTCTTCCATGTTTTTGATTGATTCTCCCCGCTTTGCTCGGTATATTTTTCCATGAAAGAACGAAAACTTCCGATCTTCTTCTTCTCCTTGATCTTCGCGTTGCTGGTCTGGATCTCCGTCAATCTCGGGAATCAGTTCCAGACGGTGGTGGAGGTGCCGGTCCGGATCGAAAATCTTCCTCCCGACCGCGCACTCGCCGTGCCGCTGCCGACCCACGTCCGCTTTACGGTGCAAGGAACGGGGTGGCAGCTCGTCAACACATTATTGTCGCCGAATCTCCATTATTTGATCGATTTCCAGTACCTCTCGCGCAAGGATATTCTCTACACCTCCCGCGAATTGAACGAGCGGGTGAACCTCTCGAAAGATCTGCTGATCTTCGGGACTTCTCCGGAAACGGTGCTCGTGCGTTTGGATGAAAAATTGACGAAAACAGTTCCGATTATCCCGACCGTCGACGCGGTGTTCCGCGACGGATTCGGTATCGTCGGCAGGATCAACAGTTCGCCCGACAGCATCGTGCTGCAGGGTGCGCGGTCGCTGCTGAACAGGATCGACCGCTGGACCACGGAACGGATTGTTTTGCAGGATATTAATGCGCCCGTGTCGGTAGAAATGCCGCTCCGCGATACGCTGTCGTTCGAAGTGGAACGCAATGCAGCCACCGCCCACGTGACGTTCGACGTGCAGCCGATCGCCGAAAAGACGATCGACGATGTGGAAGTGGAAATAGTGCAGGTGCCGGGAAACCGGAATGTCGTCCTGATCCCTCCGAAAATTTCGATCATCGTCCGCTCCGGCGTGAACAAAATCGCCGGCCTGACGGCGAAGGATTTTCAGGCCTTCATCGATTATAAATCGATTCTCCTCGATACGAGCGGCAGCATCCAGCCCTCCATCACCGGTCCGGCGGACATTCAGATCGTCCTCCAGAACCCCGGCCGAATCCAATACGTGGTCCGCAAATAAAAAATCCTCCGTCACCGGAGGATTTTTTATTCCACACACTATTTTGCTGTCATTAGAACGCCCGATTGAGCCGGAAGAAAATCGACACCGGCGCCTGTTTGTCGGTGCGCCACGCAAAGCCGAGTCGGGCATCACCGTCATACCACGCAATCGCCGCGCCGTAGTCGGATTTCACGGCGGAGGCCGGAATCGCGTCGAACTCTTCATACACGGGAGAATTCCGATTGACGAATGTCGCCGCTCCGATATCGCCGAACGCGATCAGGCTGAAACTTCCGGGCCAGAAAAATATTTCGTCCAAAATCTCGTCGCCGATACGGTATTCCAGGTTGGCGAGCAGCATCCGGTTCCCGGCAAATTCTTTAAATCCGTACGCCGGCAGCGTATTGGCGCCGCCGAGTTCGAACAATCGTTGCGTAATCGCTGCTCCTTCCAGAGCGCCGGCGCGGATGCGAAGATTGATCTGATCATTGTCCGTGATCGGCTGAAAACGCCGGATATCCACCACCGCCTGCGTGAAATCGAAGTCCCCGCCCAGCTCGTTTCCACCGTATTCCGCCCGAAGATAGAGGTTCCACCCTTCGGAATGATACCGGTATTTTTCCACGGTGCTGAGTCCGGTGCTGAATGAAAGGCTCTTCATCGTGCCGGCATTGATCGCCGGATTGCCGCGAAACGTCGTGCCGCCGAAGACCGCCCAGTTCGCCCCGTTCGTAAGCGACGCGTACCGGTCATTCACATACCGCACGTCGATCATGGTGGACAGATCCCCCTCTTTTCCGTATCGGGCAGCGTGCACGGAATATCCTTCCCGCTGAAAATAGTCGCGGAAGTCCTCGCGGAACAAGAGCGCCGCCAGGCTGTTCTCGGCGAGGTTCATGATCCATTCGTCCTTCGTATCGGTGAGACTGTGCACCTCGCCGCCAAATTCATACAACACACCGTCCCCCACGGCAAACTGCCGGTCCAATCCGAGCTGCAATCTCCACCGGTGCGAAGCGAATCCATAACCGAACGATCCGAAGCCGGAGATCGCCTTACTGCCGTCCCAATAGAAATTTTTCTCCTCGCCGAAACCGAAGAAAAATCCTTCCACGCGGTTATACCGGAAAAGGAAATTGTCATCCACGATGTTTTCGGTGTTCCAGTAATACGGTTTAAAAGAGTAGGAATATTTCGTGCGGTAGGTGGACTTTCGCCGCTGCGAGCGCGGGGTGCTGACCGACGTGGATTGTTCGGAATACCCTTCCACGTATGCCCCTTCATCTTTGGCGATGCTGCCGTTCATTGCCCGGACATTTCCCAAAATTCTGGAGCTGCTTTTTAATTCGATGTCGCCGTTCACCACCAATACATCACCCGCCACAACGCCGCGCACCACGAGCATTCCGTTTTTCACCACCAAATCGCCGTGGATCGTATCCCCTTCGGCGATTTCCGTGTTGCCGTTAAAAGTGACGGCATCCGGTGAAACGTTCGATCGATCCTTATCCTGATCGCGATCATCATCGGTAAAATATTCCACATGATAATCCGGACTATCCTCCCATTGTTCTATTTCCGATTCAAGACGATTGATGATGTTGTCGACCATCCGTTCGATATTGTCGGTCGTCCGGTCGAACCGTGATTCAAAACTATCGTCATTTTGTGCATGGGAAAAAGAGAGGAGAAAAAGGGCGGAAAAGAGAAGTGTGTACAGGCGTTGCATCGTTCCTCCGAAAAAAAGTATCTCTTCCCTACGACCCGAACGATGAAAAGTTACGGGAAACAACCCTCGTTGCTTTGAAAAATCACGGGATTTCGTTAATTTTAGCCGAAATGAGACTCTGCATCAATATCGATCACATCGCCACCTTACGAAATGCCCGCGGCGGTATGGAACCGGATCCGATCGCGGCGGCGGCTCTCTGTGAACGGGCGGGAGCGGACGGCATTGTGGTGCATTTGCGCGAGGACCGGCGGCATATCAAAGACCGTGATGTCCGGACGTTACGGAAGACGGTCACGACGAAGCTGGATCTTGAAATGGGCGCATCGGACGAGATCGTCGGCATTGCCATTTCGGTGGCGCCCGATTTGGTGACGTTGGTGCCGGAAAAACGGCAGGAACTGACCACGGAGGGAGGATTGGATGTTCTCGCGCAGAAAGAATCGCTGCGGACGGTGATCAAAAAATTCCACGATCACGGCATTCCGGTGAGTCTGTTCGTCGACCCTGTCGTGGCACAGATCGAAATATCCAAAGAGATCGGTGCGGATATGGTGGAACTTCACACGGGTGAATATGCCGAAGCAAAAAGCGAAGCGGAGGCGAAACGACTCGTGCGGCAAATCCATTCCGCCGCAGAGTTGGGAAAACAGATCGGCCTGGAGGTGAATGCGGGACACGGATTAAACTACGTGAATGTCGTGCCGGTCTCTTCGATTCCGTTTATCGACGAAATGAGCATAGGCCATGCAGTAATTGCACGCGCGGCGTTCGTCGGCCTCGAACAGGCGGTGAAAGAAATGCTCGCTCTGGTAAAATAAAAAATCCGCCGAAGCGGATTTTTTATTTTTTATTGGTCCATGATCCCCAATTTCCTGATATCGTCCCTCAATTTCGCCGCTTTTTCGTAATCCTCCTTTTCGATCGCCTCCTTTAACGACGACTGCAGCTGCTCCAGTTTGCTTAATGTTCGTTTCACCGGCGGGGCCTCTTCCTTCGCCTGCGGCTCTTCTTCCGTCTCCTCTTCTTCTTCCGACACGACCCCCGCTTCGTTTAACACCTCTTCGCCGACATAAATCGGCGCGCCGTAGCGGACCGCCAGCGCAATGGCATCGCTCGGACGGGAATCGACTTCCTGCGTTTCGCTCAATCCTTCGATCGTCAGCTTCGCGTAAAACGTGCCGTCCCGCAATTCGTTGATGCAGACTTCGTTCAGGGAGACGGCGAAGGTGTCGATGATATTCCGCATCAGATCATGCGTGAGGGGACGCGGGGGCTTCATTCCTTCCAATTCGAGGGCGATGGACTGCGCTTCGAACGCACCGATGATAATCGGCAGTTTCCGTTTCCCGTTCGTCTCCTTCAGGATCAACGCATACGCACCGGCGCTCGACGGGCTGGTCGAGAGGCCGAGGATGTCCACTTGCACTTTCTCCACAATAACTCTCCTTGTTTTCTGTACAGCGAGTATATCAAATTCTCCGGCGATGCGCAAGAATGCCGGTCACTTGCCGAGCAATTTTTTCACTTCCGCGGTGACGGCGGGGACGACCTCAAACGCGTCGCCCACGATCGCGTAGTCCGCCACGGAAAGGATCGGCGCATCCTTATCCTTATTGATGGCGACGATATATTTCGAAGAGGACATTCCCGCCAGATGCTGCACCGCACCGGAAATGGCGACGGCGATATACAGCGACGGGGAGACCGTTTTGCCGGTTTGTCCCACCTGTTCGTCGTGCGGGCGCCATCCGGCATCGACCACGGCCCGCGACGCGCCGACGGCGGCGCCGAGCGAACCGGCGAGCTCTTCGATCATCGTAAAATGTTCCGGACCTTTTAATCCCCTGCCGCCGGAGACGATGATGTCGGCTTCGGCGACATCTTTTTTTCCGCTGGATGCTTTGACTTCTTTAACTGCGGCGGAAAGATCCGCATCACTCAGCGCCGCTGCCGTACGTTCGACGGGTGCGGTGTTGCCGGACGATGTTCCGGCGGTAAAAACGTTCGGCCGCAGCGTAAAAATTTTCACCGGTGTTGTGACCGTAACGTCCACCAATCCTTTTCCCGCATACACCGGGCGTGTTGCGGTAATCGTGCCGTTCGCCGCCGTTAATGCGGTGCAGCCGGCCGCCAATCCCGCTTCGAGTTTTACGGCAACGCGGGGAGCGACATCCTTACCCATTTCGCTGGCGGGAAGGAGAAGCACTTCGGCCGATTCCGCCGTGGCCGTGTGTGCGATAATTTTCGCGTACGCGGTGGTGGAGTACAATTCCAGCCGCGGATCGTCCACGGCGATCACTTTCGCCGCGCCGTATCCTCCGAGCACTTCCGCACCGGAGGTGATGTTGTGACCGATGACCAGCGCGACGACTTCCGCGCCGAGATTTTCTGCAAGCGTTTTTGCCGCTTTGACGGTCTCGAACGCCGTTTTTTTGAATTGTCCGTTCCGTTGTTCTGCGAATGCTAAAATTTTCATGATGTGAATTTTCCTGCGTTCCGTAAAAAATCGATATTATTTTTATGACACCCTTTTCGTCCATTCGGAATAAACATTCAGCGGACGAACACGATGTCGCATCAGATGACTTTTGCCTCTTCGTGCAGCAGCCGAACCAGTTCCGCGGCGGCCGTTGCGTCGGTGCCGACGATTTTCCCCTGCGCCTTGGCGGGAGGTTTGCTCATGCGGTGCACCTCCACACGGTTCGGAATCGCCGCCGGCGTCCGTTCTTCGATCGGTTTCCGTTTGGCATCCATGATCCCTTTTAAGGAGGGATACCGCGGCTCGTTTAATCCTTTCTGCGCAATGATCACGGCGGGAAGTTTCGTCTGCACGATCTCGTGTCCCCCTTCGATCTCCCGTTCGGCGGTCACCGCGCCGTCGTTGATCTCCAGTTTGACGACGACGGACACAGAGGGGAGGCCGAGCATTTCCGCCACCATTCCGCCCACCTGGGCGCCGTCGTAATCGATCGATTGTTTGCCGCAAAAAATAACATCCGCGCCGTATTCTTTCGCAAAATCGGCCAAACCGCGGGCAACGGCATACGAATCGCGCACGCCGGCATCCTTCAACAACACACCTTTGTCGCAACCCATGGCGAGCGCTTTGCGGATAGTCTCTTTGTTCGATTCGCCGCCGAACGAAACGACGGTTACTTCACCGCCGAATTTCTGTTTTGTCTTAAGCGCTTCCTCCACGCCGAATTCGTCGTACGGGTTCAGCATAAAATTGACCCCGGCGGGATCAATCAACTTTCCGTCCGCTCCGACTTTCACTTTCGTTTCGGTGTCCGGCACGTGATTCACCAGTGCTAAAATTTTCATTCTGCTCCTTTATTCAAAAATTCCTTTATGACCGCAAGAAACCGCTTGTTCTCCCCTTCCGTTCCGGCGTTCACCCGGAGGGTCCGTTCCAACATCGGATAAGAACTGACATCCCGAACCAACACGTTTTGCGACAGAAGGCGGTCGAACAGCGCCGCGGCACTTTTTTCTGTTCGAAAGATAAGAAAATTTGTCTGCGAAGGAAAGACTTTGATGGAGGGGATCGACCGGAGTTCGTTGAACAGGAATTCTTTTTGGCGTTTCACCGCCGCGATCCGTTCCGAAATCCAACCTTTTTTTTGCATCAATGCAATCGCCACGGCAGATGAAAAATTATTAACCGTGAAGGGTATTTTCGGCTTCAATAATTCCGCGCGCAAACCTTCCTGTGCGATCAAATATCCGATGCGAAGTCCTGCCAGCGAAAAGGCCTTGGAAAACGTCCGCAACACGACGAGCCGGTCGCACCGGTCCACCAGCGGCAGCACGGATGGGGCATCGGCAAATTCGATGTAGGCTTCGTCCACCAATACGATCGCATCGGTGGCGTCGATAATTCGTTCGACCTCCGCGCGGGTCAGCATTTG
>CAZRWF010000016.1:0-42176 GCA_964603685.1 uncultured Chitinophagaceae bacterium
TCTACAAACGGAAGATGAATCTCTGGATCGTGTCCGCCGTCGCGTTCGTCATTTCATTCGGATCGATCATCTTCGGTTATTATCTGCCGATCACGTTCCAGCCCGTTACCTGGATCATCATCATCACTGCGTACGTTTTTGTTGCGGCGTGGATTCCGGTTTGGCTGGTGCTTCAGCCGCGCGATTTCGTGAACGCACAAATTTTGTATTTGGGTCTGGCGTCGATGGTCGGCGGCGTGATTGCTGCGGGTTTGACCGGTGCAGTGATCAACACGCCGATGCTGAATCTGGACGAAGCGATGACCGCGCCGAACCTCGGCATGTTGTGGCCGTTCCTCTTTATCACCATCGCCTGCGGTGCCGCCTCCGGTGCACACGGATTGATCTGCGGCGGCACTTCCTGCAAACAATTGTCCAACGAAAAACATGCCCGCATTATCGGCTACGGCGGAATGCTGCTCGAAGGCCTCCTGGCGCTCTGCGTTATCCTGATCATTTCCGGCGGTATGGACTTCGAACGATACAAATCGCTGGTGTATCCGGCACAGGGAGCGAGCAATGCACCGCTCGCCTTTGCGCTTGGGCTCGGAAATGTGCTGTATGCCGGATTCGGACTCCCGGTGGTGATCGGAACGATCTGGGGAATATTATTGCTGGAAGGATTTCTCGTCACCACCATCGATGCACTGGTGCGACTGTCCCGCTATTTGTTTGAAGAGTTGTGGTCGACGCTCTTCGTCGATCCGCCGGCGATTTTGAAAAACAGGATTTTCAACAGTCTCCTGGTGGTGGCGGGCTTTTTGACATTGACGTTCTCCAATGCCTATTTGAAGATCTGGCCGATTTTCGGCGCGGCAAATCAACTGCTGGCGGCGCTGACGATGATCGCCATAACGGCCTGGCTGGCGCAGAAAGCCAAAACGTACTGGTTCACCGCGATTCCGGCCGCCTTCATGCTCGTTACCACGATCACCGCTTTGATCATTCTGCTGCAACGGTATATTTCGTTCGAAAGTTGGACGCTCGTGGCGACCGATGTGATCCTGTTGTTTCTTGCCGCTGGGGTGGTGGTGCTGACGTTCAAATATTTCTATCAACTGCGCAGAAAGATCTCCCTCGAAACGGGGAAATGAGAATTGTAAACGTTCCAAACATTTCGTATTTTCACAAAACCCATCGAGAAACCTCCGTCAGCACCCTGCGGAGGTTTTTCTCTGTCCAATCACCGGTGTCACTCCGGTGATGCCATTCTTCTTCTCTGACGCGATGCCAAAACGAACCGACATTAAATCCATCCTCATCATCGGCAGCGGTCCCATCGTCATCGGACAAGCGTGCGAATTCGACTATTCCGGCACACAGGCGTGCAAAGTGCTCCGTGAAGAGGGGTACCGCATCATCCTCATCAACAGCAATCCCGCCACGATCATGACCGATCCGGAAATGGCCGATGCCACGTACATCGAGCCGATCACACCGGAATTTGTGGAGATGATCATCGAAAAGGAACGTCCCGATGCGATCCTTCCCACCATGGGCGGACAAACGGCGCTGAATACCGCGGTGGCGCTGGCGGAACGCGGAGTGCTGGAAAAATACGGCGTGGAATTGATCGGCGCCAATCTCCAGGCGATCAAAAAAGCGGAAGACCGCCGGTTGTTCAAAGAAACGATGCTCGGTATCGGACTGGAAATGCCCCGCGGCGGATTCGTCTATTCGCTGGAAGAAGCGTTGAAGGTGGCGCAGGGGATCGGCAAATTTCCGATCATCATCCGTCCTTCGTTCACCATGGGGGGAAGCGGCGGCGGCATCGCGTACAACATCGAAGAGTTCAAATCGATCGTGGAACACGGTCTGGTGCAGAGTCCTACGCACGAAGTGCTGGTGGAAGAATCAGTGCTTGGCTGGAAGGAATACGAACTGGAAGTGATGCGCGATACGAAGGACAATGTCGTCATCATCTGTTCCATCGAAAACTTCGATCCGATGGGTGTGCACACCGGAGATTCGATCACCGTAGCGCCGGCGCAGACGCTCACCGACAAGGAATATCAATTTATGCGCGATGCGGCGCTGAAAGTAATGCGGGCCATCGGCGTCGATACCGGAGGATCGAACGTGCAGTTCGGCATGGATCCGAAGAACGGCAAAATGTACGTGATCGAAATGAATCCCCGCGTCTCGCGCAGTTCCGCTCTCGCCTCCAAAGCGACCGGTTTTCCGATCGCAAAGATCGCCGCCAAACTCGCCGTCGGCTACACGCTCGATGAAATTCCCAACGACATCACGAAACTCACCCCCGCCTCGTTTGAACCGACGATCGATTACACCGTGGTGAAAATTCCCCGGTGGGATTTCGAAAAGTTCAAAGGGGTGGATGATACGCTCGGCGTACAGATGAAATCGGTCGGCGAAGCGATGGCGTTCGGGCGGACGTTCAAAGAGGCGCTGCAAAAAACGCTGCGGTCGCTCGAGCAGGGGAGATTCGGATTGGGTGCGGACGGGAAAGATCTTTTCGATATCGAAACATTGACAAAAACGCAGCGCTCTTCCTGGATCAAAAAAGTGAAAGAACAGCTGCGCAAGCCGAAAGCGAATAATATCTTCTTCATCCGGTATGCGTTCCAGCTCGGATTGACGATCGACGACGTGCACGGGCTGACGAAGATCGATCCATGGTTCCTCTTCAACATGAAACAGATCGTCGACCGGGAACAATTGCTGCGTTCGTTTACCGTTGACAACGTCCCGCCGCAGGATTTCCGGCAAGCGAAGCAGTACGGTTTTTCGGACCGGCAGCTGGCCTACCTGTGGAAGACCGATGAATCGACCGTTCGCGCCCGGCGGAAGTCTCTCAATATCTTTCCGGTTTATAAAATGGTGGACACATGCGCTGCGGAGTTCGAATCGCACACGCCGTACCATTATTCCACGTACGATCAGGAAAATGAGTCGGTCCGTTCGGCCAAGAAAAAAGTGATCATTCTCGGCGGCGGTCCCAACCGCATCGGCCAGGGAATCGAATTTGATTATTGTTGCGTGCACGGCGTGATGGCGCTCCGGGAACTCGGGTATGAAACGATCATGATCAACTGCAATCCCGAAACGGTTTCGACGGATTACGATACGACCGACAAGCTGTACTTCGAACCGCTCACGCTGGAAGATGTGCTGAACATTTGCGAGTTCGAACAGCCGGAAGGAGTGATCGTGAGCTTCGGCGGACAGACGCCGCTGAAACTGGCGAACGCGCTCGAAGCGAACGGCGTGCGCATTCTCGGAACATCAACCGAAGGGATCGACCTGGCGGAGGACCGCGAACGCTTCGGCGACCTGCTCCGCAAAAACAAGATAGAACATCCGAAATACGGAACGGCCTATTCGGTGAAGGACGCCCTCCTGGTGGCGGAAGAGATCGGATATCCGGTGCTCGTTCGCCCGTCGTACGTGCTCGGCGGCCGCGCGATGCAGATTTGTTACAATCCGCAGTCGCTGAAAGAATACATGAAACTGGCGGTGGATGTCTCTCCCGAAAAACCGATCCTCATCGACTGTTTTTTGGAAGATGCCTTCGAGTTTGACGTGGATGCGGTGGCGGACGGCGACGACGTGCTGATCGGCGGCGTGATGGAACATATCGAAGAAGCGGGAATCCATTCCGGGGACAGTTCGAGTGTGCTGCCGCCGTTTATGCTCAAAGAGGAAAAATTGAATGAGATCATCGCGATCACCAAAAAACTGGCGGCGATTCTCCACGTGCGGGGACTGATCAACGTTCAATTTGCGATGAAAAACGAAACGGTGTACGTACTCGAAGTAAATCCGCGGGCATCCCGAACGGTACCGTTTGTCAGCAAAGCGACCGGCCTGCCGCTGGCGAAGGTCGCCGCCAAAGTGATGGCGGGGAAAAAACTCGCGACCCTCGGCGTGCTCGGTTTCGATTTCCGCGCCGTCAAACACATGTCCATGAAAGAATCGGTCTTTCCGTTCAACAAATTCCCGAAAGTGAAGATGTTCCTCGGACCGGAAATGCGTTCCACCGGTGAAGTGATGGGAATCTCCCAGTCCTTCGGCGCATCGGTGGCAAAAGCGCAGCTCGCGGCGGGAAATCCGCTGCCGAAGGAGGGGACGATCTTCGTCAGCGTGAACAACAACGACAAGACGGCCGAAACGGTCGGGATCATGAAAGAATATGCGCATCTCGGATTTACGATCATCGCCACGGAAGGGACGACAAAATTCCTGAAAGCGAACGGCATCGATGCGACGGCCGTCTTTAAAGTGAACGAGGGACGTCCGAACATCGTCGATGCGATCAAAAACGGCGAAGTACAAATGGTGATCAACACGCCGCTCGGCGAAGAATCGCGGTACGACGAATATTCCATCGGCTGGGCGGCCATTCAGCAGAAAATTGCGTTTATAACCACGCTGTCCGCCGCCGCAACGGCAGTGAAGGGGATCGAACGGATCAAACAGGGAAAATTGAACGTGAAGTCGATTCAGGAATATCATCAGCAATAATGGTGAAAAAGTATCAAAACGTTTACCACAGATTTCACCGATGATACGGATATTCACGATTGTGAAGCGAACAGATCAATGCCGCGCATAAAACTTGACCTTCCCACGACATTCCATTTCACCACGGAGATCCCGGTCCGGATCGGCGACATCAATTACGGCGGACATCTCGGCAACGATGCCGTGCTGGCGATTTTGCATGAAGCCCGGCTGCGGATGTTGATCGAACATCAGTGGACGGAAATGAATGTGGACGGGGTCAGCACGATCATGTCGGACGCCGCCGTGGTCTACAAATCCGAAGCATTCTACGGCGAATCGCTGCGGATTCAAATCGGGGTGAAGGACTTCAGCCGGTTCGGCTGCGATCTCTATTATCTCGTCCGGGAACGCGAAAGCGGCCGGGAAGTGGCGCACGCCAAGACCGGGATTGTCTTTTATGATTATCCCAACAAAAAAATTGCACCGGTGCCGGAAAAATTCCGTGCGATGTTCTCCTGAATCATCCTCATGAAACGTTATACACTGCTCCCCATTATTTTCCTCTCACTGCTCGCATGGCATTGCGGTGCGACGCAGCCGGTCCGGACACTTCCCGAAGGAGAGACCGACCTTACCTCTTCTTTCGGCGGACCGATCATCCCGTTCGCCGGAGTCGCGTTACCGGTGCCGTATTGGAACGGTGGTGCAGCGTATGGCCTCCATCGCTCCGTAACGGTCTACGGGAATCTTCATCTTACGGCGCTGCTCTTCGGCGATGTTGCTTTGGACGGCGGCGCAGCGGTCCGGCTGTTCGATGAAAACGGAGTGCGGCCCGAGGTGACGGCGAACGGACGGATGTATTTCTTTTGGGATGTTGCGCGGGGAAATACCGCGGTGCTGTATCCCATGCTGACGGCAACCGGAAGTTACGCCGTCGGTGAACGGTCGCTGCTGTATTTCGGATCGGATCAGATGTACCAATTTTCCGACCGGTCGCTCTTCGTATCTCCGTTTGTCGGATGGGAATTTCCGGCGGGGGAACGGACGATACTTCAACTTGAATCAAAATGGATGGCGATGAATCGCGATACGCGGCATGGTGTGTTCGAAGGATTCGCTTCGATCGGCGGTAAGGGGAATCTCGGACTGTTCTTCGGAATGAGGTACCAATGGGAATAACATCACGGAAGGATATTGCTGGAATACGGCTAGTGAAAATCGCCACCGTGCTGATTTTTATTCTTGCCGGGTGTTTCGACCTGGACAGCAACCTGTTCAATAACACATCGTTATCCTCTTACACTCTTCCCACAGGTGTGATCCCGGCATCGCAGCGGGAGGAGATTATGATGATCTCCGGCGGAAAAAAGATCTACGGATATTTCGTCCGCTCCGTCGATACGGCGGAACACCGCATCGTGCTGTACAACCACGGTAATCGCGATCATTTGCAATTTTATTGGGACCGGGTGGAACTCTTTTATAAGATGGGAATGAACGTGTTTGTGTACGACTATCAGGGATACGGAAAAAGCGAAGGGGAGCCGGGCGAAGCGGCGGTCTATGCGGATGCGACGGCGGCCTATCATTACGTCCGCTCGCGGAATTTTTCCGATACGTCGATTGTGGTGTACGGATTTTCGCTCGGCGGCGCACCCGCCACGTATCTCGCGGCGAATGTTTTTACTCCGCGCCGGCTGATTCTGGAATCGACATTCGCATCGTCCACCACACTTTCGCAAAGCGGAATGCTGCTGGACTTGCCCTCATCGTTCGTGATGGAAGGGAAATACGACAATGCGGAACGGATCAAAAAAGTGACCGCTCCGTTGCTGATGCTGCACGGGGTGAACGATCGGTTCATCGACATGGAGAAAAACGGCAGGACGATCTTCCGGAACGCCAACGAACCGAAACGATTCATCGCCGTGGCGGGGGCGGACCATTCGGACCTGCCGTGGAAAATGGGAGAGCAGGCGTATCTCGACTCGGTGAAAAATTTTATTCATCCCTAACCAAAAAAAACGGCGGCTGTCGCCGCCGTTTCCTCCGCTTTTCCCTTTCCCCACGACCCAATTATACACCTCTGCTGTTCATCCGGGATTCGATCTTTTGCAGTTCCCGCTGTTTTCGCGGAAGTTCTTTCAACTTCATTTCCAAGTCCCGGTGCATGTTGTCTATTTGCGGCGCAATATGGAAGTTGAAATTTCCGGGTGCCCCATCCCGCCAGTACATTGAACCGCCGTATTGCTCCTCCGACACTTCGAGAGAGACGGTCGATTTTTTCCCTTTGCGATAGATCTCTACCGTCACTTTTTCCCCTTCGTCATAATCGGCGAGCGCTTCCCGGACATCGCCGACCTCCTTCACCGTTTCATCGGCGATTTTCACAATGACGTCGCCCGCCTTGAGTCCTGCTTTCGCGGCATTTTCATCCTTCTCCACTTCTTTGACGAGCACCCCTTTGCCTCCGGGAATTTCGAAATATTCCGCCAATTGTTTGTTCAATTCCATCAGCTCCATTCCTTCCACATCTCCGAGTGAAAAGCGGAAGACATTGCGCGGCGCGCCGGGTGCGATCACGGCCAGCGGCATGCGGACCCTGTTCCGGCCGATCGTGACGCCGATCGATTTGGATTCACCGTTCCGGTTCACTTTGAGCGTTACTTTGTTCCCCGGTTTGGTCGAGCGGACGGCGTCTGTGAGATCTTCGGAGGTTTCGATCTTTTTTCCGGCGAATTCGACCACAATGTCCCCCTCTTCGATGCCGGCGGAATCAGCCGGGCTCTCATCCACCACCTCGTTGACATACGCCCCTTCTTTGATCTTTAAGTTTTGCTCCCGGGCGAACCGGGGAGTCACATCCTGGATGCTGACGCCGAGCCATCCCTGTTTTTTGGACGACGTGCGGATTTTTTCTTTTTCTTCTGCCGCCGCAACGATTGAGACGGATGCGACGATGAACATCATTATGAGTAACCGGTATTTCATACAACCTCCTGCAGTATAGTGAACGTTCGGGGTCTGCGATAAAAATTTAGACGCCGGAAGTTCCGATTGGTTCCCGGAATTGTGAAGGGAAGGATTTTATTGAGGATTGTAGCAATACCGGAGAATTATTCATAGTTTCCGATGTCCGAAGGAGGACGAACCATGGAAGTGTACATCGTTCGGCATGCGATCGCAGCGGAACGGGGAAGCGGAAATTATCCGAACGACGACCGTCCGTTGACGCCGGAGGGAATGCGAAAGATGAAACGGGCGGCGCAGCATTTTCCGGAACTGATCCCGCAGCTGGACGCGATTTATACCAGTCCGCTCACGCGCGCTCGTGAAACGGCATCCATCGTGGCCGCGAGTTTTGACAGTATGGTTCCCGTGGAGGCGATGGATGAACTTCTGCCGGGAAGAAGTGCAGAGTCTGTTTTCAATTTTTTGAATGAGCAAAAAGAACAAAACGCCGTTCTTCTGGTGGGACATGAACCGGAACTGAGCAAGCTCGTTTCAGTGCTTCTCGGATCTTCCGTGGCATCCGTCGAATTCAAAAAAGGATCGCTCTGTTCCCTTTCGATCGCCGGAGCGGTCCGCCCCGGTTCGGCCACGCTGCGGTGGCTGTTACAGCCGAAACACCTTCGTGCGTTGAACAAAAAATAGTGACGACCAAATCGACATGAAAAAACAATCCGGATATCTCGCCGCCATCGATCTCGGCACCAATTCCTTCCACATGGTGCTCGTGTCGATCGATCGCGGTTCGAAAAAATTTAAGGTGCTGGACAAGGTAAAAGAGACCGTCCGGCTCGGTTCGGGCTCGTCGGATATGAAATATCTGACCGAAGAGGCGATCAACCGCGGCATCGAAACGCTGCGGCGGTTCAAAAAAATCGCCGACGCTTACGATGCGCCGATCCGGGCCATCGCCACCAGCGCGGTGCGGGAAGCGTTGAATCAGCACGAGTTCATCCGGCGCGTGTCGGCAGAACTGGATATCAAGGTCGAGGTCGCATCGGGATTTGAGGAGGCGCGGCTGATCTATCTCGGCATCATTCAAGCGTTGCCGGTGCATGATAAGACGATTCTGATGATGGACATCGGCGGCGGCAGTACGGAATATCTTGTCGGGAAAAAACGGGAGATTTTTTTCGATAACAGCCTGAAACTCGGCGCCATCCGGCTGACGCAGCGGTTTTTTACCGACAAAGAATTGTCGCCGCAGAAGTTGAACGCCTGCCGTGCATTTGTCGCCGGCTCGCTCATCCCCGTCGCTCGGGAAGTGAAAAAACTGAAACGTCAGGTGGCAATCGGCAGCTCCGGAACGATCATGGCCATCGCCAAGATCATCCGGGTCCGCCGCGGCGAATTCTCCGATGCCTCGATGAACGGATTTGTCTTCACGGCGAAAGAACTCTACGCGGCCGTCGACCAGCTCTGCCGCGCCGTGACGGTGAAACAGCGGATGAAGATACCGGGACTCGACTCCTCCCGTGCCGACATCATTCTCGGAGGCGCGATTATCCTCGAGCAGAGTTTCAAACACCTCGGCATCAAAGAAATGATGGTGTCGGAATACGCGCTGCGGGAAGGGATCATCCTCGACACGATCGAAAAACGGTATGCGTCGAAAGATTTCCATGCATTCGACAACTTCCGCTACAAGTCGGTGCTGCACCTGGCGCAGACGTACCGCTACGAAAAAGAACATTCCCACCATGTCGCCCGGCTTTCGCTGCGGCTGTTCGATCAAACGGTATCGCTCCATTCGTTCGGGCGGATGGAACGGGAATTTCTGGAAGCGGCGGCGATCCTCCACGAAATCGGCATTTTTGTCTCTCATTCCAACCATCACCGTCATTCCTACTATCTCATCAAACACAGCGATTTGCTCGGGTACACGGACACGGAAAAAGAGATTATTGCCAACGTGGCACGGTATCACCGCAAGTCGCATCCAAAACCGAAGCATGAAGGATTTTCCGCTCTGACGGCGGACGATCAGCGGATCGTACAAATCCTCTCCGGAATCATCCGGATCGCCGACGGACTGGATCGTACGCACGCCGGCGCCGTCCGCGACCTCCTCGTCAAAAAATCCGGCCGGACGGTGAAAATTATTCCCCGCAAGGCGCGGGGAAAAAATGCGGAAATGGAAATCTGGGGGGCGGAACGGAAAAAACAACTGTTCGAGGAGATGTTCGACGTGCGCGTGCAATGGACGGCGAAGTAAATGACGACGGCGAAGAAAAAAAAATCCGGAATACACCGGTTCACCGCAACCCTTCAGTCATCCGACAATAAGTTGTGGAGTGCACACCTGCCGGTACCGGTCTCTGTCGCACAGTCGCTGATCGACGGAGGGAACAAACGGGTGATCTGCACGATCGACGGCACGGAACGATTCCAGTGCGCCATTCTTTTTTATTCGAAGGGACGTCCGGTCGTTTCGGTCAACCGAAATATTCAAAAAAAACTCGGACTGGAAATCGGCGGTACGGCGCAGGTGCAATTGGAGAAAGATACGAGCGCGTATGGATTGCCGCTTCCGGCGGAATTGACGGAGGTGTTCCGGCAGGATCCCGAAGGGAAAAAAATATTTCATTCACTTACCCCCGGCAAACAGCGGACGCTGCTCTATATCATCGGCGGGGTGAAAGATCCCGAAAAAAGAATTTTCCGGTCGCTGATGATCCTCCGACATCTGAACGAACAACACGGGAAGATTGATTACAAAAAATTACAGGAATTGCTGAAAAACCCTCGCACTCGCCGGTGAAGATATTCAGCAAAAAACATTGAATTTAAGGGCAAATATTCATTCTTTCCATGCACGCATGAAATCACCCATACTGAAGAAACTGATCTTTGCGAAAGAATTCCGGACCGTCGTTTCGGCGGCGGCAGGACTGTTGATTGCTTCCGCCGTCGCCGCTTCGACCATGGGTTCCATGGTGGAATGGAATGCGCTCGATCTTCAGTACCGGCTCGCCCAGCATTCCCGCACACCCGATACGAACATCGTCATCGTCACCATCGACCAGAACAGCCTTCAATATTTCAAAAGCACCACCAAAACGAGTTGGCCGTGGCCGCGCGATTTTTATGCACTCGCCACGAACTATCTCGCAGCGGCCGGAGCGAAGGCGATCGTCTACGATTTTCAATTTACCGAACCGGATGAGGATCGCGCTAATTCCGTCGGGCGATCGAACGACAGCCTCTTTGCGGAATCGATCCGCGCCGCCGGGAACGTTTACCTTGCCGCGATCCTTACCACGCAAGAGGAAGAAGACCAGCCGGGCGATTCGCTGATTGCTTTCCCGGAACACATTCCGCCGATTCCCGGCGCGGCCACGGCATCGTTCGACAAGTCATACAGTCCTCTCATTCCGTTCCAGCAGGCGGCGAAAAGTGTCGGTGTGGTCAACTTTGTTCCGGATGACGACGGAGTGTGCCGGAGCATCGACCTGCAATATTCCTATCAGGATCATACGTTATTCGCCTTATCGTACAATGTATATCACGACCTTTACGGAGCGGAGCGGCCGATCCACACGACGGTCACTTCGCCGTATTTGATCTATTGGTACGGAAAAGGGGGGCCGGACGGCGTTTTCAAATATTTTTCGATCCATTCGGTGATCGTTTCCGCCATGAAGGCGGAGGCGGGAATGACTCCGGACGTTCCGCAGGAGATCTTCAAGGATAAGATCGTCTTCATCGGATCGAACGCACCGTCGCTGTTCGACTTGAAGAACACGCCGTTCACCTATCTGGAACCGTATCCCGGCGTGGAAATTCACGCCACCGCGTTGAGCAATTACGTGAACAGTGATTTTATTTTCGAGCTTCCGATGTGGTGGATCGTCCTGATCGCCGTGTTCTTCACCGCCGTCGTTTCCGTTCTTTCGAATTATCCGGAAAGCATCGTCGTAAATACGGCCGGTGCAGCGGTGAGTGTCGGGGTATTCCTGGCGGTCGTCTCGTTCCTGTTTGTCGAAAAGCTTGTGTGGATCAAAATCGTTTTCCCGTTGTTTTCGATGGTCTTTACCTATATGATTTCCGTCGGCTGGAATTTTGCCACCGAAGGACGCAACAAGCGGCAGATCCAGAAGATCTTCGGCCAGTTTGTGAATCCGCACGTGGTGAAACAGTTGAGCGCCAATCCGGAAAAAGTGGAACTCGGCGGCGAAGAAGTGGACGCCTCCATCATGTTCTCGGACATCGAAGGATTTACGACGATTGCGGAAACGAAGAAGCCGAAAGAGCTCGTGGAATTTTTGAACAATTATTTCTCCACCGCCAGCGACATCTTTTTCAAACACGACGGCACGATCGACAAATTTATCGGCGATGCGGTGATGGTACAATTCGGCATCCCGCTGAAAAATCCGAATCACCGACTGCTCGCCGTCCGCGCCGCATACGAGTTTCACCAAACGGTTTTCGCCATGACCCGGGCTGCCCGCGAACGGGGCGAACCGGTATTCTCGACCCGCATCGGCATCAACTCCGGTTCGATGGTGGTCGGTTATATCGGCGGACGGACAAAAAAAGAGTATACCGTCATCGGCGATACGGTGAATCTCGCTTCCCGTCTGGAAGGAGTGAATAAATATTACGGCACTTCCCTGATGATCAGCGAAGCGACGGCGAACGAACAGGTGCGGGACGAGTTCCTGCTGCGGGAAATGGACATCATGCGCGTGAAGGGAAAAAACCTTCCGATTAAGATCTACGAAGTCCTCTGTGCCAAAGAGGAGATCACCGAACAGCGTTTAAAACTGGTGCAGACATTCGAAGCAGGATTGCGGCTCTTCCGAGAACAACAGTGGAACGATGCCGTTTCGATGTTCAACACGGCACTCAATCTGAAACCGGGCGACGAGGCAAGTCAGATGTACATCAGTCGGTGCGAAGAGTATCGGAAACATCCCCCCGGACCGGGGTGGGACGGGGTGTATGTGATGACGACGAAATAAATTATTGAGTCATTGAGTCATTGAATCATTGTATCATTGAATCAATGGATCAATGAACCGATGAACCAATGAATCAATGAACCGATGAATCAATGAACCAATGACCCGATGAACCAATGAACCAATGAACCAATGAACCAATGAACCAATGAACCAACGTAACAACATCCTTCCATTGATGGAGATTGTATGAGAAGTGCATCGATCTGTTTCGCTGTGATTATCGGCTTCTCTGTTGCCGATGCGCAGAAACTGAGGACGACGCAGCCGACGAACTACCTGCGCGAAGGACCGGGTTCGTATTTTCAGATTATCGCCGCGTTGCCCGCTTCCATTGAAGTGAGTAAAATGGAGCAAAAGGGGAGTTGGCTGAAGGTGAAAACCGATCAAAACGATCAGGGCTGGCTTTCCGAGAACAGTTTTGTGAACCGCTCCGGTGCCAACACCCGCGATGACAAAGTGTTAAAGGGAAAAACATCCGCACGCGCGTCGCGTGCGGAACTGGCGGCCGCGGTGAAAGGATTCGGCAAAAAGTATGTCGAGGGATCCGACAAGGTAGAGACGGACATCAGTAAATATTCCGCTCCGGCGGTATCGGCCGAAGACATGGAAAAGTTCGAACATAGTTTTACCATTGAACCGTTCCGCGGATATATGAATATTGAACGTCCGTTTGACCTGCAATTTCACGAAGAAGGGATTGGGCTCGGCATTGCGCAAAAAATTGCCGCACAAAAAGGGATCTTGAACGACCGGATGGCGACGACGTATATCAATCTCATCGGAAATTATCTGTCGAAATACACCAAAGCGTATGACCTGGGATTCCGCTTTTATATTCTGAACGACGACCGGGCCGGCGCGTTCGCCGTTCCGGGCGGGTATATCTTTCTCTCCCGGGGGATGTTCGAAGCGTGCACCAATGAATCGGAACTGGCGGCTGTGATTGCCCATGAGATGGTTCATGTGATCCAGCGGCACGGGGTGAAAGAGCTGACCAAAAGCGAAGCGAAAATCAAAGCAGAGTCCGCTTTTGCGGAACTGGAAGAGGAGACCGGACCGATGGGTGAGGAGGAGAAGGAACTGGAGGAGTATGCGGACAATGTGTATCAGAATTTGATTGCTCCGCGGCTGCTGGTATACGAAACGGATGCGGATCGACTGGCGATGGTGTATCTCAAACGGGCCGGTTACGATCCGACGTCGCTGGCTAGCGTATTGCAGCGGCTGTATGAGCCGTCCCCCTCGTCCGCGGATATTTTCGACGACAATTATATGAAAAAGGACGATATGCGCGAGCGGGTGCTTCGGGTGAATGCACTGGTGCGGGAGGAAGGGTATCGTCCTCGGCCGGAAAAACAATTCCGGACGCGATTCGTTCAGTGGACACAATCGATAAAAAAATAGTGTTGCTTTCCGGCGACATTGAAAAAAGTTAAGCCTGTCTCAATTCGGCGACATCAGGGGAGTCGCCGTCCAAATTTACCGTTTATCCCCCTTTTTATTGGCACGTACTTTGTCATCAATGGAGGTCATATGATCCGTTCTCTTCTGCTGTTTTTCACCATGTTCTTCACCGGAATACTTTCCGCCCAAACGGCACCCTTCGTTTGGAATGCGGAACTGGATGAAGATGTACAAACCTTCCGACCGCTGATGGAAGGGAAATATACTTACTTCCGTGCGGAAGAATATGCATGGGTGTATGATAATGCCACGGGAAAAAAAGTCTGGGGTGTGGAAATCGACGACTACAGTGAAGAATCGATCGGTGAAATGTTCCGTGACTCTCTTTATCTCGCAGCGGACGGGGATACAATATTCTGTTTTTCCGTACTGCAGGATTCAATCTTGTGGAAAATGGGTTACGCCGGCATTGATCAGGAATCGTACGTCGGTGCGTTTCTGTACGACACCACCGTGGTGTTGACCTATCGAAAGACCGAAGTGGCGGTGAATCTTCTCACCGGTACCGAACTGTGGCGCTCACCCATCGTCTACGAATCGTCCTTGCTCGAAAAAGGGGCCGTCAACCGTCTGATGCTCGAGCAGCAGGGAAAATATCTCGCGTTTACCGACAAAGAAGAATGTGTGCTGATCTCCATCGAAACAGGCAAACGTCTGCTCACGCTGCCCGGTGCGGAACCGAACGGCGATTTGATCGAACAGAAGAGATCCTGGTACACGGTTTCACCGGACCATAAATTTGTGAGCATGATGCTGGAAAAAGAATTTCTGGTGATCGATGTGGCCGAAAATAAATCCGCCGCCCGCATCCCGTTGCCGATTTCGACACAATTCAACGTTCTTGCCCGGACGCCGTTCGGTCCGGCCGCCTTCGGCGAAGAGATGACCGTCGTGGTGAACAGCGCTACCGGCACCGTCTCCCGCATACCGGTGGAAGTGGAAGATATTCGCACCGTGATCGCGGCGCAGACCGATTCCGCCGCCATGCTCATTCTCGGTGTGGAAGACAAAATGATCGGATGGAACCTCACGACGGGAAAAAGCGCGTGGCAGACCGCATTAAAATTCGAGCCGTCCAACGGATTTATCCACCGGTTCGTGGCGAACGATTCGGACAACGTCATCGTCACCTATCTTGATCCGAGCAGCGATTTAAAACTGTCGGTGGTGAGCGTGAATGCGTGGAACGGCACCATCAACTACCGCACGTTTGTTGCGCATGCGGACGAGTCGCTGCCGAAACGCGTGTTGCCGCTCGCCGTCGCGCCTGCCGGATGGCCGGTCTCGTTCGGATATGAAAATGTCGGATTTGACTATTCCGTCTCTTCCCTCGACGGATATCTTACCGTTGTGATTCACACCGGTGCGGAGATGATCGAACCGACAACGACAAAGCGGGGAGGCGAGGGGATGGTCCGGATCGATATGGAGACCGGCGATATTGCGGCGAAATATTACGGCCGTATTGCGGACGGGATCTCGTTTGACGGCGGATTTTCTTCGATCGCAAAAGCCGTCACGTTCGGGAATGTGCTTCTCCTTCCCGGAGACAAAAAACTTGTTGCGCTCGATGCCACAACAGCGGAAATAAAATGGATGTTGATTGAACAGGATCTTGAAAAATCATATATCTTCGATATGGCGATGGTTGACACCGTTCTGTATGTTCGTACCGGTGCCTATCGCGATAAATTTGAATACGACGAAAAACGGGATAAAATTAAACACGACGAACTGTGGGAAGAATCCGGATACGCATTGCTTGCGGTTGATACCGCCACCGGGAAAGTCCATTGGAAAAAAACATTTGACCGTGATCCGGGGCGTGTGTTCCATTCCTACGCTATTGCAGGCGCTACTCACGGATCACAGCGACTCTTTTATAGTGATGATGAATTCCTGTATTCTCTTTCGTTGGATACGTCGATGTTCGGAAAAACAGAATGGGCCTTCGAATATTCGGACAGCGGCGCCGGATCGTTGGACTATGACGGACTCCACCAATTATCCTCCGCGTGGAGCAAAGAATCGGCATTACGGCCGGACAGTTCGCTCGTTCCGGATGATGAACGATATCCGATCAAACAGACCCGTTTTCTGGGGGAAACCTTTACCACATTCCTGTCGAAGATCCTTCACGTTGCGTACGTTCCGGGTCATGAAAAGTTGATCGTGTTCGGCGATGACGGTATTGTGTCGGTCGATCCGGCCACGGGCCGTCGGGTCTGGTCCTACGAATGGGATTACAACAAAAAGGCGGTGCACCATCGGCCCATGTTCCTGAACAACCATATCTTTTATTTTATAGACGGAACGGCCGTGGTGCTGAATTATCATACCGGCGCACTCGTTTCCGAAACATCCTTGAACAAAAAAAATCCGGTCTTCATCATGCCGAACCGGTCGTCGGTGATCGCCATCGACGGCGATGAAGTCACCGGTATCGTCATTCCGCAATAAAGGAGCTGTTCATGAAAATATTTTCCCGCATTCTGTTATTGAGTTTCGCCGTTTTAACCGTTGCGGCGGCTCAAGATCCCGATGACGAATACCAAAAGTTCCTGAAGGAACAGCAACAGGGGATGCAGGAAGAAGAACAGGCGTTCCAGAATTATAAAGCCGAAGTGACCAAACAGTTCGACGATTACGTCGCCGAGCAGGAACGCCTGTTCAAAGAATACACCGGCCAGATCGAAAAGAAGTGGGGGACGGACAAGGTCAAAACCAGCACGAAAGAAGAGTATGTGCAGTACGACTCCACCTACACGGCTCGCAAATCCGTGAATTTTGAGGAAGGGAAAGCCACGGTCGAATTGTTGGTCACCGAAGCGGAGGCAAAAGATCCCGCCTTGGTGAAGAAAAAGCTGCAAGAACAGGTGGCGGACCTCGCTTTGACCAAAGGGGGGACCGATCCTCTGGAAAAAAAGACCAATGTCCCGCCGGAGAAAAAACCGGTGGTGGCGGAACAGCTTGCCGCTGCTGACGGAAAACCGGTGACGGAAAAGAATGTCCGCCAATATGCCGCCGAGGTTGTCACAACGGCCGCCATGAAACAAGAAACGGTGACCGGTAAGGACGGCATCAAACGGGTGGTGGTGGGGGTGCAAGTGCCGCTGGTGCCGAACCACGTGAAAAAACGGGCGACCGGATTCCGGGAGATGGTGAAAAAGGAATCGGACCGTTTCGGCATCGACATCACGCTGGTGTATGCCATTATGCACACCGAAAGTTATTTTAATCCGAAGGCCAAGTCACCCGTACCGGCGTTCGGATTGATGCAGCTGGTGCCGAAATCGGGAGGGCGGGATGCCTTTTTCTTCGCGCACAAAAAGGATTCGCTGGTCACCGGAGAATATCTGTACGTCCCGGAGAATAACGTAGAACTCGGGACGGCCTATTTGACCAAATTGATGACGGTGGAATTCCGCGGCGTGAAGGATGTGAAAAGCCGGATCTACTGCGCCATTTCCGCTTACAATACGGGACCGGGCAACGTCGCCAAAGCATTCACGGGAAAAAGAAATGTGAATCAGGCGCTGCCGAAGATCAACGCTTTGACGTCGGACGAAGTGTACGAACATCTGAAAAAAAATCTTCCGTTCGAAGAGACCCGGCATTATATCGTAAAAGTGAGCGAACGGATGGGAATGTATTCCGAATGGGCGAATAATTGAACCAGGGTGAGCCCGTCGGTCCGGCAATCACACGATTATCGATGACATTTTATCGCAAGGAGAATCAGCAATGAAACGAACTCTGTTATTCACACTCGCCGGAATACTTCTGGCCGGAATGAACCGGGGAACCGCCGCCGAACGGATCGTGGACGGTGTGGGGGGAGTGACGAACCGGTATGCGACCATCGCCGCGGCGATCACCGCCGCTTCCACCGGAGACACCATCCGCGTGTTGTCGGGGTTGTATTCCGAAGACCCGATCTCGATCAGCAAACGGGTGATCCTGCTTGGGAACGGATACCGCAACATCAACAACGGCGGAACGCATATCAGTTCGCAGTTTAACTTCGTTGCCGGATCGACAGGATCGCGCGTGATCGGTTTCCGGTTTATTGCGTACGACAACTCTGTTACCATCAGCGGCGCGAACGACATCCTCATCGCGAACAATTTTTTTGCGCAGCGCAGCGGTGTGTATATCTCCAGTTCGAGCAACGACACGGTCCGGAACAATATCATGTTCACGACCGGGAATACGCAATATTGCGTCTATTTGAATTCAACGACAAATGTTGTCGTCTGCAATAATATTCTCCGCGGAGCATCGAACGGCACATACGCGGTCAATACAAACAATGTGGGAACAACCTTCGTGTACAATAACTTCATCGCACAGAGTACTTATGGTTTTGTTTCCCAGCAGAGTAGTAACAGTGCGTACGTGATCGCCGGAAATATCTTTTATAGCGTGTCGAACGTCAGCAACGGTAGCAACAACGCTTTGCTCTATTCCGGGAATCTTTTATGGAACAGTGCCGGCATAGTGCCGGGGAATCCATCGGACAATGCGTCGGGCGATCCGACCTTTGTGAAATTCGAAACCGGTTCGGGATATATTTACGAAGACAACGCGAACAATGACAGCGATTTGCGGATTCAAACCGGTTCCCCCGCCATCGATCTCGGATATCCGAATCAAGCCCCCTTGGGCGCGACCTATCAAGATTATCACCCCTCCTTCGTTTTCGGCACCGCCCGGTCCGATGCGGGAGTTTACGGCGGACCGTTCACCTTTCCGTATCCGCTCGGAGCGCCGACGGTTCCCTCTGTCACCAAAACGACGATCAGCCCTGCCGTGGTCGCACCCGGCGGGACATTAAATGTGAACGTCACCGGTTCGATGGGCGGATTCACCGGACGGAACAATTAATCCGAAACGAGCATGAATTTCCGAACGATCATCGCCGTTCTGTTTCTGGCTGTGCCGGTCTTCGCCACGCTGCGTGTGGTGGATGGGGTCGGCGGCGGCGGTAAATACGCAACGCTTTCCGCGGCGGTCGCGGCAGCCAATGCCGGCGATTCCATTTTTATCCAACCGGGCACCTATACGGAGTCTCAGGCCGTCGCCGTCTCCAAACGATTGATCATTTTCGGCAATGGATATAAAAATCCGATCGCCTCGACCGTACTGCAATATCAAATCCAACTGACCGCCGGCGCCACCGGGTCCGTCATTCAGCATCTGAAATTCGAATCGACCACCATCGGCATTTCGATCCAAGGCATCAACGATTGTAACGTCAGCGATTCGTATTTCGACAACGCGCAGATCTACTTGAACGGCTCCTCGAACGACACGGTGATCAATAACATCATCATCAGCAAGAACAACAGTTACAATATGGTGTATATGGACGGGACGAGTGCGGGAAACGTTATCGCCAACAATATTTTCGACGGTGCCGTCGGCGGAACAACGTATGGCATCGGTTCGAACGGTTCAATCGCGCGGATTTCCTGTTTCAATAATTATTTCGGCGATCTGACGTATCCGATCAATCCGTCGCAGGGTAATGGAGCGTACATCATTGTCGGGAATATTTTTGTAAAGACGGCAACCATTTCCTCTTCGGCATCCAATGCCGTTGTCTACAGCGGCAACTGGCTCTACAGCGTTCAGAACAATCCCACGGAACCGGCGAACGGCGAAGCGAATATCACCGGCGATCCGCAATTCGAACGGTTCTCACTGACGAACGGATTCGTGTTTTCGGGCGACACCGCCACGGATTCCGATCTGCGGATCAAGTCCACGGCCACGCCGTCGCCGAATTCTCCGATCGACGGCAGTTATCCCGCCGTGGCTCCGGTCGGATCCGGATATGTGGATGTGCTCCAACAACCGGGGACGGTCAATACTAATAGAAGTGATGCCGGGATCTTCGGCGGGCCATTGCCGTTCGCCAGTCTGTACACCCCGTCGACCATCCCTTCGCCGAGTTCCATTTCGATCACGCCCGCCGGTATTCGTCCAAAAGGAATGATGAAGATCTCGGTCACCGGCGGATTCGGGACGGGGGCAACACCGGCGCCGCAACGACGGCCGGGAGGCGAATAACGGCCGCCGGCCGAATTACATCTGCATGTCGACATTCATGAAAAAATATCTTTTTGCGGTCGTATGTTCCCTGGTCTTCGCCGGGAATATTACCGATGCGCAGACAAAAAAGTATGTCGCGTCGCTGCGTTATTGGTTCGACAGTCCGACGCCGGTCGCTCCCGTAACGGTGAATGTTTCTTCGTATAACTCCGATTCTTCCACCGCTTCCTATAATGGGATCACTCCGGACATCTCGGCGTTAAGCGCCGGCACGCACACTATCTATGTGAGCGTTCTTGATCAATCCGGAAATTGGGGAACTCCCGCCGTCTCGCGATTTACGATCGGTGCGATCGCAAAACAACACGTGACCAAAGGGCGATACTGGTTCAATTCTCCCACGCCGGTATCGCCGGTGGAAATTAATCCGACATACGGTTCCGATTCCACGACCGCCACATTCAGCAACACCGCGATTGATCTCTCATCGTTGTCCGCCGGAACGCATCGACTCTATTTCAGCATCAGGGACCACCTGGGCCGATGGGGAACGCCGGCCGTATCGATATTTACGATCGGTGCCATTCAGAAAAATTTTGTCACAAAAGGACAATATTGGTTTAATAGTCCTACACCGGTCAATCCGGTGGAGGTCGATCCTGCCTATTCCTCCGATTCCTCGTCGTCGAATTTTTCGAATCTTTCGATTAATGTCACTTCGCTGCAAGCGGGTACACATGCCCTCTATTTCCGGACGCGCGATGCTTCCGGCCGCTGGGGAGCTCCGGTGCGCAGTTTCTTTACCATCGGCGGAGAACAGAAAAAGTATATCACCGCCGGTCAATATTGGTTTAACAATCCCACGCCGGTGAATGCCGAAGAATTTACTCCTTCGTTCACCGGTGATTCCACCAACGTCACCGCAGCGTTATCGTCCGTCGAAATTCCGGACGGTTTGCCGAACGGAAAGCATACGTTGTACGTCCGCTACCGCGACAATAAAGGCAATTGGGGTGCCGCGCAGACAGTCCAATTTGTGCAAGATGCGTCGCTGGCTCCGCCGACCATCACACAGATGGAATATTTCTTCGGCAACACCGATCCGGGACAAGGTGCCGCGACCGCACCGCGCGGCGGATCGGTGACGGGGCTCGGCGGCCGGACGGTCTCCTATGTCGATTCTTTTTCCGTGGAGCTGCTCGGACTGGCGGTCGGCACGCACAAGTTTAACACGCGTTTCAAATCGAGCAAGAATGAATGGGGCCCGACGATCTCCAAATCGTTTACGGTTGCAGTCCGACCGGAAATGACCACCTCCGTGACCGACACACTCCGTTTCGGCAAAATGTACAGCAGCCGGGACAGCGTGACACAATCGTTTTATATTAAAAATGCCGGTGATGCCGATCTGCGCGTCCGCGTCGGAACAAAACCGTCGTCGCAATGGACGGTGCGGATGTACGATCCGATCACACAGGCGCTGAAGGATACGCTCGTTCTGGCGAAGGATTCGTTTGCCAAGGACAGCGCCTTGGTCTCCGTGATGTTCAAACCGGTGAAATTCGGAACGATTGCAAGTTCCATTCAATTTTTGACCAACGATACGGCGCGGCCGACATTCCTGCTTCCGGTCTCCGCCACGGCCGATTCCGCCATCGGAAAATTGGCCGTCACAGTCGACACAATCAAATTCGGACAACGGCCCGTCAGCACGACCACGTGGGGACACGTGATCTTGTCCAACACCGGCGCCGATACGATCGTCCTGACGATCTCCAACAGCACTAATCCGTACTTTGTCATTCAGCCGAATCGTTCGAAGATCGCTCCGAACAATCCTTCCGACACCATCAAGTTGAATGTCCGGTTCTCTCCGCAATTTCAGGGGACGTATAATAACTATTCCTTCAACATCGGCGTCCGCAACCGGTTCAATCAGCTGATCGAAAACAAAGCAATGATCCTGACCGGATCGGCGGTGATCAACAATACGCCGACGATCAATCCGAGTCATCGATCGTTGAATTTCGGCGCGATCAGTTCCCGCGCCGCCGACAACAAGGATACCACGATCCAATTAGTGTTGGAGAATATCGGCACACAATCGCTCACCGTCAAAAGCGTCGTATCGAGTGATACGAACGTCTTTAAGACCGATGTGCCGGCCAATACACAGTACACATTGCCGTTTGTCAGCACGCTGAATGTGGGGGTAACATTCAAACCGACGGCGAATCAGTTCAAAAAGTTCAGCGGTACATTGACGGTCACCAGCACCAGTGCGAATGAAGATTCCGTTTTAGTGATTCCGATGGATGGAGAAGGGACGAACGGACCGCCGTTGAGTGTGTTTGCATTGTCCGATACGGTGCTGGACTTCGGGAGCGTGACGCTCGGTTACTCCTTGTCCAAAAACATTACCATCAGCAACACCGGAGGGAACAAGATCTTGACCGTCTCCTCCTTCTCCATCGATAATACGCTCTTCTCGACGACGCAGACGTTTCCGCTCGACGTGCCGGCGGACAGCGCTCGCACGTTTGCGGTGAAGTTCGTTCCGGCGTCGACTGGGCCGGTGACCGGGACCATCTCTGTTGTAACGAATGCCACCAATCGTTCTTTCCGGACGGTAGCGCTGAAAGGGAACGGCGTGATCACGCCGATGCCGATTCTCGAAACGTCGATGAATCCGATACTCTTCGGTGCAACAAAAGTCTCCACGCCGAACGCAGTGTACTTTAAGTTCAAAAATGTGGGGAATGATACGCTGCGGGCGGACAGTATCTTCATGTCGAAGCAGACCTCCTTCTTCACCGTGAACAAAACGAAAGTAACCGTGGCGCCGCAGCAGTCCGATTCCATCCGGGTCACCTTTACACCGTTGGCAGTGACAACCTACACCGATTCACTTGTCTTTTTGAGCAATATGAATCCGAGCCGTTACGGCATCTACACCACCGGAAGCGGCGCGATTCTTTCCATCGCGATTGATACGAATGTTACACCTCCGAATCCGAAGATCGTCGGCGGCAACCAGCCGATGCAGATCGGAGTCAGTTTAACCGCCAGTCTCGGGTCGAATGCAAAGGCGTATCTGTTCTATAAACTTTCCGGTGCCACTGCGTTCGATTCGTCGCAAATGACAACGTCGGACGGAATGCGATTCCAGGGGGTAATTCCGGCGAATAAAGTCGGCGACCGCGGTGCAGTGTACTTCGTCAAAATTTCCAACGGTGTGGAAACGATCTCGCTGCCGCAGAGTTTTGTCACGGTGGAATTCCCGGGCGGAGTGACAAAATCGCAGGACCAGCCGGCCGGCACGAAACAGACGAACTACCGGATGATCTCCGTCCCGCTCTCCGGCATCACCTCGAGCGTCGATTCGATCCTGAAGAATTTCGGGACGTACGACAAGAATAAATGGCGCCTCTTCCGGTATCAAAACGGCAATTATGTGGAACACCACAATCCGTCGTTCCAGTCGTTCGCTCCCGGACGCGGATATTGGTTTATCACCGCCACACCGCACAGAATCCGCAGCGGATCGGGAACGGCCACGCCGGCGAATGCTCCGTTCAACATCGACTTGCAGAGCGAGTGGAATCAGATCGGCAATCCGTTCAATTTTCCGGTGTTGTGGGATTCGGTCACCGGGAAAGGGGCGAACGTCGGAGGATTGTTCGATTACGACGGAACGGATTTCGTACCGGCGTCCATCCTGCAGCCCTGGGTCGGCTATTTCGTGAAGAACACCAGTTCCAATCCGGTGACGATCAATGTCCGTCCGGTGGAACCGGGTGTCCCCGGAAACTTGCCGCGCTCACCGGACGTTGTGCCGTTCACGGCCGACGGCGAATGGATGATGCAACTCCGTGCGCGATCGGGAGATGCGCAGGATAATTATAATTTTCTCGGCGTAAAAGCCGATGCTTCCGATGAATTCGATTCATACGACATGGTCGAATCGCCCCGTCAGCCCGGGGAATATTTGAAGCTGCAATTCAACAACCGGTCGTGGATTGACGCGCCGGATCAGTATGGGTACGATTTCCGATCGCCGAACAGCGAAGGGAAATTTTGGGATGTTCAAATACAGAGCAATTCCACGGCGGACGAAGTGACGGTCTCCATCGACCGGTATGAAACGATTCCGCCACACTTCTCCATCGTGCTGGTCGATCCGGACGCCGTGGCCGCAGTCGATCTCCGCGCTGCCGGAACTTTCTCACTTCCGACGACGAAAAAAGAGATGACGAAAAATCTCCGGATCATCGTCGGCACGAAAGATTTTGTCGCACGGAATAATTTCGGCATCGTCACCGTACCGACCGAATTCGGATTGAGTCAAAACTATCCGAACCCGTTTAATCCTTCCACCACGATCCGGTACGCTTTGCCGGTACCGTCGGTGGTGTCGGTGCGCGTGTTCGATATGCTCGGGAAAGAGGTCCGGCGGCTGGTGCAGGAAACTCAGGCGGAAGGGTATCATTTCGTTCAATGGAACGGAAAAAATAACGAACAACAGACCGTCTCCAGCGGTATTTATTTCTGCCGGATGACGGCACGCAGTGCGGACGGGACGGCGACGTTTACCCGAACGACAAAGATGATTCTCATGAAATAGGGCATTGATCCATGAAAAAATTTCTCCTGTTTATCATGTTACTGTCCGGCACCGCCGTCGTCGTAGCCCAGCCGCCGGTCACCGCGGAAATGAAGATTGTCGGCGAGCCGAAAGAGGAACCGAGCGAACTCGTCGGGAAAGAGATCCGCGATGATAACGGCGAAGTGTGCGCCGGGTTTATCATCAACACTGATCTGAAAGGACTGGTCTTTCAGGCGAATAACGGTGTCGTCAAGATCAATCAAGTCCCCGGCCGGTATTTCCTTTTCCTTTCGCCGGGCGAAAACGTGGTGGATGTCTTCGCGGACGGATTTGCCCCCCTGAAAATTGTCATGAACAATCTCGGCATCCGACTTCGGAGCGGTCAATCGTGGTCGGTGAAGTTGACGGGCGAAAAATCGATCCCGGTCAATTTTATCATTACGCCGCAAAACGTTAAGTTGTTCGTGAATGGCGTTCCGACCAACTATTCCACGCCGCCGCAGATGAAAATCGGCAAACATGCGGTCCGTCTGGAAAAAGAGGGATGGGTGACGATCAACGATACGATTGAAGTGAGCGAATCGCGGACATTGTTCCCGTTTTATCTTCGGGAAAAAGATATTTACGATCCGGGCCCGAACCAGCAGGATGAATCGATCATCAAAGCGACCGTGGCGAATTTTACCGCGTCGGACGATCTCTCCGCCTATGAGTTGAACCAGTTGACGCAGGCGTTTCGCCGGGCACTCGAAGCGACCGGGAAATACAAAATTGTTCCGCTGACCGTGAACGAATTGGCGGCGATCATCAATCAATATGAATCGGGAACGACGGATGAACAGAGCAGAACACTCATCGCCGGAATTCCGCGAAAGACGAATGAAATTTTTAAGGGGAGCATCGGCAAGCTGGGGGATGAATGGACGGTGTTGATCCAAAAGATCGATGTGCGCAACCGGCAGATGGACAATAATGCGGCAACGATCCGGTACGAAGGGACGCAAAGCGGATTGGTGGACGAGATTGATATTGCCGCCCAAAAAATTGCGGGGACCTACGTGGACAACAGTCTCTGGTATTACCTTGGGGGAGCGGCGGTGTTGGGGGGGGGCGCCGCTGTCTTTTTGTTACAACCGGAAGTGATCGTGCCGCCGCCGGTCGACAACAGTCTCCCGCTTCCGCCGTCCAAACCGAATTAACCGGTCCGAATTGCGGTTGATATTCAAAAGGTATCGGATTATCTTAACGGCAACCGATACCTTCTTTCATTTTTTGACCTCCGTATGAAACAGTTCATTCTGCTTTTGGTTGCCGTTTTGTCCCTCTTCCCGCAAGGCAAAAAACCTTCGTGGGTGGAAAAACGCCCCGTCACGGCCGGATATTATCACGGCATCGGCGTTGCGCCGACGGACGGTGCACCGCAAGAGTACCGTCAACGGGCAAAAGATGCGGCGCTGAGCGATATTGCGCAGCAGATCGTCGTGTCGATCGACGCTTCACAGCAAAGCCAGCTTTCGGAAAAACTCGGCGAATTCAGCCAGGAATATTCCTCCGCGGTGCAAACCTCCACGAAGGCGGACTTGTCGGACGTGGAAGTGGTGGACACGTGGGAAGGAGAGGGACAATACTGGGTGTATCATCGTCTCTCCATTGAGGTGTACCGAAAACAAAAAGCGGAGCGTCTGCGGACGGCCTCCGCGTTGGCGCTCGATTTTTATGGGAAGGGGCGGACAGCGGAAACGTCAAACAATACCGGTGATGCACTGCGATCCTATCTTTCCGCTCTCACCGCCGTCGAAAAATATCTCGGCGAATCCATGGAAGTATCCTACGGCGGCGGAACGATATTTCTCGTCAACGAGATCTTCTCCTCACTTCAAACATTGTTGAACTCCATCGAACTGAAGGCAAAGACCGCAAAGGCCGATGCGCAAGTGGGCAAACCGCTCCGTGTTCCTCTGGAAGCGGTGGTGACCAACAGTGTGACGAATGCCGTCATTCCGAATTTCCCGCTGAAATTTTCGTTCATTCGCGGGGCAGGGGACATTGTGTCGTCGGCGCGAACGGATAAAAACGGTGTTGCCGCGACCCAGGTGACCAAAGTGACGGCAACGGACAAATTACAGCTTGTCAAGGCAGAAGCAGACCCGGCGGCGATGCTCGGAGAAAACGTCTCCCCGGTGTTGGCCGCGCTGATCAAAAGTTTTTCGCTCCCGTTCACCCGGTTCACGTTGAATGTCGTTTCTCTCTCCATCGCCTTCGAAACGGAAGAGTCTCTCTTCGGTACACGGTTGAAACTTCCCCGGATCGAACCGTTGCTGAAGAATGTGTTGTCGACGCAGGGATTTTCATTTGTGGATGACCCGTCCAAAGCGAACCTGCTTATCACCGTAAAAGCGAACGGACGGGACGGTGGGGAATACAGCGGATTGTTTACGACCTACGTCGATGCGACCATTTCGGTGATGGACCTGAATTCCGGCGAAGAAGTGTACAAAACGGCATTCAACAACGTCAAAGGGGTCAGCATCAATTCCGAAAAGGCCGGGATGAAAGCGTACGATGACATCGCCGCCGACCTGCAGAAGAAGGTCATCCCGAAAATTTTGGAGCAGGTGAAAAAATAATGGAACTGACACTTCTCGGACTTGCCGTTGCTCCCGGTGCCGCCATCTCTCTCTATGTCTATTTCCGCGACAAGTATGAAAAAGAACCGCTGGCACTGCTGCTGAAATCCTTTTTTGCCGGTTTTTTCGTCGTCATTCCGACGGCGATGATCGAAATGGCGTTGTTCGATCTTTTTCCGCTCGATCAAACGGTGTTGGTGAACGCGGCGGTCAATAACTTTCTCTTTATCGGGCTGACGGAAGAACTCTGCAAATACGTCTGCTTGTTCACGATCGCCTACCCGAAACAGGATTTTAACGAACCGTTCGACGGTATCACGTATGCCGTGATGGTTTCGATGGGATTCGCCACAGCCGAAAACATCATGTATGTGATGAGCGGCGGTTTGCATGTGGCGCTATTGCGCATTTTTACGGCGGTGCCGGCCCATGCATCGTTCGGCGTATTGATGGGATACTTTGTCGGCTTGGCGAAGTTCAAGAACAACAGCCGAACCATGTTGACGCTCGGGCTCGCAACGGCAACGCTGTTTCACGGAGCGTATGATTTTTTCCTGACCATCGACAGCATTGAATTGATCGCCCTCGGAGCGTTGGTGTCGCTTCTGGTCGGCATCCGTCTATCCTTCAAAGCGATGCGGATCCTGAACGAACATTCACCGTTCCGCTATTCCACATTGATTCTCGGACAAAAACCGGTCGACCGATGAAAAAATTTCTATTCGCTTTTGTATTGTTTTTCCTTCTGCGGGCCGATGCGCAAGTCCGGTCCAAATCCGCCGATGTGTTCGAAGAATTGGAGACCGGAAACTTGACCCTCCGATTTTATCACGCGCTCACCGGCCGTCCCATCGAAGGGGGGACGGTGTTGATCGAAGGGACCGGAGAATTTATGACCGATGCCGAAGGGAAAGCAGTCTTTGCCCCGGCGGCGGAAGAGGGAGTGTACCAAGTGATTTTCCGGGCGGACGGATTTATTCCGACGGAATTTCCGATCGAAATAATGGCGGGAACACTCTTTTTCAACCGCGTCTCCATTTCTCCGATGATGGACATCAAATTTGTCCGAATTGTGGTGGACTGGGAGAAAGAGCCGCGCGACCTGGATGCCCATTTCGTCAAACACGGGGCAAACGGATATCATATCTCGTACCGCAACATGAAAGTGCTGGCAGACGGAAGCGGAATGCTGGATATCGATGCGATGCAGGGGTACGGCCCGGAAACGATCACGGTGAAAGAGGTGTCGACGAATTCGGTGTATGAATATTCCGTTCGCGACTTCTCCAATGCGAACAACCGGCGGTCGACCGGATTGTCCGATTCCAAAGCGACCGTCAAAGTGTATGGTGACGGAAAACTTCTCAAGGTCATCCGGGTTCCTGTGCAGAAAGAGGGGAATGTCTGGAATGTTTTTCGGATCGAAATGGGGCAGATTCGTGAGCTGAATCAAATCACCGGGAATTGAACCGCCGGATTCTTTCTTTTGACTGGGAAACTTTCTATATTCGCACAAGCAAAATTCCAGATTACCGGAAATCTATCAACCACATCAAATCGGAGGACATATGCAGATTCTGAAAACGTTATTCGCAGCATCACTCGTGGCGCTGCTGCTTGTTGGCTGCGGCGGAAGTTCTGAACCGTTACAAAAGACCGACACCGGCGACGTTCCGGAATGGTTCCTCAGCCCGCCGTCCGATCCGAACTATCTCCATGCGGTGAACACCTCCACCTCCAAAGATATGCAAACAGCGGTGGACAAAGCGACACAAGCCGCCCGGACAGAGATCGGCCGCCAGGTGGAAGTGAAGATCAACGGATTGCAGAAACGTTTTACGGAAGAGACCGGCATCGGCGATGATGCACAGCTGCTCGATCAATTCACCACCGCTTCCAAAACAGTTGTGTCGACCAGTTTGAGCGGTTCCAAAGAGAAACAAAAAAAGATTGTGAAAGACGGAAGCAACTGGCGCGCGTATGTGATGGTGGAATATCCGCTCGGCGCGGCACAGGAAGCTCTGCGGGAACAGATCAAAAAGAACGAACAATTGTACACCCGTTTCCGTGCTTCGCAGACCTACAAAGAATTGGATGACGAAGTGAACAAGTTCGAACAATCCAAAAAAGGTCAATAATTCCGGTTTCGTTGTTCCACATAACGCCATCGAGAATGCTCTCGGTGGCGTTTTGTATTTTGGGGGCTCCATGAAAACGTTTCTGTTTTTTCTTCTGATGATCACCGCCGCGGAGGCGCAGGTCTATCCGAAATGGTTTTTGTTTCCGGACCGGATTCCGTGTCCCTCTGCGGCCATAAAAATCTCCCGTGCCCCGTCGTTGTACCGGGACACCGCCATTGCGGTGACGTTCCGCGCGGCGTGTGATCTGGCGGCCCGTTATGCTCATATGACGATCAACGGCGGACAGGCATTTTGGACGACGGAAGCGGGGGTTCATTCCATGGGTTCGCAATATACGGAGCAGTACGATATCGCCCACGGCGAATATTTGAAAACCGTCTTGGCCGTTGTCGAATCGTTTGTGGATAAACAGAAAACAATTGTCATGGCGGGTGACTCGGCCGGTTGTGCCGTTCCGGAGGAACTCCGGGCCGTTGTTCCGGTCTCCTCCGTTCCGCAGCCGAAATGGGTGGAAGAACTCCCGGTGCATCAGTCATACCACTACGGCGTCGGCACGAGCGAAGAATATTATTATGAATCCAGTTCCTGGGAACGCGCGGAGAACAATGCCGTCATGTCCGTTGCCCGGTCGCGGCACACCACGGTGATGTCGCTGCAAAAATCGACAGCGGTGGAAACGCAGGATGTGTTCAACGAGGAGATGAACGTGGAATTGAAGAATGTCCGCATCGTCGGCCGGTGGAGGGACGTGAAGAAGAAAGTGTTTTACGTTTTGGCGCGGATGGCGAAGTGACGCCGACGGTTTTTCGGGGGAACGGTGTTCCTCCGTCGGCATGCGCAGTTCGCCGGATCAATTTAACGGTCCGACCGGTTTTTTTTCTGAAAGAATAATCGCCGTGGAGACGAGCGCGATTCCGGCGGCGATGCCAACCGTGATCCACGGATCGATGTAACCGCTGTATAAACTCGGCGCGGGCGGTCGTTGTTTTGCGGCCAGCGGCCGGTCCGGAGGGAGGGCGCGAATGGACGCCACTTTAAATCCGAATTGATACACCGTTCTCTTATCGTTGATGATCATGGGAATAACGAGGTCCAATTTTTTCCCGTTATTTCGTGCGACACTGCGCCGGCCCGTCACCGTTCCGCTGTCCACCGTCTGAAACAGATCCTTCTCGAACCAGCCCCGCTCCGTCCAATAAACATTGTTCCGCGGAATCACAATATCCTCCAAAAAACCGCGGGCCGGTAAAATCATCGGCGCAAATCCTTTGACGCTGTCCGAATAAAAACTTTGGCTGTTGCGCGCCGGCGTAAACACGCTGTCTACACCGATCATCACGCCGCCCGATTCCACCGTGATCGGTTTCATCGTCAAATTCAGGATCGTGTAGGAAATGGCAGCATCATCAATGGAGAAGGTGACGCTGATGCTGGGATCTTTATATTCCAGCTTCGTGGAAAGTATCGGATCTGTCAATTGATAGACGTACGTGTATTTCCGTCCTTCCACCGGCAGTCCCGGGTACACATTCCCGCAGCCGGAAAAAATCTGCAGCAGAAAGGAAAAAAGCAGCAGGGAAACACCCCATCGTCGCGCCGTATTCATTTTTGATCCCTCAAAATATCTCGAACTATTTAATATAGAGCATCTTTTTGGAACTGACAAAATCTTTGCCGATCAACTGATAAAAATAGACGCCGGACGATACTTTGTCGCCGTTGTCGGACGTGGCATCCCAATAGACGGTGTGCCGTTTCGCTTCATGTTCTCCGGATGCCAGGGTCTTCACCTTGCGTCCCAATACGTCGTAAATGAAGAGATAGGCGATCTTCAGTTTTCCCTCCACATCCGGAATATCATATTCGATCTTTGTTCCGCCGTTGAACGGATTCGGATAGTTTTGATACACGGCGAAAGTGCTGGGATATTGATTCGTCGCGGCGACGGTGCGTGTTGTCAGCGGCTGCACGGACCGGCCGCTGTCCGTGCTGACGACGACATACACCGATTCGATATCCGAAACCGACATGGAGGCGAAGGGGAGCGGTAATCGGAACAGAGAACCGGATCCTGTATCGACTGGCGTATTGTTCAAATTATACCCCACCAAACGGAATTCCTGTCCGATTGATTTCATGGCGATCTGCAAATGTTGGCTCCGGTCATACACCACGTCGGTGTTAAAAATTCCGACCGTACCGGAAAACCGGATGAACAACTGGAATCCGCTGATCGGACGGCTGTTGCGCATATTCACCCGGATCCCTTTGCCGGTAATCTCCACGTTCACCCGGGCGAGGGTGGAATCGATCGTTGCCGTTGCCGCGGAGGGTGAAAATTGCGGGGCCGATTGTTTGTGAAGCTCGGGAACGGCCGCACCGACGGTGTCGAAACCGACCACTCCGTTGAGAATATTCGCGCGAACGGAATCGATGTCCTTCACATTCACCGCACCGTCATTATTGATATCGGCGTAGGCCAATTGATCGGCGGTGAGCGTCATTGTTCCGTTCAGGTAGGCGATGATGGACGTGATGTCCGCAACATCCATGGCAAAGTCGTTGTTCGCATCGCCGGTGACCACGGCAGCCGTGGCGTGAAGTTGAATACCGGCGGTACCGGATGCTGCGGCGGTGACGGTATATCGTCCCGGTTTGCTTCCGATCACCAGTCGTGCTCTCGCCTGTCCTGCCGAATCGGTCGAGACGGTATCCTGCACCATGGATTGTCCGATCGCCCCGGCCGGAGATCCTGTTACCGTGAATACCACACGTTCGTTCGGGATCGGATTGTTGTACGCATCCAATACCGTAGCGATGAACACTCCGGAAGTGTCACGTGCTTTGATCAACTGATTGTTTCCGCCCGATTCTGCGAGTGCCGCGGGCCGCCATTCGTATTCCGGCCTTCCGAGGAGATTGGCCGCGTCGGAGGCGGTCCACCGGCTGAATGAGATTACGCCGGATTTTGTGATTGTTCTGGCGGCAGTGTCCACCGCGCCGCCTTGACGGCGCCAGGTAGAATCGGCCGAATGATACCGCCACAATTCGAGCGTCGAAGGATCTTTGCCGTTTAATTCGGACGCCGCGTACGAAAATGTGAGGGTCGCGGCAAGTCGCGTGTTCAACGTCGGCGAGATGTCGTAATACCGGAGAATCCCTTGTTTGCCGTTGGACGCCGTGAGCGTATCTCCCGAAACACGGCGGACGCGCGTTGATCCCATCGCCGCTGTCGTCGTGACGATTTTCGAACCGATGTTGCCGAAGGTCGATTGTGAAGCGGAGAGTAATGTTTCTGTTTTTTGAATTCCTCCGATGAATGTTCCGAATTCCTGCAATGAATCACCCAGCGTGATGTAATTTCCTTTCGGCAGAGCGAGCGTGACGGCCGGCGCGACTTCCAGCAATCCGTTGACGGCGAAATTACCGCTGCCGGCGGATTTTACGGCGGAACCGGTCAACCGCAAATTGGTGTAATTCACCGGCTGCACCGATTGTACGGTACCGTAATATTCGAACGTTCCCCCGAGTGAGGAGGGAAGTCCGGTAACAGTACGTTTGACTTTGAACGTACCGTTATTCGTTACGCTGCCGGTGTTGACAAAATCCTGTGCAACGACCGTTGCCGGTACGTTCCATAGGATCAGTCCCGCCGTCGCGAATCGCATGAGTCGTTTGAGTCGATCCATCATTGGTAAGCCTGTTGTCTGTTGTGTCGATAGTCGATCACGGTGTTTCGTCCCGTCACCGTTCCGTGGTGAGCAGCCCCGGAGGTGACGGGTGTTTCCGTCATAATATGCGGCGGCAGGTTGTTGCGACTCCCGCCGATGGTGCCTGTCAATATGTTCCGAAAAGGAGAACATCATCGTTTGTTAATTTCCCACTTCCACTGTTCCGTCGTTCACAATCGTACCGGTGTTGGACAAGGTGCCGTTTCCGGATCCGGCGATCCGGAATGTCGTGCCGGAACCGACGGTCACCGATCCGTTGTTGGTCGCCGATCCGCTGACGGCAAGTACGGTCGATGCCGTTCCGATGGTCAACGTTCGAGATGAATTGACGACGAGCGTTGCGGCTGCGGCATTGGCGTTGACGGTGACGTTGGTTGCGATCTCAACATCGTCGGACGACGTCGGAACGTAACCTTCATCCCACGTGGAGGCGGTATTCCAGTCCGCGGCAGCGATGGAGATGATCGCGGCACCCGAATTGCTCATGATTAGCTCTGTTCCGGTCGGAAGCTGGGCATTGGCAGCGGTGCTTGTTCCGAAGGTGATGCCGGGAAGCGTAATGGTTCCCCATGATGTTGACGAGGCGGAATTCCGGGTGGTGGAATTTCCGGTCGCCAGTTTCACGCCGGCGCCTTTGAAGAAGCGGAGTTTATTTTCATCCTGCGAAGGTTTTTCCGCATTCAAATATCCGAGCGTTAACGAAGCGGTTCCGGCGGTCCAGCCGGTATAGGAGGCGGTCACCTTCCGGTCCACATGCGATGTCGCCGCATATCCGGTCGGATCGACGCCCGGTTCCACCTTTAAAGTGAAATCGGTGATCGTCGCACCGGTAAATGTTACGCTGGTGGCGGAGTCGTTAAACCGGTACGCCGCGCCGTTCGTTGCGATCGCCCGTTTCATGTTTCCTTTGATCATTTCCAGCGAACCGAAAGTACCGACGGCGCCGGCGGCGGTGTTGGTAATGTTCATCACGGCGGTGGCTCCCATATCGATGCCGCGCGTCGGCGTCAGCGTTCCCGCGACGTTCAGCGTGATGCCGGAGGTTTTCGCCGCCGTTCCGCTCAAGGTCAAATTGGTGAAGCTGATCGATGCGGCGGAACCGGAAATCGTTTGCGCCCCGCCGTTGAACGTGGTCGTCGCTCCGGTGGCGTCGGCGTCATATGTCCCGTCGACCGTCAGATTGTCCGAGAACGAAGCGGTGGAGTTGTTTCCCAGCTGCAGCGTGGTGCTGGCGGGGACGGAGACCGGAACCGATGCGCTCATGTTGACCGCCACCGTGGCGGTGCCGGAAATGGTTTTTGTTCCGCTCCCGGAAAGGACGAGGCTGTCATATCCTTCGCCGAGGATCGTCTGCGCTCCGGAACCGTTATACGTAAAGGTCCCGTCGTATGTCCGCGCTCCGCCGGCGACGGAATAGGTGCCCGATACGTTCACGGAGCCGACGGTTTTGGTGCCGGCGCCGGAAAGGGCGAGTGTGCCGGAATATGTTGCGGTCGCAATGGATTGAGAACCGGAAGAGGCCGTATAACCGAATGTTCCGTTCACGGTCGTAGCAGAACCGAGCGTGACCGTTCCGGCCGATTGCAGTGTGCCGGTATTGGCGAATGTCGCACCGGTGCCGGTGAAGGCGTTCGACGCAAAATCGACTGTGACGGAATTGGTGAAGGTCTTCCCGCTGGAGACCGTCAGTGCTCCGCTCGTCGTTTTATTGCCGCCGGAGGTAATTAAGTTTCCGTACGTGGTGCCGAACAATACCTGCGTTCCGTTCGAATAAACCGTGGTGCCGGCCGAAACATCAAACGTGCCGCTGGTGACGGTCACCGGTACGGTGCTGGTTTTCTGCAACGTCAATGTGTCGGTCGACGAAAGGACGAACCCGCCGGTCGTTTGATTGACGGTGATATCACCGGTGACGATGGTGCTGCCGGCGAATGTTTTGCTTCCGCTGGCGCCGGTGGCTTTGAGATTTGAATATGTGAGTGCGGGAACGGTTTGTGCGGTGCCGGTGAATTCCACCGTACCGCCGTAGGCGGATTGACCCGCCGTAAACGTTCCTTTGACTTTCAGGGTTCCGCCGCTGTTGTTGGTGAACGTACCGCTGTTCACAAACACCGCTTGTGCGGAGAGTATTCCGGTTGACAGTAAAACGATCGTCAGCCAAAAATACAATGCCCTGCGCATCGTAGGATCGGATGTGCGTTTCATTGTAGTTCTCCTTAGAATTAATATTGACATCTGTTAGTATTATGACGTTGATGGAACATGGAACACCGCACTTGCTCGAGTGCGGTTGCGAAGAGTGCTTCTGTTGTACTTATGGCGGTCTGATCATGATATCCTCCCGGTTAATTTCCTGATTGTACTATTCCGTCATTGACAATTGTTCCGCTGTTGTTCAGCGTACCGTTCACCGTCAGCGTTCCGGCCGCTCCGACCGTGATGGAACTCCCTGAACGGTTGACCAAATTATTTGTCGCCGTAACGGCCGAAGAAATCGTTTTTGTCCCGCCATTCGTAAAGACAAGAGACTGATAGGTGAATGCCGGGATCGTTTGAGACGATGTTCCGTTGAAGTTGAAGATTGTTCCGGATTGGCTATAGGACACCGATGTTGCCGTGGGACTAAACGTCCCGGCGATATGAATCGAATCACCGGCGAACGTCACCGTTCCCGACGATCGATCGCCGGAGACCGTGAGATGGTGGAACGACAGCGCCGGGATCGATTGTGCGCCGGCACCGTTGAAGTCGAACGTACTTCCGGAGTGAACGTACACCACCGACGTAGCGGCAGCTGACAGAGTGCCGGCCACTCCGATCGTTCCCGATGAGGCAAACGTGATCGTATCGTTGCCGCGAGCACCGGTGAACGCGAGGTCCCGATACAGGAATGCCGGGATTGTCTGTGCCGCCGTGCCGTTAAATTCCACCCTGTTTCCGGTCGTGATAAATCCGCCGGTGGTGAACGTGGCGCTGTTCGTGAATGATCCGGAGATCCGGATGGTATCGTTTTCAAGCGTCACGGAATTCGACGTGCGCGTACCGCTGATCGTTAAATTTTTGTAATCGTAACCTTTCACCGTCTGTGTGCCGGTGCCGGTATATCCGATGGTGCCGCCGGTGAGGGAGACCGTACCGCTGACAGTCGGGAAGGATGTTTCGGTATTCAACGTGCCTGCCGTGACGCTCAAATTTCCCGAAATGGTCAATGAATTTCCCGACGTGATCGTTACGACGACCGAGGAATGTCCGATCGTCAGATCGGAGGACACTGCCGCGGTGTTGACGGTGACAGTCGCCGCCGATCCGAATGTGACGGCGTCAATGGATGTGGGTACGCCGCTTGGCGTCCAATTGGCGGCGTCGTTCCAATTATTTCCGGAGCTGCCGTTCCATACTTTTCCGCTTTCGCCGATCTGGAATTGTCCGAAGGAGGTGATTCCGGTTGCTTGTGTTGTTGTGGAAGTGCGGGTGCCGATTGTTTGCACTGTCCACGTTCCGCCGGTCAGTTTGGAAATATTAAAATTGCCGGTTGTCGCGCCGGCATCGATATCACCGGCGACGAAAGTGAATGTGGCGCTGTACGAAGTCAGAACAATGCCGGAATTGGTGAATGTCCAATGACGATTGACGCTTTTGGACGGATTAACGCCGGAATTAAGCACGTCCGAGTGATCGCCGGAGGAGGCGGAGACGGTCAGGTTTCCGGCCGTGGTGACGCTTGTAAACGAAATGGAAACCGGCGAATACACCGATGCGTCGCCGATCTCGAATGTCCGGGAAGGGGAGCCGGTGGAAACATTTTTTTGAAAATTTCCGATCACATGTCCGCTCGTGCGGGAAACCGAACCGCTGGAACCAAGTATGAGGGTGTTCGATCCCGTCGTAACCGAACCGCTGGTAAAGGTGATGGTGCCGTTGACGGTGAGCGAAGAGGTTAACGTCAGCGATCCGCTCGATTTATTGACGGTGAGATTGTTAAATGCACCGCTGGAAGTAATCGTCTGAGCGCCGGTCCCGGTAAAACTGATGGTATGACTGCCGGTGATCGATCCGGAGGTCATCGACCAATTTCCCCCGATGGAATGCGTATTTGTTCCGGCAGCGAACGTTCCCGTTGCGAGTGAAAAATTTCCGGCAACCGTCAAATTTCCCGATGGTGTTTTGGTCCCGGCTGCGGAGATCGTCAAATGACCGTACGTGGGAGAGGAAGGAATACTCTGTGTCGATCCGGCGAATTCCACCGTGCCGGTGGCAGAGATGGTATACCCGTTGGTGAACGTGGCCAATCCGTTCGTGCCGGCGATTTTTAACGTTGCACCGGCGCCGATCGTTAACGCGCCGCCGTCCGTACCGTTTTCAGCGACGGAAAATGTCGATTGATCCAACGTCCCGCTGCTCACCGTCAGGTCGGAAAGATTGGATAGATTGTCGGCAAGTGTCACGGTGGCGGATGATTTGGAGATGGTCAGCTGATCGATGGCGAAAGAAGACGAAGCAGTGGTGATGGTTGCATTGGACGAGCCGTTCATCGTCAACACGACCCCGTCCGTCACGAGCGTGCCGTTGTCCGTCAGATTGCCTTGGATCGAAATGTTCGATGCTGCGGTGACGCTGTCTCCGGTCGCGACTGTCAGATGGTGGAATGTCGCTGTCCCGCTCGCGCTGATGTTCCGGTTCGTCGAATTGTCGAAGGTGACGGTCGACGTTCCGCCGTTAAACGTTCCGTTCGCCGTGAAATTTCCGGCGAGCGTGTGCGAAAGAGAAGAGCCGGCATTCAACGTGCTGCCCGATTGGATCGTTAGATTTCCGCCGATCGTCCATCCGCTGACGAACGAGACGCCGCTGCCGTTCGTGTTGGTGATCGTGAGATTGTTCAACGTCGGCGAACCGGAAGCGAGCGTAATCAATCCCGATCCGCCGAGAACTACGGTGCCGGTACTGGTAAAAGCCGTGCCGGCGAGAGTGAGTGTTGTCGACGATCCGGAAGAGAACGTCAAAGTGCCAGCGCTGGTGACTGTTCCGTTGTTCGTGAAAAATCCGGAGAAGGTATGGGCGAACGATCCGGCGGAGAATGTTGCTCCCGACGCGACAGTCATTGTTCCCGATATCGTCCATCCGATGTTCGGAGAAATGCCGCCGGTATTGTTGATGGTGACGGCAGCGAAAGACGGCGATGTACCGCCGGAAAACGTCGGAGCAACCGTTCCGTTAAATTGTACCGTTCCGGTGCTTGTGAATCCCGAATTTAACGAAAGCGTCTGAGCGCCGGTTCCGCTGAATATGACCGTTCCGCTGTTGGTAAAGGTCGAAGAATTCGCCACAGAGCCGGATACCGTCAGCGTGGTCGAACCGGTGGCGAATGTTCCGGAATTGGTCAACGTGCCGGAAACCGTAAGGTCCGCCGAAGCGGTCACGCTTCCGCTGACGGAAAGATTGTAAAACGTCGTCGCTCCGGAGATCGTTTTTCCGGACCCGGTCAGTTGCACCGTTCCGGTGGACGGCGTGAAGGTTCCGTTGTTTGTCCAATTTCCCTGCAAGGTCAATGTATTCGATCCGGTCGAAAATGTAGCGCCGGAAGAGATCGTCACGTTTCCCGCAACCGTGGTGATGCCGGAGAGCGATTTGGCATTGCTCGCGCCATTCGCGAAGGTGAGATTGCCGAATGTGACGGCAGCGACGGACTGTGCCGACGTTCCGTTGTACTGAACCGTGCTGGCGGACGCGATGGAGTTTACGGCGAAGTTCGACGGGAAATTCGAGGCGCCGCCGGCGGTGAGTGTCGCACCGGAGGAAATAGTCAACGTTCCCCCCACCACACTGCGGTTGGCGGTGAATGTGGAGAGATCAAACTCGCCGCTCGTGACGCTGAGGTTGCCGTTGATCGTGAGATTGCCCGACAATGTCGCCGTTCCGAGAGATTTGTTGATCGTGAGATTGTTGAACGTGGAACTCCCGATAGTCTGTGCGCCGCCGCCGTTGGCATTGATGGTCCCGGTGCCGCCCGAAAATGTTCCGGCATTACTCCAATTTCCGCCGACGGAGATCGTCGCCGATCCTCCGTTCAACGTTGCGCCGGAAGAGATTGCGAGGTTGCCGGAGACGACAATGTTCGCCCCCGCCGTCATCGTGCCCGACGTGATCGAAAGATTATTCGTCACCGTAGCGGTGGAGGAGAGGGTTGCCACCGAAGCGCTTTTGTTGACGGTGAGATTATAATACGTGATACCGCCGAGAATGGATTGGACGGATGCGCCGTTGTAGGTGACGGTTCCGGTTCCGGCCGTAAATGTTCCGCTCGCCCGGGTAAAATCACCGCCGACCGACAATGTCCCCGATCCGATCGTGATGGACGAATTACTGGTCTGAGTGAGCCCTCCGGAGACGGAGACCGATCCTGATCCGATCGACAAATGGAGAATATGGTCGTTCGTACCGTCACCGAGGATCAAGGATCCGCCGACGGTAAGCGAATTAGCACCGACGCTGATGGAATGCGTCCGGTTCGCGCTCCATGCCCCTTCGATGTTTCCGTTGGTCGTCAACGATCCGGAAGCGATTGTCAACGTCGCGGCTTGAGCGCTTCCGAAACTGATGCTGCGCACGGACACGGAGGAACTGATCGACGGCTGATTCGTGAAAGCGGCGGTGCCGATCTGCACGACATCGGTGGAAGCCGGTGGGAGTGACGGTGATCCTTGCACCACCGTCCAATTTCCGGCGGTTTCCCAGGCGGTGCTGGTGGCTCCGGTCCACCGGACCACTTTCACGAATTCGGAGAGCGACCAACGTCCGCCGATATTCGTGAGTGTGTCCAGTTCCACCCAATTGTCGGCGGTATTGTTCGATGATTTTCCGTACGTGCTCCAGCCGGAATTGTCGTGCCACAATTCCAATCCCGCTTCGGTGTTGCCGTTTAATTCATTATCGTTGTAATGCAGCCGCATCGTTGCGGCGTATGGGCCGCCGGAAACGGTGACGGTATATTCCCGGTTGACGGAACTGCCGAATGAAAAGTCGGAGATTGTTCCGAGTGTCGTTTTGACGGAGACGGAGGAGATGGAGGGGGCGCCGCTGCCGAATGTGATGGTGTTGAACGGGCCTTCAAACGCATAAGCGGTACTGTTGGAAAATGTGTGCGTCCGCGTGATTGTTCCGAACACCGATCCGTTTCCGCTCCGGGCGGACGTGACCGTGATTGTGTTTGATCCGGTGTTGATATTGCCGGAGGTCATCGTCAGCGTTCCGGCGGATATATTGGCGGCGAGGGTGACGGTATTGACGGTGGAGGATTTGTTGACCGTCAGCGTGTTAAATGTTGTGGCACCGGTAATGGTCACATCCGATGTTCCGGTCAATGCCACGGTGCTGGAGGCGGCGGTGAACGTGCCGCTGTTCGTAAAGTTGCCGAGAATCGTATGCGTTGAACTTCCCGCAGCAAAGGTCGTTCCCGATCCGATGGAAATGTCTCCGTTGACGGTGATGTTGCCGCCCGCCGTTTTCGTTCCGCCGCTGCTGAACGATACATTGTTGTACGTTGCGGCCGTAACAGTTTGTGCACCCGAAGAATTATAATTGACGCTGTTCGGTGCGGTGGAGGTGACGTCCAATGTTCCTGCAGAAATTGTCAACGCTCCGGCAATACCGAGTGTCGATCCGGTCCCTAATTGCAGCGATGTGCCGTTCAAGGTCACATTGAACAGGTTGGCCGTCCCGTCCAACGTCGATGTTCCGGAGAATGTGATTGTGCCGGCCGTTGCGGTCAGCGAACCGGAGACCGACACATTGGACGAAACCGAAAAACTTCGTGCGGTGCTGATGGTGCCGGTGATGTTGAGTCCGGAAAAAGTGAGCGATCCGCTTCCGGCGATGGATTTCGAAGTGCCGGACATCGTCACCGAACCGCCGCTTGCCGTGAACGAGCCGGTCGCCGTCAAATCGCCGGCGATCAATATCGACGACGATGTTGTGATCGCGCCGCCGGTGCCGGCGGTGAAATTGTTCATCGTTATTCCCGTCCCGGTGATTGTTCCCGAGGCGGAGGTCATCGTCCATGTTCCGCTGCTGCCGGAGGTATGCGTGATCGATCCGGCACCGCTGGTAGAAAAATTTCCGCTGAGGGATATGTTGGTCGATCCATTGATCGTCACCCCCGAACCGGTGACGGTGAGATGATGGAAATTATAGGTGCCGGAACCGGAAACGGAGGCATTATCTTCAGAAAGGATTGTTGTGCTGGTGCTGCCGGTGAATGTTCCGCTATTGACGATATTTCCCGCGAACGTGTGAGTGAACGAAGCACCGTTGAACGTTGTTCCCGAACCGATCGAATCGGTGCCGTTCACCGTCAACGCGCCCCCCGGTTGGAACGTCACGGTTCCGGTCGAAACGAGGTTACCGTTCACCGTGACGGCGCCGGAGGTTGATTTTGTCCCGCTTCCGCTGAGCAGAAGATGGCCATACGTTTGCGTCGAAACGGCTTGAGCGCCGGATGCATAATATTCCACCGTACTGGAACCATCCAGCGAAACGGTGGAATAATTCGTCGGAAACGGCGTGGTGGTGTTCGCAGACCGGAGCGTTGTTGATGCACCGAGAGTCAACGATCCTCCGGCAGCGGATCGGTTCATCGTAAAGGTGGAAAGATTGACGGTCCCCGAATCGATCTGCACCGATCCCGTATTGATTGATACGTTTGCCCCGAGGGTGACGGTTGTGGGATTTCGGAAAATTACGTTGGAAAAAGTGACGGCGGACGTCGTGACGGTCTGCGCCGACGTTCCCGCAAATTCCACCGTCGATCCCGCGCTGAATGTCGGATTTTCCGAAAAATTACCGTCGGTCCCGGAAAGCACGGAAGCTTTGACATACAAATAAGATCCGGAATTGAATCGGACAGAACCGCCGGTGACATTCACCTTAAACGATGCAGGGTCGAATATACCGTTGATCGTCACGGTGTTGTCGGTGGTGATATTCGATGCCAGGGTCACCGTCGTTCCCGAATTCACCGTGAGTTTTTTAAAGATTTGTGCTGTCGGCGATCCGGAGATCGTCTGCGAACC
>CAZRWF010000017.1:0-41689 GCA_964603685.1 uncultured Chitinophagaceae bacterium
CGTCTTGAACCGATCCACCTCTCGTCGGCGGCAGAAGCGGGTGATCGCTTTGCACGAGAAATATTGATTGATGCCGGAAACAAACTCGGCGCAGCACTCGGTGCCGTAATGAATACGCTCGATTATCGTGTGACGATCATCGGCGGAGGAATCTCTGCCGTGGGGGATTTTGTCTACGATGCGGTGAAACGCTCCACGATCGACTTCGTCCAAAAACCGCTCAAACCCGGAATTCTGGTTCTGCGGGCGCAACTCGGTAACGATGCCGGTATGCTCGGTGCTGCCGGAATGGTCTTGTAGAATGTTTTTGTGCCCTTAAAAAAAACTCATATCGTTTGTACCGCACTCTGGACGACCGTGCTGTCGTTCATCTCCGTACAATATCTCGCCGCTCAACAGGACAATCCGTTGCCGTCGCTCTCCGATACGACCGCCGTCGTCAATGATACGCTTCTTCTTCCGGCCGATACGGTTCAACAGTCTTCCGGCGGGATCGATTCGGTGGTGACATATTCGGCGAAAGATTCCATCGTCTTCACCTTCTCCGATAAACAGATGAAAATCTTCGGCAAAGGGGATATCCGCTTTAAAGATCTCAACCTGACATCCGAACGGATCAACGTTAACTGGAACACGAATGAGCTGGAATCATTCGGCGTGCTCGATTCCGTCAAAGCGCAGCGGACCGATTCTTTAAAGGAACGGTACACCGGAACGCCGGTGATGGTGGAAGGGGGGGACAAATATGAAGGATGGAAGATCTCATACAATTTTCAGTCTCAAAAAGGCCGCGTGACGCTCGGCGAAACGGAAGAGGATCAGGGATATTATCAGGGGCAGCAGATCAAAAAAATCGACAAGGATATGTTGTTCATTTCCGACGGGTATTATTCCACTTGCGAGTACGGCCATCCCCATTTTTATTTTTACAGTCCGGAGATGCGCGTGACGGTGCGCGATAAGATCGTCGCCCGGCCGATTTATCTCTACATTGCGGACGTACCGATTTTCGCATTGCCGTTCGGCGTGTTTCCCAGTCAGGGTGGACGCCGGTCCGGCATCATCGCTCCGGCGTTCGTGGACAAGGGATCGCGCGGCACCGGCTTGGAACATTTCGGATATTATTTTGCGATCAGCGACTATATGGATGCCGCCGTCGTCGGAGATTGGCTGACGAGCGGAACCTGGCGTGTCAGTCCGAATATTCGGTACGTGAAACGGTACGATTTTTCCGGGTCTCTCTCCGGTTATTACCAGCGGGCCATCGAAAACGAAGCAGGTGATCCGGATTTTCTCGATCGTGCCGACTATTTCGCAAATCTGGTTCACAATCAATCCTTCAACCCGACCACGCACATGAGCGTTAATTTCTCCTTCGCCAGTTCGGAGAGTTACCAACGGGCGCTGACGAGAAACGAATATCTGAACCAGGAGATCGTTTCCAACGCGACCCTCTCGAAAAGCTGGGAAGGGACGAACAACAGCATGAGCATAAACATCAACCGCCGGCAGAATCTCATCAACGGCTCCATCACCAATTCGCTCCCGGCGATTGCATTTAATCATTCCCAAAGTTATCCGTTCCGTTTCGGTTCCGCACCGAAATCGGACTATGCATGGTATGAAATGATCGGAATGAGTTATGGCGGAAATTTTCAACGGGTGGACAATAAAACTCGATCCGTGGATACGCTTCCGTTTAATTTTTACAATCGCCAGGGACTGTCGCATTCTCTTTCGTTGAATGCCGCGCCGAAAGCGGGATATTTTACGATCTCGCCGTATTTCGGATACAATGAAAAGTGGTACGACAAAAGTCTGGCCATTTCCGGATTTGATTCCTCGGGGAATCCTGTCGTGAGGGAGCGAAACGGATTCGAAGCGGTCCGAACATTCTCAATGGGTGTCGGCGCCTCCACAAAATTGTACGGAGTACTGCAGCCTCCGATACCCGGCGTCGCCGGAGTCCGTCACACGGTTCTGCCGTCGGTCAGCTATAACTATCAACCCGATTTTTCGGAACAACAGTACGGCTATTACACGTCGTACACGGACCGGCTTGGACGGAAACAAAAGTTTAATCGTTTTCAAAATGAAATTTTCGGCGGAGCACCGTCCGGAGAACAGCAAGCCGTCGGAATCTCCGTCGGCAATATCTTTGAAATGAAAACGACCGCGAAAGACACTTCCGAAAAAGAGCAAAAATACCAGCTGATGAATGTCAGTCTCGGCACCAGTTACAATTTTGCGGCCGACAGTCTTCGATTGGCCGATCTTTCGGTCAGTTACCGGACCGATATCGGTCAATATCTCGGCATCAGCGGCAGCACCACCTACCGGTTTTATGAATTTGATCAAACGGTCAACTCGCGGGTGAACCGGTTTCTTTTCGAAGAGGGAAAGGGGATCGCCCAGTTGACAAATGTATCGCTCAGCCTTTCCACATCGCTTCGCGGTGAGAAGAAAAAAGCGGTGACGCAGCAGCAGGTGAACGACAGCACCCGCATTGCCGAACAGGAGCGCAATCAGAATGCCAGCGGTTACCGCGGCATCTATGATTCGGTGGAACCCGATTTCAGCATTCCCTGGAGTCTCTCGTTAAGTTTTAACTTCGCTCAAAGCCAGGAAAATCCCCGCCGGAAAAGCCGTTCCGCCAACGTCAGCGGGAATCTCGATTTTAATCTGACCGAAAATTGGAAATTCACCGCTTCGTCCAGTTATGATCTCGTCTCCCGCCAATTCGCCGCACCGCAGATCAATATTTCCCGCGACCTGCATTGCTGGTTGATGAATTTTTCCTGGAGTCCTCTGGGTCCGTATGCCGGTTACCGCTTTGAAATCCGTGTGAAAGCACCGCAGCTGCAGGATATCAAAGTGACGAAACAAAATAATGATCGGTTGTAATGCAGAGTGCATGAAACATGATGCAGGTGCACGATACACGATACTCGATGCAGGATGCACGATACACGATACTCGATACTCGATGCACGATGCATGATTCAGACTCCAAAAGATGACGGGAATCTCAAAGGTTGAGAAAATTGATCTGAACATCTTGGATCCTGAATCCTGCATCCAATATCCAACTTCAACATAATAATATGCCGAACCGTCTTTCTCGTGAAAAATCCCCGTACCTCCTTCAACACCAGCATAATCCCGTCGATTGGTATTCATGGGGAGACGAGGCCTTTCAGGCGGCGAAACAGAAGAACAAACCGATTTTCCTCTCGATCGGATATTCCACCTGTCATTGGTGCCATGTGATGGAACGGGAATCGTTTGAAAATGAAAAGATCGCGGCGATCATGAACAAATATTTTGTCAACATCAAAGTGGATCGCGAAGAGCGGCCCGATGTGGACAAAGTATATATGTCCGCCGTGCAAACGATGACGGGACAGGGAGGATGGCCGCTGTCGGTTTTTTTGACGCCGGATCTGACGCCGTTTTACGGCGGTACATATTTTCCCCCGGCGGATGGTCACGGCCGTCCCGGATTCCCGACGTTGTTGGAGAGGATCAACGAGGTGTGGCAGCAGGAACGGGAGAATGTTCTTCTTTCGGGGAATGAATTATTGAAGCAGTTGCAGCATCGGCATTATATCGACAGTAAAAATACACAGCTCGATGAAACGATCCTGAAGCGGACCTACCATCAGATCGCCGCCGGTTATGATCCGAAATATTCCGGTTTCGGCTCCGGCACCAAATTTCCCCGGCCCGTCATTTTCAATTTTTTGTTCCGTTATCATCGACGGACGAACGACCGCGAAGCACTCACCATGTCCTTAACATCGCTCATGGCGATGGCGAGCGGCGGGATGTACGATCACCTGGGGGGAGGATTCCACCGGTATTCGGTCGATCCGCAATGGCGTGTGCCCCATTTCGAGAAGATGTTGTACGATCAGGCGCAATTGATCCATTCCTTTCTTGATGCGTATCAGTTGACGAAAGACGAATATTTTGCCGGGATCGCACGGGAAACGTTGGACTATGTCTTGCGCGAGATGACGGCCCCCGAAGGGGGATTTTATTCGGCGGAAGATGCCGATAGCGCCGATCCGAACGATCCGGGGAAGATCGCCGAAGGCGCGTTTTATGTCTGGTCGCATTCCGAGGTGTCGTCGCTTCTGGAAGAGAGGGAAGCTGAGCTGTTTTGCCATCATTATTCAATCGAAAAAACCGGTAATGTTCACAGCGACCCGCATCGGGAATTTACCGGGAAAAATATTCTCTTCAATCCTTTTACCGTTGAACAAACGGCGGCGGCCTTTGGCATGGAAACCTCCGCCGCGGAACGCCTTCTCCGTTCCGCTCGGCAAAAATTATTGGCCGCCCGTTCCCGACGTCCGCGTCCTTTGTTGGACGACAAAATCCTCACCTCCTGGAATGGATTGATGATCGGTGCAAGTTCCCGGGGTGCCCGGGTGCTGAATGAACCGCGCTATGCCGCGGCGGCGGTGCGTGCGGCCGAACGGATGTTCTCCGCTCTCCGCCATCCGGCGGATGGAAAGATGTTCCGCCGCTACCGGGACGGCGAAGTGAAATATGATGCACAGTTGGATGATTACGCTTTTCTTGTTTCCGGACTGTTGGAACTGCACGAATCGACCGACGATCTGCGGTGGCTGGAGTGGGCCATGGAATTAAACGGGATCATGATGACGCAATTTTGGGATTCATCGGAGGCCGGCTTTTTCGACACAAATGGAAAAGATCTGTCAATCGTCGTTCGGATGAAGGAATCGTACGACGGCGCAGAGCCAACCGGTAATTCGGTCGCGGTGATGAATTTGTTGAAATTGTACCATCGGACAAACGATGAATCCCTCAAAGATCTCGCCGTCAAAACCATGAAACACTTTTGCACGATGCTGGAACAGTCGCCGCAGATCATGCCGCAGCTGATGGCGGCGGTGGAATCATTGCTGAATCCTCCGCAGCACATCGTCATTGTCCCCGCACCGGGAGGCACGGCGGACCTGTTTACCGCCGAAGCGGCTACGGAGTTTTTACCGGACGCGCATCGTGTGGTGTTGACCGAACAGAACCGCCGTTTTTTTGTCGACCGGTTTCCTTTTATGAACGACATGGCCGCTCGGGAGGGACGCACAACCGCCTTTGTGTGCGAAAATTATTCCTGTCGCCTTCCGGTCACGGACCGGGAGGAATTCGGACGACTGCTGAAGGGTCTTAGAAAATTTTAAGATTCCGTGTCCGGAAAAAATAAAAACAACGGAGTCTCGTGACGGATTTCGTGTCGATTGTTAAGAAAATCCGGAAAATTTGTTATTGCAAGTTGACTTCTCTCTCCATATCTTCTCTATATTGTCATGGTTGACGGCGATCATAGCATCATGTCCACTCAAATTCTATAGGGGATTTTCGATGAAACTTAAAACTTCAACGATGGATGACGGCAAGGTGATCATTCTCGAACCGAAAGGCTCTTTGGTCGGCGGGGATGAAACGGATGAACTGAAAAAAGCTGTCGCATTACATCTTGAACAGGGAAACAGAAAACTGATCATCGATCTCGGCGATGTGGAATACCTCAATTCATCGGCTATCGGTGCCATGGTCTCCGCGCACACCTCATACATGAACCGCCAGGGGAAAATGATCCTCTGCAATGTGAACAAGAGCATCACGAATGTTTTTGTAGTAACAAAGTTATCAACCATTTTCACGTCGGCAGAGACGCGCGAAGACGCGATCTATGCCATTGCCAAGTAAACAACGTTTAATCAATTATATTACACTATAAGGAGTAGTTCTATGAAACAAGGATCTCTCAATTTCGTCATCATCTTCGGTGCAACACTCATCGGATGGCTGATCTTCGAATTTATGCTTCCGCAATTCGTCAAAGACGGCGGTTACCTGGTTATCGGTTTGATCGCCTTTTCGATCATGGTTGTTGCCTACATCGTTGAACGACTCCTTTCGTTGAAAAAAGCCGCCGGCCGCGGTCCCTTGCCGAAATTTCTCAAAACGCTCGTTACCAATCTGAACTCCAATGACATCACCGCAGCCATCGCGGCCTGTGATGCACAGCGCGGTTCGCTTGCGAATATCGTCAAAACAGGATTGGAACGGTACCAGGAACTGTTGACGAAAAAGGATCTGAACAAAAAAGAAAAAATGGAAGAAGTAAAGCGGGTGATTGAAGAAGCCACCATGCTCGAAATGCCGATTCTGGAACGCAACCTCATTTCGCTCTCCACCATCGCTTCTATCGCGACCATGTGGGGATTGCTTGGGACGGTGCTCGGCATGATCCGTTCGTTCGCTGCTCTGGCAAAAGCCGGTGCGACCGACGCTGCGGCACTTTCGCTCGGTATTTCCGAAGCGTTGATCAACACCGCCGGCGGTATCGCGGTTGCCATCGCGGCGATCGTTGCGTATAACTTCTTCACCACAAAAATCGACGGCATGACCTACATGATCGACGAGGCAAGTAAAGATATTCTGATGAACTTGCAGTCCAAGCACGAATAATTCAATCAGGCAGGAGCCAGTATGTCGAAGAAAAAACGAGTCGGGTTCAAGCTTGATATGACTCCGATGGTGGACGTCGGCTTTTTGTTGCTGACGTTCTTCATGTTGTCGACAACGTTTAAGCCGCAGGATGTTGCGGAAGTAACGATTCCGACGTCTCATTCCGCGTTTAAACTGCCCGATACGGATGTGATGACGGTGACCGTCGACAAAGAAGGCGGCATCTATCTCGGAGTAGACAATCAAAATTTGCGCGGTGCGTTGTTCGGTCCGCAATATATTCTCAAGGCAGGGGTTCAGGTGACACTTTCGGAACTGCCGGAATTGCTGCGGAATGCGCGTATCCGAAATCCCAAACTCCGCACGGTGATCAAAGCGGATAAGGAGTCGGAATACCGGGTGATACAAAGTGTGATGGAGACCTTGCAAAAGGAGAACATTACACGGTTCAACCTCGTGACCGATATGGAAAAATAAATTTTCAGGAGTGACGAATTATGGCCGATGTAGATTTATCACAATCGAAAGGCAAGCAGAAACACGGAGCCAAAAAGAAGAAAAAACGGGTCAATATCCGCATTGATATGACTCCGATGGTGGACGTGGCGTTCCTTCTGTTGACCTTTTTTATGTTGACGACATCAATGAACAAGCCGCAGACGATGGAGATCAATCTGCCGCCGTCCGACACGAAGGCCGATGTTGCGGAGTCGAACCTGCTCACGCTGCGCATCACGGATGATTTCCGGATTTTCTGGAATGTCGGAACGGAAAAGCCGGTGACGGTGGACGGGAACGAGAAAAAAGAGAAACTCATGAACCTCGGGAAACTGCTGAAGGAGCGCAACCGGGCCAATCCGAAACTGATCACGTTGATTAAGGTGGATGGAAAAGCAAAATATATCGACATGGTCGATGTGATGGATGAGTTGAACATCAACGATATCACGCGGTTCAGTCTTGCGCCGATGCTGGATGAAGATAAACGGCAGATCGGAACGTTGTAATTAACGGTGTAATGGAGAATTGATTATGTCAACAACAGTAGCACAAAAGCCGTTGTATGGATATCAGGAATTACGCGTTCTCACCAGGAAATATTCCATCACGGCGATCATCGTCGCTGGAAGTTTCCACTTCGCCGGCATGGGGGCATATTACGGCGTGCAGGCGTTGCTGGAAGAGGATGAACCGGTGTATTCGGTCCGGATCATGAAATACAGCGACCTTGGCCCGCCGCCGTCCATCACCAATTCGCAGACCGCTCCTGCGGTTTCCGTGGAAGCCCCGGTGGCAAAGCCGACGGTCGGAACGCCGGTGCCGGTGCCGGATGCGGAAATCAATCCGGAACAGACCATCGCAACGCAGGAAGAAATGGCGCAAACCGGACCGATCGGCGAAGGAGAAGGAACCGGCGGACCGGTGGAAATCGAGTCGGATGTGCGCATTGAAGAAGACGGCCCGCCGCCGGATTTCGTACCGGTGGAAAAACAGCCGCAGCCGCTTCCCGGAAACAATCCCGCACCCGTCTATCCGGAAATCGCCCGTCGTGCGGGCGTTGAAGGTACAGTGTGGGTGAAAATCTGGGTGGACAAAGAAGGAAATCCAAAAAAGGCGCAGGTCTTAAAATCCGATGCGGAACTGTTCAACCAACCGGCGATCGATGCTGCCATGAAATGGAAATTCACCCCGGCCATCATGAACAACGGTCCGGTAGCCGTCTGGGTATCGATCCCGTTCAAATTCCGCCTGAACGCAGGGCGGTAACGGCGGTAATGGATCCTTCGAAAATTTTTGCATACTTCGGGTATGCGATGTCGGTTGTGTTCTTCGTGATGGGATTGTACGTGTTGTTCCTTCTCCCGGAAGAGATGAACATTCCGGAGAAATTCCGGGTGATGTTCGGCGTCGTACTGCTTCTCTATGGTGTGTATCGATTTATTTCACTCCGGATAAAACAACGGCAAGCTGATGAAGAACGTGAGACCGAATAATCGTTTCTGGCTTTCCCTTGCCGTTGTGTCCGCACTGCTGTTCCTTCCATCGTGTTCCGGCGAACGGCGCGAGTCGCTCACCAGCGGAAACCTGACGATGATCACCGCGGAAGATGTATATCCCGTGATCAACATTCAAGTGACCGATTTCCAGCGGATGTATGAAGAGGTGAAGATTCTGAATCTTTCATCCTCCACCCGCGATGCTTTCGTTCAATTGCTGAATGACAGCGTGCGATTGGTGGTGTGCGCCCGCCAATTGAATGCGGAAGAGCGTTCGGCTGCCGTTGCGAACAAATTCGAAATCGACTCAGCGACGATCGCTTATGACGGGGTGGCCGTCATCGTCAACGCCAAGAATGCATTGCAGCGTCTGACCACGGCGGAACTTTCCGCTCTCGTGAGCGGACAAAAAAAATCGTGGTCCGAAGTGAAAGAATCCCGCTTGCAGAGTTCCATCCTCGTGGCGGCGGGCGATCCGAACAGCGGCGTGCATGAGTTTGTCCGTTCCCGTCTTTCCGGAGGAGAACCCTTGACGGCGGCGATGTTCCCCTGTTCCTCCACCGCCGAGGTTTTTTCCGTGGTGGCGGACCGGCCGAATGCGATCGGTTTTGTCGGTACGGCATGGCTGTCGCGGCTGCCGGAGAATGTGCGGGTATTGGAGATCGGCGATCCGAATTTCCGGCGCGATACGACGTCGACCGCATTGGAATATTTTGCTCCGCATCAGGCGCACATCTACCGGAAATATTATCCGTTGTCCCGCACCATTTCTATCTTTTCGAAGAATATCGGTAAAGGGGTCGGATTCGGATTCACCGCTTTTGCCGCGAGCGGCGAAGGCCAAAAGATCATCGTCAGTAACGGTTTGGTCCCGGCGACGATGCCGGTCCGTTTAGTTCAACTCAGCACCCCATAACGAAAAAGGAATCGTGATGAAAGTATTCGCTGCACTGTTGTTGATCATATCGTTTACCGCCGCACAGGATGACCTTTCCCGGGGGAAAGACGCCTTCAATAAAAAATCGTACGATGATGCCATCCAATATTTTGAACGGTACCTTTCCGCAAATTCCCGCAGCGCCGAAGCAAATTACTTCCTCGGAGAAATTCAACGTTTAAAAGGGGATTATCAAAAAGCGCTGCCGTTGCTGGAGCGGTCGCTGGATTTCGACGACGAATTCGAACCGGCGCTCGTCTCTATTGTTCGTGTGTACGGAAAACTGCAACAATGGGATAAAGCGGCGAAACAGTACAAAAACATCGAGAAGTATCATAAAAACAGCACGCTCGGTCCGATTGCCTATGCGCAAACGTTTCTGGAGACAGACTCTCTCGATAAAGCGTCGATCTATTTTTCCAAAGCGAAGGAGATCGATCCGAAAAATGTCGAAGCATATATCGGTCTCTCCGAAGTATACGCCCGGCAGAACGTGATCGTTCTGGCGGTGGACAATCTTCGCACCGCAACGCAGTTGCGTCCGACCGATCCGGTGCTCTGGTATAAATTGGGAACGACGATCCTGAAGAACCGCGGGCTCAATGCGGCGCAGATCAAAGAGATCATGGAGGCGCTGCAAAAATCGATCGAACTCGATCCGACGAACGACAAAGCGATCTATGAAGCGGCGAATACGATGTACCGCACGAAGGTCTATTGGCGGGAAGCGGCAGAATTTTTCAAAAGATATCTCGAATTGAAAAAGGACAATGCCGAAGCGTGGGAACAATATGCGATCTCGGCGTACAATGCCCGCGCATACACCGATGCCATCCCGGCGCTCGAAAAAGCGATCGCCATGAATCCGAAAAGCGTCGAATTAAAACCGATGCTGGCGCATTCCTATTATTTGGCGAAAGAATACCAAAAGTCGCTTGCGTTGTACACCACCTTCCCGAAAGATTCGTTGGGGAGCGAAGAGCTATACCGGATGGGATTCTCCTATTATCAGATCAAAGATACCGTCAACGCGATCACCTTTCTGGAACGGACGCTGACGAAGGAAAAAGATAATCAGGATGCCATCGGCACGCTGGCGGCGATCTATCTGACGCAGAAGAAGTATGACCGTGCGGTTGTTCAATATGAAAAACTTCTGGCGAAAGATCCGAACAATATCACGGCGCTGTATTGGACCGCTTATTCATGGTTCGTGCTCGACAAGATCGACACGGCAAAGAACTATTACAAAAAGATCGTTGCGCTCCGTCCGAATACGCCGCAATATCACCAGTCCCTCGTGCAGATCTACACGCTGCAGGATTCCAACGATTTGGGGAGATATCATGCCGGGATCATGGTGAATCTGGCGGACAGTATTCTGAAAGCCGATCCGTCCAAAGCAAAACAGCAGGTGCCGATGATCATCGGCGGTTACCGGTCGTTGGCGCTGTTTGATTACCGCGACAAAGATATCAAAGCGGCGATCGAAAAACTGGAAAAAGCCATTCCCTACGATAAAGAGAAAAAAGAGGAAGGACTCTATCTTTTTCTGGCGCAGATGTACGCCGTGCGGACAGGGGACAAAGAGCTGCTGCTGGACGAGGCGAAAAAGTTGAAGGAACTGGCATGTCAATATTATGCGCAAGTGTTGAAGATCAATCCGAAAAATGCGGCGGCGAAAAAAGAATCCACCCAGATGAATTGCGGAAAATAACAACCCCACATTTCCACTCAACCCATAAAGGTGATTTATGAAAAAGCTTTTCTCACAGATCCCGATCATTCTGCTGATAGTGATCGCCGCCGGAATAACCGGTTCGTTCACGTCGTGTCAGAAAAAGGCGGAACTGCCGAACGTGACCGAATGGGAAACGTTCCAGGATCCGATCAACGGTATGGAAGTGCAATATCCGAAAGGGTGGTTGTTAAATACCGATCCGAAACGGACGAAAGTCTATTCCTCACAGATCGTCGCCGACAAATTTTATGAGGTATACTCGCAGGGAAGCACCACCGTGAATTCCGAACAAGGGGGTGTGGAGATCGAGATCAGTTCCGAAAAATTCAAGGATGTCAACGTCGGAACGCTGGAAGAGTACAAAGCGACTACCATGCAGAGTTATTCCGCCCTCAACCTCGCCGGAGAACAACCGGCGATGATCGGCAAAGAGAACGGATTTAAATACTCCTACAAGGTGAAAGTGGGTAAAGAAACGACGCTGCAGGGGGAAAAAATCATCGTGGCGCACGACAGCGCTTTTTATACCGTGAGCATCTCCGGATTTAACGAATATTTCGACGTCTATAAGCCGTTGCTAGAGAAAATCGTCGAATCGGTAAAATTGCCGAAGCCGAAAAAGGTCTATAAAGATCCCAATGCGGATGCGCTACCCACCGCTGAAGTGACGAAATTCAGCAATGATTTTGTCGAGTTCGAACATCCGGACAATTTCGACGTGACTATGCCGAAGGAGAAAAAAGGGGGTTCGCTCTTCGTCTTAAAATTGCAGGGGCTCCGCCAGGATTGTACGATCGATTTCGACGTCTTCCCGACCAACAAACATAATCTGGACAAACTTTTTGATGACAACAAAGGGAAGTTTAGTCCCAAAAAGACCGGTACGGCAAAAATCGACGGCGTGGATGCAAAAACTTTGACCGCGAGTCCTGCCGCCAATATCGATCGCGAGGTTTATTTTGCGGTGAAAGGTGACAAACTGTACCGGGTGATCGTGACGTGGTACAAACCGCTGACCGACAATTTCAAACCGGCATTCGACAAAGTCGTCGCATCGATGAAATTGAAATAACCCACCGTTGTTGAACATTGAATGCCGAAATGGACTTCCATTTCGGCATTCGTTTTTTGAGAAAGCCCCGTATGAATTTGAAAGACCTTCCGATCGGCAGCAATTTTCCGCGCATCATTAACGCCATCGTCGAAATCCCCAAAGGGAGCAGGAACAAGTACGAATACGACGTGGAACTCGGCGTCTTCAAGCTGGACCGCGTGCTCTATTCCTCCATGCATTATCCGGAAGCATATGGATTCGTGCCGAACACGCTGTGGGACGACGGCGATCCTCTCGATATCCTGATTTTTATCGATCAACCGTTGTTCACCGGCGTGCTGGTGGAAGTGAAGCCGATCGGCATTCTTCGGATGAAGGACGAAAAAGGGCCGGACGACAAACTGCTCTCCGTTGCGGTGAACGATCCGACCTACCGGAACATCAACGACGTGAAGGACGTACCGAAACATCTGTTGGTGGAGATCGAGCATTTTTTCACCAGCTATAAACTGCTGGAAGGGAAACATGTGGAGAGTTTCGGATGGGATAACGTCGTCGTGGCACTGGAATCGGTGAAACACGGACACACGCAATATCTGTCCTCCCAGCACTGATCATTTCAACAGAACCATTCTCCGGGTCAGCTGTGTCCGGCCGCGGTCATCGGCGGAGAGATAAGAGAGCGTGTAAAAGTATACTCCGGCGGACAATGATGCACCGTCGAAACGGACGGTATGACGGCCCGCATCGCGTCGCCCCAGCGGGAGTGTGAGGATGTTCCTGCCGAGGATGTCGGTCACGGTAATCGTCGCCTCGCCCGGTTCCGGTAACTCCAGCGGGATAACGGTGACCGGATTAAATGGATTCGGATAGTTTTGACCGAGCGCCGGAGCTGTGGGTACGCCGGTTTCTTCCGATACCCGGGTCAGCCCGGAATGTTTTCTCAGTAAACCCGAAAATCGTTCGATGGTTACCGCTTCGATGTGTTTACCCGCCGTTGTATCGAACGCCATCAATTGAAGGAGTTGTTCCAGACGAGGCACGCTGATGTCCGACAGGGTCGGCGACGGACGGATACCGAAATCATCCTGTCGAAATCGGTTATATCCCGCCACCAGGAAAAACGGTTTTGGCTTTCCTTTGAGCAGAGAGAGGATCCGGTTGGCCATCGTGCTGATGTTGCTGGCGTTACCGTAAAAACTTCCGTCGTCGCAATGATTCAACAACAGGCCGCCGTACGTCGTCACCGGCACCTGTAAGGGGAGTTGCGGATCGAACAGGACGGTGAGCGGTGCACCGATGGACTGCTGGAACGATCCGTACGCAGGGAAATTAAAACTGTTGCTGATCGTTTTTCCCCGATAGGTCGCTGTTCCTTTCCCCTCATAATGTTTATATCCGTACACGTTGCGCACGCCGAATGTTTCCATCAACCGGCGGGATTCCGTCACAGCATCGGTTTTCACTTCCGACGGCCACAGGTCGGGATACGCGTATCCGAGAGGTGACGTGACGCTGACGAATCCGTCGTTCGGTGTCGCCGTGTCATAATAGTACGAAGCGACAAACGGCATCTGCTCCAACAGATGCAGATTCCAACCCCAATTCACCGGAACGCTTCCCCGCTTAGGGGACAACCAGGCGCCGGATTGAAAAGCGATATTCCAATTGGCGGCATCCCCTTCCGAGCCGAGAAAGAGTACGTAATATTTGTTTTCCAGCGTGAGTGTGTCGGCGCGAAGCGCCGAGGCCGGAGTCCATGTTCGCGGCGGCTGAGGAAATGAGCCGTGCCATGAAAGATTTCCCATAAGCGTTTCATGCATACTTGCACCGTAGTGGGCGAACCATTGTGTCATCGGTTCGGGCCGGATCCATCCGTAAATATGGAAGACGGATGCGGGATTTTTCTGCCGGTAAAAAAGGAGAAGTTGTTCCAGAATGTCGGCACGAGGTTTCGGCATGGAATCCAGTTTCAGTTCATCGGTTCCCGCGAGATTCACCTGGAACATCCGGTGCCGCACGGTAAAGTCCGTGATCTCCCGGATATACATTTTCCCCGGGTTGGATCGCGGCAGGAGAAAATCGATCCCCCATTGTAAAAACGAGAGATACGCTTGTTCTTCGGTCAACGCGCCGTTATTCCAAATCAGTCCGGCGGAATCGACCTTCCCCGGGACAGAAACGGCGGAATCGCCGTCAAACGGATCGGTAATCGTGAGGGAGTTTTCGATCGACAGCGACAAACGTGATGCCAGCTCCGCCGTCACCGGCAGCCGGTCCGTCAATCCGCCGATGACCGCCGCCGCTTCGCCTTGCCAGCGAAATGATTGACCGGGAAAATTGCCGAACAATCGCGCCGCATTGTAACGTACGCCTCCGTGTATGAACGGACGGAATTTCTCCACCAGTTGATCGACGGAATGGATGCTGTCGAAGAGCACATTGCCGCGGCTGCGGTACAGGTCCCGCCACTGCTCGTCCGACTGTTGAAAACTCCACGCTTCATATACATTCAACAAATAGACCCTGGCGGAATCCCGGTTGACGATCCCGGCGAGGGTCATCGCAAGCAATTGTTCTTCCGCGGATTTTCCGGAGCCGTTAAACAATACCGCGCGATATTGGCCGATCAGCGGGGATGTAACGAGGAGAATGATCAGAAGAAGTTTCATCGTTAAAAAGTATCGAAAAGTCTCCCTGAAATCAAACGAAGAACATCTTTCACTCAAGCAGAAAAATGGTTACATTCATGGTATCACGATCATCGGAAGGAGAGTCATGAAATTATTTGTTTTGGTGCTGATCGCCGTATCCATGTTGATGGACGTCTCGGCGCAACAGTCTGCTACGATCATTCCTGTGTTGGACAATACCATCTACAACGAAAGCGGAACCTCGAGCAACGGAGCGGGTGCGTATCTCTTCAGCGGCCGCACCAACGGCGGAAATGTCCGGCGGGCGCTGGTGAAATTCGCATTGACGGACATACCGTCCAACGCGACGATCACCTCCGTTTCTCTCGCCATGCGAGTATCGAGAGTACCGAGCAGCGGAGTGACCGGCAATTTTTCTCTCCGGAAAATTACCGCGGATTGGGGTGAAGGAACGTCCGACGCCGGCGGCAATGAAGGCGGGGGAGCAAACGCGACCACCAATGACGCCACATGGTCGCATCGGTTGTTTAACACGCAAACTTGGACGAATCCCGGCGGCGACTTTTCCGCTACGGTGAGCGCCACCACTTCGATCGCGGGTGTGGGATCGTATACCTGGGCTTCCACGCCGGAATTGGTCGCAGATGTTCAAGGATGGCTTTCCAATCCGTCATCCAATTTCGGCTGGATCATTATCGGCGATGAAACGACCAATCTAACTGCAAAGCGGTTTGATTCACGGAGTTCTACAACTTCAGCGAACCGGCCCGTTTTGACTGTTCAGTACAGCGCTTCGACTTCCGTGGGCGATCCGCACACCGCGCCGGTAAAATTTTCTTTGGAACAGAATTATCCGAATCCGTTCAATCCTTCAACCAAAATCGCATTTTCACTCGAGAAATCCGGATACACCACATTGACCGTGTTCGATCTTTTAGGTAACGTCGTCGCCAAACCGGTGGACGGAACGTTTTCTGCCGGGCGGCATTCCGTACTGTTGCAGGCCGGCAACCTCGCCAGCGGAGTCTATTATTACCAACTCCGCTCCGGCAGCACCACAGCGACCAAAAAACTGATGTTGATACAGTGACCGCTTGAACAATATTATTTTGATCGGTGCAGGGGCTGTTGGACGTTCAATAGCCCTTGCTTTATTTTATGCGGGAATCCCGTTAGCGGGGATCTATTCACGGGAGGGACGGTCTGCCCAGAAATTGGCGCGGCTCGTGAGAGTGAAAAGCGCCGGAACAGTGTCCGAATGGAACGGCAAAGGTTCGCTTGTCCTGATCGCCGTGACGGACAGTGCCATCACGGACGTGTCAGAAGAAACGGCGCGACGGTTGCATCGGCCTCAACGTGCTGTTGTGCTGCATAGTTCCGGAGCACTTAGCTCCGATGTGTTGCGGTCCATTCGCCGCCGCGGCGGCGCCGTCGGATCGTTCCATCCAATGCAGACATTTCCCGCAACGCGGATTACCGGCAAAGAATTCCGCGGTATTTGGATTGCGGTGGAAGGGGACACCACAGCGGTCAAAACGGCACGGCGGCTCGCCCGGATCCTTCAGGCACAGACGATTGTCCTGAATAAAAAGAAAAAGATCGTGTACCACATTGCCGGTGTATTTGCTTCGAATTACCTCGTGACGCTCCTCTCCGTCGTGGAACAACTTTCGACGGCGGCGGGAATTCCGCCACGGGATACCTGGAAGATCTTTGCGCCGATTATCCGGCGGACAGTGGAAAATGTGGCGGCCACGTCGCCGCGCGCGGCCATCACCGGCGTGATCGCACGGAAGGACCATGCGGTCATCCGGAAACATTTCACCGCATTGTCGCAGCATCGATTGCGGCACGCCGCACAATTATACGCATCGCTGGGAATGGAGACGATCCGCCTGCTGAAAAGGAAACGATAATGCTCGTTGACTATCACAATCACAACTATCTTTGCAAACATGCGGACGGTCGCCTGGAAGAATACGTCCTCCGGGCGATCGAAATCGGACTGACGGAGATCGGCCTGTCGGATCACACGCCGATGCCGGATGATTGGGACAACAAAGTGCGCATGTCCGAAGCGCAATTCTGGAACGAGTACGCCCCCGCCGTGAAGCACCTTCAGGAAAAATACCGCGGGAAGATCACCATAAAGTTCGCGGTGGAAGGGGATTTTTTTCCGGGAACGGAACAATGGGTGAAAGAATTTAACGCCAAAAATGATTTTGATTATGTCATCGGTTCTGTGCATTATTTGGGGAATTGGGGATTCGATGATCCGCATTTTGTCGCCAATTACGACGTTAAAGATGTCAACGAAATTTATACCGATTATTACGACCACGTAAAACGATCGGCGCAGAGCGGATTGTTCGACATCCTCGGACATTGCGATCTCGTCAAAAAGTTCGGACACCGCCCCACCAAAGATATGACCGAGATACTCCGGGAAACCTTCAAAGTTGTGAAAGAATCCGGCATGTCGGTGGAGATCAACACATCCGGATTGCGAAAACCGGTGAAAGAAATGTATCCCAGCGAACAGATCCTTTCAATCCTCTCCGAATACCGTATCCCGCTGGCGCTCGGATCGGATGCACATACTCCGGGGGACATCGGAAGGGATTTTGACCTCGCCGCAGAAATGATCCGGCGGTACGGAAGAGGAAAATTATCGGTCTACACACGGCGTCAGCGATCGGAAATAGAAATTTAACCGATGGATAAACGATACGTTATCATAGCGGCATTATCGCTCCTTGCGGTTCTTCTCACATGGGTGAGAGAGACGCGGACGGGGGGAAGCGAAATGTTCTCGTTGCTCCCCTCCCTGAAGCAGGAAATTTCCGGTGAACGGGTCTCCGCGATGGCGGATACGACGCTGCGAAGAATGGGAATCGCCAAAAATTCGATCCGTCCCGTCCGCAACCGGAATGATGTCCGTGTGTTGATGCCGCCGGCTTTCGATCCGGTCGAATTCGTCAAAGTGATGAGGGATTCGCTGGAAGGATATGAAGCCGAGGTTATTTCGAGCGAAAATGCGAAAGAAAAAAGTTCTATCGTTCAGATTAAAAACGGGGAGTTGATTCTCCGGAGTTATCTTTTTACCAAAGAACCGGTCGTACTGCCCAAGAAAGGAGTTACATCATCAGCGCCAAAGAAACAAACTCGATAATGGAAAAGATCGTTTCGCTCGCGAAACGTCGCGGTTTTGTCTTTCAATCCAGTGAAATTTACGGCGGACTCAACGGTTGTTGGGATTACGGTCCGCTCGGCGTGGAACTGCTGAACAATCTGAAACAATCGTGGTGGCGCAGCATGACCTTCCGCGACGACATTGAAGGGATCGATGCGTCCATCCTGATGCACCCGAAAGTATGGGAAGCGAGCGGTCACGTGGCGAATTTCACCGACCCGATGGTGGACTGCAAACAGTGCAAGTCCCGGTACCGGGTGGATGTGTTGATGGAGGAATTGTCGTCGAAAAAGAAAAAGGAGATCCTCCGGGAAATATTTCCGGGACAATTTGACGGCCAACAGTCCGACGACAAAATTACGGCGGAGTTTTCCGCCCGATTCTCCTCCGATGAATCGGTCGCCGCGGCGATCCGGGCCGTCGCGTGTCCGAATTGCGGCAATAAAGGGACCTTCACCGATGCGCGGCAGTTCAATTTGATGTTTAAAACGTTCGTCGGACCCGTCGAGGATACGAACAACGTCGTTTATCTGCGTCCGGAAACGGCGCAGGGGATCTTCGTCAACTTTTTGAATGTGCAGAACGCCTCGCGGCAAAAACTGCCGTTCGGCATCGCGCAGATTGGCAAAGCGTTCCGTAACGAGATCAACACAAAAAATTTCCTGTTCCGCACCCGTGAATTCGAACAGATGGAGATGCAGTATTTCGTTACGCCCGGCCAGGAAGACAAATTTTTCGACTATTGGCGCGAGGAACGGATGAAATGGTTCCTCTCTCTCGGCATGAAAGCGGAACAACTGCAATGGCACAAACATGAGAAGCTGGCACACTATGCAAAAGCGGCGTTCGACATCGAGTTCAAATTTCCGTTCGGGTGGGGGGAAGTGGAAGGAATCCACAGCCGCACCAATTTCGATCTGTCGCAGCACGAACAATTCTCCGGCAAAGCGATGAAATATTACGATGAACAGACGAAGGAGAAATTCGTGCCGTACGTGATCGAAACGTCCGTCGGTGCCAGCCGGTCCTTTATGGCGTTCCTCTGTGCGGCGTATGATGAAGAAATGGTCGAAGGAGAGATGCGGACCGTCCTGCATTTCCACCCGTCACTGGCGCCGATGAAAGCGGCGATCCTGCCGCTGGTGAATCGCGATGGAATGGATACGATCGCGCAGCGGATGACGAAGGATCTGCAAAAATATTTCCGCGTATTTTACGACGACAGCGGCGCCATCGGCCGCCGGTACCGGCGTCAGGATGAAATCGGCACGCCATTTTGCTTTACGGTGGATTCGCAATCGTTGCAGGATCAGACCGTGACGGTGCGGGAGAGGGATTCCATGAAGCAGGAACGGATCAGCATGACCAACGTTCGAGACTATATACTGGAGAAAATGTGAACACCACATTCCGTTCGATTTTTTTCAATCCGTCGTTGAACTATCTTCGCGCCGGCTGGCGGATCGGCATTTTTCTTCTCATCGCCGTCGGCTGCAACACGGTCATCACCGGTCCGGTCGTTGCGCTCCTGCAACAGCAGTTTCCCGCGATGGACAAACAGATCTGGCCGGCGTATATCTTTTACGGTGTCACCACACTGGCGACCTGGATCATGCTCCGTTTTGTGGACAAACGGCCTTTTGTCTCCGTCGGCGTCACCTTCCGCGGGAATTGGGGGAAAGAACTGACACAGGGATTGTTGTTCGGGTTCGGCATGATGTCGGCGATCTACGGAATCGAGTCTATGTTCGGAATGGTCGTGATCGAATGGCGAGAACTTCCCCTTTCCGAGGCGGGAAAAATATTTCTCAACAGCGCCGCATTGTATCTGGTGGTCGGTTACGGTGAAGAAGTGCTCTTCCGGGGATACTTGTTCCAAACGTTCGTGGAAGGAACGAACAAGGTGATCGCCACTGTCCTGCTCTCGTTGTTGTTCGCGGTCGCTCACGGGAACAATCCCAACGTTTCCCTCTTCGGCCTCATCAACGTAGGCCTTGCCGGTATCTGGTTATCGATTGCCTATTTTAAGACTAAAGCGCTGTGGCTTCCCATTGGACTTCACATTTCCTGGAATTTCACGCAGGGATTCGTCTATGCGTATCCGGTCAGCGGCACAACTTCTACCGGCACGCAGATCGGCACTGCGGTCGTCTCCGGACCGGAATGGCTGACCGGCGGTTCATTCGGTCCGGAAGGGGGAGCGTTGGCGACTCTAATGTTAATAGCGGGAACGCTGTTGATCGTTTTCTGGAAATGGGTCTCCGCATCCGACACAGCGTGGTCGTACGAACAGTGGCGGTCGGAGCGTCTTTCGATGTTGCAACCGCCGCCGGAATCCGTACCGGCGCCGACAGGACAATGAACCGATCGTTGCGGTATCTTCTTCTCGTCATCCTCTGTACCTTCTCAGCGCCGGCACAATGGATTACCACGCCGGAATTTGACGGATATGCTCAGCGGGGCATCAACGCCGTCTATAATTTGGAGTTTGAAAAAGCGGAAAAGGAGTTCACGGCGCTGTCATCAAAATATCCGTCGCATCCCGCCGGAAAGTTCTTTCTGGCGATGATCGAGTGGTGGCGGATCATGATGAATATGGAGACGGAAGAACTCGATGAACGGTTTATCGGCAGGATGGATGATGTGATCGCCTTGTGCGACAGCCTTTTGCGTATCGACGAGAACAACGTCGGTGCATTGTTTTTCAAAGGAGGAGCGCTGGGATTTCAGGGACGCCTGCGTGCGAACAGAAGCAGCTGGTTCAGTGCGGCGAATGCCGGCCGGAAGGCGCTGCCGGTCGTGCAAAAAGCGTATACCATCGCACCGGAAAACCACGATATTCTTCTCGGCATCGGCATTTACAACTATTATGCCGCCACCATTCCGGAAAAATACCCGATCGTCAAACCGGTGATGGTTTTTTTTCCGGAAGGGAACAAGGAACAAGGGATCGCCCAGTTGCAGCGCGCGTCGGAAAAAGCGCGGTTTGCCGCGATTGAAGCGAAATATTTTCTGCTGCAATTAAATTATAATTATGAACGCCGGTATCACACGTCGTACGAACTCTCCACATCGCTCCTCCGGCAGTTCCCGAACAATGTTGTCTTTCACCGGTATGTCGGCCGGAGTGCGTATCTCACCGCGCGGTACGGCGAAGCACAATCGATGTTTGAACAGATCCTCCGCAGATGCGACCGGCAGCAGCGGGGATACAGTCCTTACGCCAAACGGGAAGCGTTGTATTACCTTGGGATGGTGGCATTAAACATGGCGGAAGGGGACAAAGCATTGACGTTTTTCCGCGATTGTGAACGGCTCAGCCGGGAATTGGATGCCGGCCGCGAATCGCCGTTCCTGGCGATGTGCCATCTCCGGACCGGTATGGTGTTCGACATGCAGCAAAAAAGAAATCATGCGATTATGCAATATCAAAAAGTACGATCCCTGCCGCCGTTTGAAAATTCACATGAATTGGCGGACGAATACCTCAAAAAACCGTATCGCCCATGAATGATGTCACGATCTATATCATTGTTGCCGGACTGGTTGCCGGAGGGGCCGAAATATTGGGTGGCGCCTTCATTGTCTGGAAAAAAGATATTTCCAAGAAGATCCAGGAACTGCTGCTGGCGCTCGGCGCCGGTTTCCTGCTTGCACTGGTATTGATCGACCTTCTTCCGGAGAGCATCGAAAATATCGGAACATCCGCGCCGTTGTGGATGCTGATCGGATTCAGCATGATCCATTTTGTGGAGCACACGGTGGTGAAACATCTTCACTTCGGCGAAGAGACGCACAAACACGAACGGATGTCGAAGATCGCGAGTTATTCGGCGTTTTGGGGATTGTTCATCCATGCCTTTTTTGACGGTCTGGCGATCTCGTCGGGCATGTATTATGATTTTTCGCTCGGCGTTCTCATTTTCGTGGCCATCCTGCTTCATAAATTTCCCGAGGGGTTGACGATCGCTTCGATCATGCTCGCATCGGATCAAAGCCGCACAACGGCATTAAAAGCCGCTGCCGGCATCGCGGCCGGAACGATGATCGGAATTTTTATGATTTTTTTCCTGCAAAACGTCGATCCGAAGATCACCGGGTATGCATTCGCATTTTCGGCCGGCGCGGCGTTATATGTCGGTGCCAGTGATCTGATTCCGGAGATTAACCGCTCCGATAACCGCGTGTTGTCGCTTGTCGTCTTCGTGGGGATGGTGATGTACTATTCGAGCGGATTGTTGTTGAAAAGTCTGCTGCCGCATTGAGGATAAAAAAACCCGAAGAGTCGCGACTCCTCGGGTGCGATAGATTGCAGAGTGCCGTCCGACTCACACGTCGATGCCGAGCGTCAACCGGCTGATGCTGCCGATGACCCCGTAAGAATTGAAACTGTAGTCCACACGAAGACTTTTGAGTTCCAATCCCCCTCCGAGCGAAAAGCCGGTCATACCGGCGGAAGTTCCGATCTTCAATTCTTTCCGGCGTTCGTTGCTGTAGCCGAAGCGAAAGCGCAGTGCTTTGCTCAGGGTGAATTCGCCGCCGACGGTAAAAGAGGTGAACTTGTCTAAAAACGTATCGCGTTCTTCGTTCAATTTGTGGAAGTTGAGATTCAGCTGCAGCGGCAGATGCTGCGGTTTGATCGTCCCGCCGACTTTGATCTCGAACGGCAGTGATTCCTCGGTCGCACCGTAAAAATCGAGCTGTGTGCCGATATTGGCGATCGTCACGCCGAGAGTGATCGGATCATCGCCGGGAATCAGATACATCACGCCGAAATCGGCGGCAAGGGCGGAGGAGTTCGCTTCCGCGATGGACGAGTAGATATATTTCGCCGTGATGCCGTAATAGATGTTCTCTTCGAACGGCCGGGCGAGGGAAACCGAGAGTGCCATGTCACCGGCGCTGAAAGTCCCCAATTTGTTCGCCACCGCATCGGTCCGTACGAACGAACCAAAATCGATATACTGCACGCCGATCCCCGCGACTCCGACCGCACCGAGATCCTGCGTATAAGCCGCAAATCCCCCTTTGATGTCCAACAGATGACTGGTATAGCCGAATGCCGCAACGGGGGTGAGCAACGTTCCAATCGTTGCCGGATTGTAAAAGATACCCGCCGGATCGTCCTTCATGGAGATAAAGCTGCCGGACATGGCGGAAGCACGGGCGCTCACATCATGTTGCAGGAACTGATATGTCGGGCGTTCGGCGGAAAGCAGGGGAATGGTAAGGATGACGGCAACGGTGAATATGCGAATGAAGAGCGGACGCTTCATTATTCCTCCAAAAGGCAATGACGATCGATCGTCGGGTAGTAAAAATATCGCATGTTGAATCATCCGTATCAATCGCTCATTGTTCCAATGTAATTATCTCCTTCGAAAGATTCAATATTTTTATCTCAAACGAATTATTCCTATACTTACCGTCATGAAATGTTGTGTTGTCATTGTTGCCGCGATGTTGTCTCTGGCCGGCTGTGCGGGCCAACGGCTTCCGGAGGGTGGGCCGGTTGATACCGTGCCGCCGGAAATCCTTTCCGTGCTCCCTGCACCGAACGCCGTCAACGTCACCACCCGTTCGGTCGTAATCGAATTCAGCGAATATGTCGATCGCCGGTCGACGGAAGAGGCAATCTTTATTTCCCCGGCGGTGGAGCAAAAGGAGTTCGACTGGAGCGGCACGGAGCTGGAAATCCATTTTCTCGAGGATCTCCGGAAGAACACCACGTATGTGATTTCGATCGGCACCGATGTGATGGACATCCGAGCGCGGAACAGAATGAGCCGTTCGTTCACACTCGCTTTTTCGACCGGCGATTCGATCGATACCGGCGCCATCGGCGGTCGTGTGTTTGATGAAAAACCGGGAAATGTAATGATCTTTGCGTACCGGCTGGACGGTACGTCTCCCGACACGCTGAATCCCGCAACAACTAAACCGGAATACATTACGCAGTCGGGCAAAACAGGGGAGTTCCTGTTGACGAACCTCCGCTTCGGAACCTACCGCGTCTTCGCCGTCCGGGACGAATACCGCAATCTGTTGTACGATCCCGAAATCGATGCCGCGGGAGCCACCGATGATGTGACGCTTACACGGACCGATTCCGTGCGAACGGGCCTCTCGTTTACCTTGTCGTTGGAGGATACGTCGGCCCCCAGAATATCGTCGGTCACGGCGACGGACCGGAACCATCTCCTGGTGAAATTCTCCGAGCGGCTCGATCCCCGTTCCGTCGCGAAGGAAAACATTGCCGTCACCGACACCTTGTTTTCCCTCTCCGTACCGATCACGAATATGTATCCCGCTTCCCGTCTCCATGATTCCTATACGGTTGTCACCGGCGATCTCCGGAACGATTCAATATATCTTTTTTCGGCACGCGGAATGATCGATCGTTCGGGTCATCGTATGCGCACGCAGGGGGGCATGAAACTGTTCACCGGCTCCGGACTCCGGGATACCATTCCTCCCTCATTGATTTTTTCCACGTTGGCAGAACGTTCGGGAAAGATCTTTTTTGATGACACTCTGTTTTTATCCTTTAACGACGATATCGCATCACGCCGGCTCGACTCGGCGGTAACATTGATCCGAATGAAGGACACATCCATCGTCACGCTCTCCGTGCGGAAGGTCTCGCCGGTCGAATTGGCCGTCATTCCGCTGGATCGGCTGAATCAAAACGAGTTATACCGAATGGAGATACGATGGAACTTCGTGCAGGACGGAAGGGGAAATGCGTACCGTGACAGTGTCAGTTACTTTTCCCTCCTCGTGGATGATCCGGACAACTATGGAAGCATCGAAGGAAGTTTTGGCGGATATCCGGTCTCGCAAACCGTACTCGAAGCGAGGAATATTCAGGATTCGAAGCAGCCGGTCGCGGTGCGTAGGCCGGACAGTGCGGGAAAGTTTGCTTTCACCCGGTTACCGGAAGGACGATACGCCGTGAAGGCGATCGATGACCGGAACGGGAACAACATGCTCGATGCCGGGAAACCGTTTCCCCATCAACGCGGTGAACGGTTCACCATGTATAGCGATACCATACGCGTCCGTGCCCGATGGCCTGTGGACGGCGTACAATTCATTTCACCGTAATTCTTCCATCCCAATCGACGTGCTGTCGATCGCCTCCGGCAACGGCGGCTTCGGCGGCTGATTTTTGATCACCCTGTCCGGAACGACCCACGCTGTTTTGAATCCTTGTGCATGGAATTGGTCCAACAACGGTTTTGCCTCGCCCCGGTTGACAAAATCTCCTGCGCGCACTTTGTACGTCGGCGCCTCAAACACGAGATAGATCCAGATATCCGGATTCGACGCGTTTAATGAATTTCGGATCAGATTCGCTTCGTCGAAATTATTTGTCGCCAACAGCTGGATCCGGAATCCCTGCAGCGTTTCCGGCGGCGCCGCGGTCAACTGATCGATCGCCCGGCCGAACGATCGCGTGGAGTCGCTCTTTTTATACAGATATACTTCGGTATCATAAAAGGAAGGGCGGAACGACCGTTCGAACGTGCTGAGTCGTTCCCGTTTTATCCGGCCGAGAGAATCCGTCGGCTGGGAGAACAAGGGAAGAGCGGTCAAGAGGAAAACAACACACAGCAAAAGTATTTTCATTTTGTCCAATACGATACCCAGGGATCGACATAATCTTTGGGATAGCGTTGTTTCATCTGTTGAAGGAACCGCACGGCGCCGCTTTTGGTAGAGAATGTGCCGACGCAGACGCGCGTTAACTGTAACGTGCTGTCAAAGAGAACCCGCACCGGAAGTTTGAAACGTTCGGTCAATTGTTTCTGATGCCGCTGCACATTGCTGTTCAGCCGGAAGGCGCCCACTTCCACGGTGTAAAATCTTTTCGGAGCGGACGCTTTGACGGTGATGGAGGAGGAAGCGGAGCTGCTCTTCTTTTTGCGCTGAATATCCACCGTATCGGCGTGAACGGTAAACCGCTGCGGGACGGCGGACGGCTGTTGTTTCGGAACGGTGCTTTTCGGCTTTTCCGACGGAACAACGGAGGCCGCAACGGCTGTCGTTTCCGGTTCGTCGAATGCGGTAACGGCGGAATCTTCAATCGTTTCTTCGGATGAGGAGCAGCCGGCCCAACAGACCGCAGCGAAGATCAATACGATAATATGTCGTTCGATCTTAATATTTCGCTCCTGCCGATCCGATGTTTTCGATGGGATGCCACGTTGTTTTTATTTCCTGAAGGTCGAGGATCAAATACGGATGTTCCGATGATTCATCCTGCCAACGATGGTTCCACACCATTGTCCGTTTAACGTTCACCGATCCGTTAGCGGAAACCGCCGTCCGTTCCTCCGCATCCTCGCGGCAATAGACCACCGCGTTCACATCCATGTGCGCGGAGATATGCGGCAATAATTCTTTGGTGGTGCCGGTGAGAATATTGACAACGCCGCCCGGAAGGTCGGAGGTAGCCAACACCTCCGCAAACGTGATGGAACAGAGCGGCCGCTGTTCGGAAGCCAGCACCACGCACGTATTCCCTCCGGCAATACACGGAGCGATCACGGAGACCAATCCCAGCAGCGAGGTCGATTCCGGCGCGACAATGGCGACCACACCGGTCGGTTCGGGGACGGAAAAGTTGAAGTGGGAGGAGGCGACAGGGTTGACGGTGCCGAACAGCTGTTGATATTTATCGCACCAACCGCTGTAATACACCATACGATCGATGGACCGAACGACTTCTTTCTCCGCTTCCGTCCGGGTGATTCCCTGCAGAACCAATTCACCGATGAACTGGTCTTTGCGCCCTTCCATCATTTCCGCGATGCGGTACAGAATCTGACCGCGGTTGAATGCCGCGCGGGATGACCATCCGCCGAACGCTCCGCGGGCGGCGACGACCGCATTGCGGAAATCTTTGCGGGAAGAGAGACAGATGTTGGCAATGGGCTCTTTTTTCCGGTTCACGAGAGGATAATACCGCCCGCTCTCGGTCCTCGGGAATTGGCCTCCGATAAAAATTTTATACGTTTTTAAAACTTCGATGCGTTCCATACGATTCCTGTTCGATGCGCTTAAAATTGTACGTACGGGAGCAATCCGTGCAAGCCCCCTTCACGTCCGAAACCGCTCTCTTTATATCCGCCGAACGGCGATGTCGGATCGAATTTATTGTACGTATTTGCCCAGACGACTCCCGCTCTCATTTTTGTCGTCAGATTGAAAATTTTTGCCCCTTTATCCGTCCACACGCCGGCCGAAAGGCCGTACGGGATGTTGTTCGCTTTTTCGATCGCTTCTTCCACGGTGCGGAATGTTTGCACCGCCAGCACCGGACCGAAGATCTCTTCCTGGACGAGGCGATGGGACTGTGACGTGTTTAAGAAAATGGTCGGCCGGCAGAAATATCCTTTGGAAGGGAGCGCACAAGAACTCTGGTGCATTTCCGCCCCTTCATTGATACCGATTTTGATGTATTCCTGAATTTTGCCGAGCTGTTCTTTGGAATTGATCGCACCGATATCCGTATTTTTGTCCATCGGATCGCCGACGATCAGCGTTTCCATCCGGTCCTTCAATTTTTGGATAACGATATCGGCGACCCCTTCCTGCACCAACAGCCGCGAACCGGCGCAGCAGACATGTCCTTGATTGAAGAAGATGCCGTTGACGATTCCTTCCACCGCTTGATCGATCGGAGCATCGTCGAAAACGATGTTCGCCGCTTTTCCGCCGAGTTCGAGTGTGGCTTTTTTCGATGTGCCGGCGATCGCTTTTTGGATGATCTTGCCGACGTCGGTGCTTCCGGTGAAGGCGACTTTGTTCACGGCGGGATGGTTCACGATTGCCGCACCGGTTTTCCCGAATCCGGTAACGATGTTCACCACACCGTCCGGCAGTCCGCTTTCCTGGATGATCTCAGCAAGTTTCAGTGCGGTCAGCGACGTCGTCTCGGCCGGTTTCAGCACGACGGTGTTTCCGGCGGCGAGCGCCGGCGCGATCTTCCATGCCGCCATCAAAAGCGGAAAATTCCACGGAATGATTTGACCCGCAACGCCGAGCGCACGGGGCGACCGGTGTGGAAATGCATACGCAAGTTTGTCCGCCCAACCGGCATAATAGAAAAAATGATTGGCAGCAAGGGGAACGTCCACATCGCGCGATTCGCGGATCGGCTTGCCGCCGTCCATCGTTTCGATCACGGCGAATTCGCGGGCCCGCTCCTGAATCATCCGGGCGATCCGGTAAATATATTTTCCCCGCTCCTTTCCGCTTATCTTGCTCCACACCTTCGTGTAGGCTCTCGCGGCGGCGGTGACGGCGGCGTGGACGTCGGCGTCATCCGCTTCGGCGATCTCCGCGATCTTTTCTTCCGTGGCGGGATTGATCGTGGGGAAATACCGTTTGCTGGAGGGCGGGACGAACCGGCCGTTGATGAACAAGCCGTACTGCTTTTTCACATGAATATGATCCGTGCTTTCGGGAGCAGGGGCGTATTTCCAGCCGCTGAAAAAACTGAGGGAGGTCGATTTTTTTTCCGATGTTTCGGTGTTGTTCATGGTCGTTCCTTTCGGGAAAGGGAAGCGGCGGCTCTCCGTTTCGCCGGAAAAATTTAGTCGATCGAAAAATAATCTTTGCCCTGATAACGGCCGGAACGTTCTTTCCCGAGCTGCATCAGGATATCGTTGGCAAGGCTGCTGGCGCCGAAGCGGAACCATTGGTTCGTCATCCAGGCATCGCCGAGTGTTTCGTGGAGCATCACCAGATAGTGGACGGCGAGTTTGGCGTTGGATATTCCCCCCGCCGGTTTCATGCCGACCATAACGCCGGTCTTATAGTAGTGGTCTTTGATGGCCTGCAGCATCACGAGAGTGACCGGCATCGTGGCCGCCGGCTGGATCTTTCCGGTGGAAGTTTTGATGAAGTCGGCGCCGGCATAGATGGCGATGTCGCTCGCCCGGCGGATATTGTCGAGCGTGGAAAGTTCGCCCGTTTCGAGAATCACCTTGAGCCGGGCATTGCCGCATGCTTCTTTGACGGCGGAAATTTCATCGAACACAAAACTGTAATTCCCTTCCAAAAATTCTCCGCGCGAGATCACCATATCCACTTCGTCGGCCCCCTCCTCCACGGCGAAACGGGTGTCCGCAATTTTTATCTCACGGGTCGTGTTGCCGCTCGGGAATCCGGTCGCGACGGACGCGACGTTGATGCCGGAACCGGCTAAGGCCTGTTTCGCTGTCCGGACATGGTTGGGATACACACAAACGGCCGCGACCGGGGGAATGTCGGGAAGCTGGTCGCACAGGTGGAGGGCTTTGTAACACATTTGGCGGACTTTGCCCGGAGTATCTTTCCCTTCCAGCGTGGTCAGGTCGATCATGTTCAGCGCAAGCTTGAGCGCCTGCACTTTTGAACTTTTTTTGATGCTCCGCGCCGTAAACCGGGCCACCCGCTCTTCGATTCCGACCTGGTCCACGACCGGGCTCATGCGGAAATTGGGTATATCGATGGTTTCCATTATTTGATCACGGTCATTTTTCGCGTTTGGATGAACGATCCTGCCGTTAATCTATAAAAATAAACCCCCGTTGACAACTGTTCAGCATGAAAATTAATCCGGTGTTCCCCCGCCGGCATCTTCCGGTCGATCAGCGTGCCGACGGTTTGTCCCAGCAGATTGTGCACCGTCAATACGACATGCTGATCGTTCTGCAACGAAAATCCGATGGTGGTTGTGGGATTAAACGGATTCGGAAAATTTTGCGAGAGGGAATGTTCGCGCGGCGCCGGGCGATCCGCGACCGAATTGGGAGAGGAGATATATCCGGCTACGACAATATTGTCCAGATACCAACCGTCCCGTTCTTCGGAATTGTCCGAGGAGAGGACGAACCGCATCCGGATCATTTTTCCCGCATAGTCGGAGAGATCGGCGCGTTGTCCGATCCAGGTGAGCCCCGGATTAAACGCGTCGTACCCGAACGAGGTCGCCGGTTGTTTGCTGAAATTCCGGCCCGATCCCTTGCGGGAAAGATCGGTGCGAAGTGTTTTCCAGGATGAACCGTTGTCTGTCGAAACTTCTACCGTTCCGAAATCCCACGTCGATTCGATTGCCCATTTGGTGTCGAATGTCAAATCCGCAAAGTGAAACGGACTGAGGTCGATCGACGACATGAGTGTTAAAACATTGTTCGATTCGGGAAGATAATTTCCCGCCGGACTATCCGTAAGCGCTGTATCGCCGGAGAGAGGATCGACGGTTGTTCCCCAGCCGGTGCCGAGCGACCATGGTGCCGTGGAAGATCCGCGGTCCGCGAACACTATGTTTCGCTTCCCGGCAATGAAAGTGATTGTGTCCTTCAGAATTGCTCCAGCGGAATCGGACAATACCAATGTGATCCGTTCAGCGGAAGGACCGTCGACGATCAGAAATGATCCGGCAATCGTTACGGTTTGTTCTCCCATCGGAGCAAGAGGGCCGACGACAATGGACGAGGTAATGTTCCCTTTGTCCGATTGAATCGTCACGGGAGTCGCCGGAAGTGCTGCGACCCCTTTGTTGATGAAACGGACATGGATCGTATCCGAAGAGACGTGATACGAAAAGATCGACAAATGGCTTCCGGCAAAATGAGCGAGTAATTTGTTCTGGTGAATGTTCTCCTGAGCAAGCGGATAAATTGAGGAGCGCTGCGGCCAAAAACCGGTCGTGCCGACTTCCGGCGTCATCGCATATGTCCGTTCTTTGGAAGAATCGGAATACATAAAGTCGTCGGAATTTCCCCGCGTGGAATAACCGACGGTCTGAAGGTCCGTACCGATGTTGTAACGGTTGTACATGGACATGTCGTACGTCCAATGCCGGAACAAGAGCGAATCATTGCTTTCCGAAGAACTGTAGCCCCAGGGATAGATCAAATAATTTCCTGACGTGTGATAATTAAAGCACGTTTTAAAATTGTGTTTCGCCATAAACTCCCGGACAGCGAATGTTTCGGGTTCGGAAAACGGCGATTCACCGCGGTATGTGTCGCTGTTCGTGATGAGACTGGAACCGAGCGGATTCGGGAAATTCCACATGAAGTGCGGACCGTAATTGCGGTTGAGATCGACGCCGAGATTGGTGGTGCCGACGGTCCGGCGGTTTTTCCGGTGCATTCCGCCGCCGTTGGGATTTATCGTCTGGTTGTAAATATATCCGTCCGGATTGACGACGGGGATGAACCACAATTGACGGTTGTTGACGAGATATGTCGCTTCGGGATCGGTGCCGTAATTTTCGAGCAGCCACCACATAAAATAAATGACGGTCATCATCCCTTGCGGTTCGCGGGCGTGATGCAGTGCCGTGTAGAGAACCTCCGGTTCGGATTGTTCCGGAAGGTTCGGATTGTCCGAAATTTTTATCGCGAAGATCGGCCGTCCTTGGATCGTCACGCCGATCGATTCTTTCTGGGTGATGAGATGGGGGAATAACAACGTCATGGAATCGAGCTGCTGCAGCACTTCGTCGTGGACAAGAAATCCGGCCATCACGCCGTAACGAAAATATTGCGGAACATTATCCGCGTGCACGGAAGGGAATCGGATTTCCGCTTTTTGTTGTTCGTCGAAATATTTCTGCCAATCGGGGATGGTCACGGAATGACGTATCCCGGCGGCAGCAATCGCCGCCAACTCCTCATTATTCACGAACAGTGAGATCGTACCGCCGATCTTCCCGTCGAAATGATCGACGGCAATCCCCAACCGTTCCATCTGTTGAAGATCGGCAGGAGCGGCGTTCGGGATCTGAATCTGACTGTACCGCAACTGGGCGGAAACGACAGATCCGGCGAACAACAGAACGAAAAAAAATCTCATTTGGACAGCACCATCTTCCGGGCGGCGGCATTCGCACCGGCGTTCAGCGTATAAAAATATACTCCGCTGGAATGATTGGCCGCATCAAACGGAACGGCATACGTTCCCGCAGCGAGCGGTCGGTCGATCAGCGTGGCGATCAATTGTCCGAGGGAATTATAGATCCGTAGCGTCGCATGCGACTCTGCCGGAAGCGAGAAGGAGATGGTGGTTGATGGGTTGAACGGATTCGGATAATTCTCCGACAATCGGAACATATGAGGAGTGTGCGATCGTTGTTCGACATTCACTGTTCCGCCGGCGGGGACAAGCGAAATGTTCACCGAATCGAGCATCCGCGGTTTGGTCGTAAGTGTTTCCGTCTTCGCGATATATCCGGATTTGGTGAACGTGACGGCATGTTTTCCTTCCGCCGTGCCGAATTCATATCGGCCGGTACCGTCGGTGGTGTCTTTCCGTCCCGTCTCGTGTACGGTCACAATGACGCCGTTCAGGGGCGATTGATTCTGCGCATCGCGTACGACCCCGGTCACGCGTCCCCCTTTTTTTGGCGTGACATTAAAGATATACAGTCCGGTGTTCATGTCCGATACGGCAATCTTTCCGGAAGGGAAATACGGATACACCCCCCACGCACCGGCGAAGAGCGGAATGGTCGGAACGGTATAGGTGTCGTAAAACGCCACTTCGACCGGATGATATGGATCGCTGATGTCGAGTACACGGAAACCTTCGGTGTAATACGCGATGTAGAGATATTCCCCCTTGACGAAGACATTATGAATACTCGCATCCACATGTGACGTCCACGTCGTAATCTGTTTCGGCGCCGTCCGGTCTTTGATGTCATAAATGTGAAGATTGAACGCGTAGTTTTGTCCGTTTGTCTCCGTCGCCACGAAGGCAAAATTCCCGTCTTCACTCAGCCAGATCTGATGAGTGCGTCCTTCGGGCACGGTGGCGGTTTTGCTGACGATTTTGGACGTACTCGTGGTGGTATAATGCCCTTTGACGGTCATGTCCACAATATCCATCCTTCCGATGCCGATTGCCGCCGCATAAAGCGTATCGTTCCGGATGATGGCGTCATGAACGTACGGCGTGCTCCCTTTTCCGTACGATCCCACCTGTTTCGGATTGAGCGGATCGGTGAGGTCCAAAATCCGTGTTCCCCCGAAATCGCCGCCGTTCACATAAAGAAAATGTTTTTCGATGCTGACGGTGTGCGCGCGGTAATAATTTTTGGTGGTATTGTTCGTGAAGTTTGTGTCGATCCACACATGTACTTTTTTAAATGATGCGGAATCGGGCAATGTGCTGAGATCAACGATTTGAATCCCTGCCCGTTTGGCAATATCCGTTCCTTCGGATCCGATATAGAGGTAATTCTTATAGGTGCGGAACTCATGATATTTATAAGAATTATTCGTGGTCGGTCCGATCAGCAGCGATGCTTCCCGCAGCGGCAATTCCGTAATGTCGACCACGGAGGTCCCTTGCGGACCGCCGATAAACGCATATTCCCGGTTCTTCACCGTGTCCGTCCATCCCCACACCTCGGAATAATTGTTGTCGGCGGCGTTGATGCCGTATTTATTAAAATGACCGTATAAGGTGACATTATAGCTGGTTTGTGCGGCAAGGGAGGCGGCGAGAACGAACAGGCAAAGAACGTTTTTCATTACAATCCATAATAGTGAATGACGGTGTTCGACGGGAATCGGTCGTCGATGAGAAAGGAATCAAAATAAAGTAAGGAAAAAATCGCTATTCGGAAAGTGTTACTTTGGTCCAGCCGCGAACGGAGTTACAAATGTAAAGTGCGTCGGCTTGTTGAAGATCGTCGCGGAACAATACCTTTTCGGAGGCGTTCGGATTCGTCCGCAACACGTCGTTCCGGTAAATTCCGGCGAGGAGTCCGGAGGAGACCGGCGGCGTGAATAAGCGACCGTTCTTTTCAACAAAAAGATTGGAGATACATCCTTCGGTCGCTTCGCCGCGCTCATTCAGGAAAATATATTCGGCAATACGATCGGCTTCGGCGAGCGTCCGGTATCGATCATACAACGGACGGTGCGTTGTTTTGTGAAAGTACATCGGATCGGCGGAATCGATCCGGTCGGAAGCGATCCGGACAACGGCAGAAGAGTGCGTCGGTACGAACGGGACCGCTTCGACGGTCGGTTGCCCGGAGCGCGAAAGAAGGAGGCGGATCCGGAATTTTTTTTCAATATCGAACGCCCGCTCCGCCAGTCGCAAAGAATCGAGAACGTGTTGACGGTCGAACGGAATCGAAAAATACTGTGCAGAATCCTCGAGCCGGGAAATATGCTCCTCCACATACGTGAAGCGGCCGTTCCAGAGGATCGTTTCCAGCAGCGAAAATACGGTCTCCTTCTTTGTTAAAAAGGCACCTTTTAAACGGCACTCCGCCAGTTCTTTTTCTGCCACGGAATCGTGGACGATACCGCTGCCGGCTCCCATGATGCCGTGACCGTTCTGCCATAACACTGTACGGATCGCAACGCTGAAGACCGCATCGTGATGAGGCGAAATGTATCCGATCGCACCGCAATAGATTCCCCGCGGATGTTGTTCCGCTTCTCGGATAATCTGCATCGTGCGGATCTTCGGTGCGCCGGTCACGGAACCGCACGGGAAGAGGGCGGAAAAAATGTCATAATACGACCGGTCCGGCCGCACGGATCCGTCAATGGTCGAAGTCATCTGCAGGACGGTCTCATACTTCTCAATGTCGTACAGAGAGCGGACGGTGACGGAACCCGGTTCGCAGATCCGGCCGAGGTCGTTCCGCAGCAGATCGACGATCATCAGATTTTCACTTCTGTTTTTTTCGTCGTTGCGAAGCCATTCACTCCATCTCCGGTCTTCGACTGTCGTTCTACCCCGCTGGCACGTCCCCTTCATCGGACGTACGGTGATCTTTTTCCCGCTCCGGCGAAAGAACAATTCCGGCGAAAAGGAAAGAATGTGTCTCTCCCCGAGATTCAAAAATGCGCCGAAGGGGACATGTTGTTTTCGGCGGAGGGTTCGGTACAATTCGAGCGGATCACCGTCGCACTCAAATTCAAATCGATCGGTGAAGTTTACCTGATAGGTGTCGCCGTCGACGATGTACTTTTTCAACGCGGCAATCACCGTCGCATACCGTTCATCCGAGATGGTCAATCGCGGAGGGGTGATCGAAAGGGGATGTGCCGGGGGATCAAAGTCTAAATCGGAAAAGGAGGCCTCCTGCGGAGAGGAATATACGCCAAAACGGACAAGAGGAAGGGATAATGTTCCGTTGGATGACACTACCGCAGGTTCAAAATGATATCCCGCTTCGTAACTGAGATATCCGGCGATCCATTTCCCCCGGCGGAGATGGTGTTCCATTCGTTCGAAGAGTGTCGGGATCTCATCCGGTGTCTCCGCACGGAGGATCTCCTCCGGCGAATGAAAGAGAAAATTTTTCCCATTCATATCATCCGGACGGGAGGACTCGAGGAGGATTGTTTCGGGCCGGCGCAGCAACGTTGTGAGTGGGGTGGCGGTCAAACAAATTTCCTTTGCAGAGCGAAAAGAAGCGGCGAAAATCCGCCGCATCGTCCGGTTAATCGATCAGTTGTTCGAGACTGGTGCGTAATTTGTTGATCGTCTGTTCGAAGTTCTGCTGTTTGTTTTTTTCTTTTTCGATGATCTCCGGTGCCGCTTTGCCGACGAAACTCTGGTTGTTCAATTTTGCCATCACTCCGCGCAGCTGGCCTTCCAGCCGGTCGATCTCTTTTTGCAGCCGTTCCCGCTCCACGCCGGTGTCGATGAGGCCTTTTAACGGCACGAAAATCTCCTGTCCGTTTACCACCGAACTGGCGGAATATCCCGGTTTCGGCAGCGCCATGCCGATCGAAATTTCCCCCAGTTTCAAAAATTTTTGCAGCGCGTTGCGGTTTTCTTCCAGGATGGACTGTTTGTCGAAATCGGTGCAGCTGGCGGTGAAGTCGACCGGACGGGAGGGGGGGATGTTCATCTCGCTCCGGATCTGCCGGACTGCCGTGATCACGTTCTGCAGGAACTCCATCTGCTGTTCCGCCGCGGGATCGCGCCGTGTTCCTTCCGTTTCGCCGGTCGGCATGCTGCAGCGCATGATTGTTTCATTTTTGCCGCGCGGCGCGAGCGCTTGATAGATCTCTTCGGTGACAAACGGCATGAACGGATGGAGAAGTTTTAACGTCTCTTCATAGATTGTCAACGCCCGGTGGACGATGGAACGTTTTAAATGTTCATCGGACGTTTCTTGCATCCGGTGTTTGACGAACTCCACATACCAATCGCAGAAATCTTTCCAGAGAAAATCATACAGCAATTTCACCGCATCGTTGACGCGGAAATTATCCATTGCCGCCGTCACCTCTTTCACCGTGGAGTGAAACCGCGAAATGATCCACCGATCGGACAGATCTTCCGATGTTTTACCCGGCGCAATGGTCAAATTTCCACTCGTAGGCGCTAATTGATCCCGGTGCATCATCAAAAAACGGCCGGCGTTCCAGATTTTGTTCGCAAAATTCCTGCCGATCTCGCATTTATCGTTGTCGTACAGAACGTCCTGACCTACCGGTGCGATGAACAACACCGTAAACCGGAGCGCGTCGGCGCCGTAGGTGGCGATCACGTCGAGAGGATCGGGGGAATTGCCGAGCGATTTGCTCATCTTTCGCCCCTGGGCGTCACGGATCAAACTGGTGAAATAGACATGACGGAACGGGACTTCACCTTTGAACTCCAATCCGGCCATCACCATACGGGCGACCCAGAAAAAGATGATGTCCGGCGCTGTCACGAGCACATCGGTCGGATAGAAATATTTCAGATCGTCGGTCTCTTTCGGCCAGTCATGAACGGAAAAGGGCCAGAGCCATGACGAAAACCATGTATCCAACACATCGTCATCTTGTTTCAGATCGGCAACGGTGAACCGTGAACCTTTCGCCCGTAACCGTTCCTCTGCCTCCACACGATTTCTGGCAACGATCACGCTGCCGTCGGGAAGATAATACGCCGGGATCCGGTGTCCCCACCATAATTGCCGCGAGATGCACCAGTCGCGGATGTTCGTCATCCAATGTTCGTACGTTTTGACGAATCGTTCGGGATAAAATTTGATCTTTCCGTCCTGCACCGCCCGCAGGGCCGGTTCGGCCAACGGTTTCATCTTCACGAACCATTGATCCGAGAGATATGGTTCGATCACCGTGTCGCAGCGGTAACAATGTCCCACATTGTGCGTGTGGTCTTCCGTTTTGACGAGGAAATTCTGTTTCTCCAAATCGCGCAGCAGTTCGCGGCGGCATTCGTACCGGTCCAGACCCTGATATTTTGCCGGAACATTGCCGTTCATTTTCGCCGCAGTATCCATCACGATAATTTGCGGCAGGTTCAGACGGATGCCGGTTTGATAGTCGTTCGGATCGTGCGCCGGAGTCACTTTCACCGCGCCGGTACCGAAAGTGGGATCGACAAAATCATCGGCAACAATAGGAATGACCCGGCCGGCGATCGGAACCACTGCTTGTTTGCCGATGAGCGTTTTGTAGCGTTCATCTTTCGGGTTGACGGCGATAGCCGTGTCCCCGAGCATCGTTTCGGGGCGGGTCGTGGCGACCACAATCTGTTCCTCCGATGCTTCGATCCGGTAGCGGATGTGCCACAGATGACCTTGCCGTTCCACGTTGTTCACTTCGTCGTCGCTGAGTGCGGTCTGTTCCCGCGGACACCAGTTGACGATGTACTTTCCCTTATAGATCAATCCTTTGTCGTACAATTGTACGAATACTTCATTCACCGCATTGGACAATCCTTCGTCCATCGTGAACCGCTCACGGTCCCAATCGCACGACACGCCGAGTTTCCGCAGCTGCGTATTGATCGAACCGCCGTACAACGTTCTCCATTCCCAAACGCGTTCGATGAATTTTTCCCGGCCGAGGTCGCGCAGCGATGTTCCTTCTTTGCGCAGCGCTTTTTCCACCACATTTTGCGTCGCAATTCCTGCATGATCGGTGCCGGGAATCCAGCACGCTTCGAATCCCTGCATCCGCTTCCAACGGGTGAAGACATCCTGCAGTGTATTATTGAGGATGTGCCCCATGTGAAGAATACCCGTAATATTCGGCGGCGGTATGACGATCGTGTGGGGCGTTTTGTCCGGATTGATCGTGGCGTGAAAAAAACCGCTCGATTCCCACCATTGATATAGTTTGTCTTCGACTTCTTGCGGATTATATTGTTTTGCGAGTTCGGGCATTCGACGTCCAATAAATTGATTCTCAGACAAAGATAGAAATTTTTGAATGAAAAATCCCGCCGGAGGGCGGGATTTCGCAATTTCGGTCACTCTGTCCGGCGGATTTTATCCGCAGGTCTTTTCGATGTGATGCAACAGATATTCTCCCACCATCTCGTACGGGAAGATGATCTCCGTTGCGCCGACTGCTTTTAATTCTTCCGCCTGTACATTGGTATCGGCTGTCGCAACGATAACGGCATCTTTCGTCAACATCCGGCACAATTTTACGATCTGTTTATTGCTCGTTCCCTTCAATAATAGATCGGGAAGAGTGGAGAGGATCAATTTGGCCTTGTCCACATGCGCGTGATGGAGCGTATCCAGACTGTTGATATCTCCGAACACGGCAGTCATCCCCTCTTTTTTCACTTCTTTCAGAATCTCCGTATTAAAATCGATCACCATGATCTTAGAGAGCATTGCCGGATTGTGTTCTTTGATCCGATGGACTAATGCGCGCGCGGCGCGGTGAAATCCCAGAATCACAATCGGATGGTCACCCTGTTGATCGTTGTCGACGGAATGTTCGCCGGAGGAACGCAGTCCCAGATGTTTCGCCGTCCGTTCATAAAACATGAACACCTGATGATTGTATTTAATGGCGTACGACGAGATGATGGAACTGAACGCCATCGCATAGATCAGCAGCGCGACCAGTCCTTCCTGAACATGGCCGTATCCGATCCCCAAAGCAGCGATGACGAGGGAAAATTCGCTGATCTGCGCGAGGTTCAGACTGGTAATAAATCCGGTCCGGCGCCCCCCGCCGGTGAGTGCGATCAGCGGATAGACGGTGGCGAAACGGGAGACGAAGATGAACGCCACGATCAATCCCGCCATAACGATTATCTCGTCGGTCGGTGCGACCATTTTCATGCCGAGCGAAATAAAAAAGAGCGTCAGGAAAAAATCGCGCAGCGGGAGTGTTTTGGCGGTAACATGGATGCTGTACGGGAAAGTGGAGATCGAAACGCCGGCAATCAACGCCCCCATCTCTTTGGATAAGCCGAGATATCCTGCGGAGAAGGCGACGAATGAACACCATCCGATGGACATCAGCACCACCATCTCCGGCGCATTCAGAATGCTTTCGAACACATACTTCAGCACGTACCGGCTGAGCAGCAATCCTGCCACCACAAGAAAAATGGTCTTCACGATGGCGATGACGATCGCCGGTGCGTATGGATTGGAAAGGTTCGGCTGCATTGCCAGCAGCAAGATGGCCCAGACATCCTGAATAATCAGTATACCAAGGGTGATCCGTCCGTGCAGCGTGTCCGATTCGAACTTGTCGTACAGAATTTTGACGACAATCGCCGTACTGCTCAACCCGCACAATAGGGCAAGATACAGCCCTTCGAGATTGTTCCCTTCAAAACTGTAATTGAACAGGGAAAAAAAACCGATGCCGAGCAGTACACAAAAGATAAATTGCCCGAGCCCGGTGACGATCAGTTGTTTTCCGGAAGAGAGGAGCTTTTGCGGATTCATCTCCAGTCCGATGATGAACAGCAGCAGGATCAATCCGATCTCCGAAATGATCTCGATACTCTCCGCATCCGACACCAGTCCCAGTCCCAGCTGTGGTCCGATGATCGCTCCGGTGACGAGATATCCGAGGATGATCGGCTGTTTTAATTTATGGGTAAAAAAGCCGATCACGGTGGACGCGATCACTGCGATTCCGATATCATAGAGAAGTCCGTGCACGAATGCCCCTGTCGATGAAAATAGTGTTGTGGTGAATGACTGTTATTATTGAACTGACACGGAAAGAGTTCCGACACCGTCGATCGACGCAACCAGCCGGTCTCCCGAAACGACTTGGGCGACACCTTCCGGCGTGCCGGTAAAAATGAGATCTCCCTCTTCCAGCGTGAATAATGACGAAAGATATTCTATCAACACCGGAATAGTGAATATCATGGACCCGGTCGAGGCGTTCTGACGCACCGTTCCGTTCACACTCAAACGGATATTGAGCCGGTGCGGATCGGGGACCAGCGCCGCTTCCACAAAGGGCGAAATCGGCGCCGAGGTGTCGAATCCTTTCGACACCGTCCACGGATTCCCCGATTTTTTCGCTTCGGTTTGTTTGTCCCGCATCGTCATGTCCAGGCCGACGCCGTATCCGGCAACGTATGACAGTGCTTCGCCGCGCGGTATGTGTTTTCCCCGTTTGCCGATCAGGACGACCAATTCGGTTTCGTGGTGGACATTGGAGGAAACCGGGGGAATAATGATCACTCCGCCGTCGTCAATGACCGAAGAATTCGGTTTGAGAAAGATGATCGGTTCGTTCGGGACGGAACCGCCCATCTCTTTGGCATGATCGGCGTAATTTTTCCCGACACAAAAAATATTGTTGATGCGGATCTGTCGGCGGGACGGAAGGAGTGTCGCTGTCTTCATGGTGGTCGAATATACTTAATCTCCGCGAAAATTGAAATAATTATGAATCTCAATCAAATTTCAGTAAATTTTCCCCGTAAAATTTTTTTCAAAGGATAACCGTGGCGCATACATACAAAAAAGCGGGAGTGAACATCGACGCCGGCGAAGAAGTGGTCCGCCGGATCAAAGCTTCCGTCCGGTCCACATTCACCAAAAACGTACTCACGGACATCGGAATGTTCGGAGCGTTTTATGAAGCGAAATTTCCCGCGATGAAGGAGCCGGTCCTTGTCTCTAGCGTGGACGGCGTCGGTACAAAATTGAAAGTCGCCTTTGCGATGAAACGGTATCACACGGTGGGACAAGACCTGGTAAACCATTGCGTGAACGACATTGCCGTTTGCGGGGCGGTCCCGCTCTATTTTATGGACTATTTTGCCACCGGCGTCCTCGCTCCGAAAGTCGCCGAACAGGTGATCGGCGGATTTGCCACCGCATGCAAAGAAAATCGTTGTTCCATCATCGGCGGTGAAACGGCGGAGATGCCGGGATTTTATCCGGCGGGGGAGTTCGACATTGCCGGTACGATCGTCGGTGTTGTGGAAAAAAAGAAAATTGTCAACGGCCGCTCGATCAAAAAAGGGGATGTGCTCATCGGGTTACCTTCCACCGGATTGCATACGAACGGATATTCATTGGCCCGCCATGTGCTCTTTCCGAAATACTCCTTGAAAAAACGGTTCGCAGAACTGAACGGTACATTGGGGGAGGCCTTGTTGGCGGTTCACCGTTCATACTTGAAACCGATTACGGCATTGACGTCGGCGGGGCTTGTGAAAGGGATGTCGCACATCACCGGCGGCGGGATCATCGGCAACACGATGCGGATTATTCCGAAAGGGCGTTCGCTGAAGATCGATTGGTTCGCGTGGCAGCGTCCATTTATCTATGACCTGATCCAATCGACGGGAGAGGTGCCGGAGTACGACATGACACGGAC
>CAZRWF010000018.1:0-7009 GCA_964603685.1 uncultured Chitinophagaceae bacterium
CGGCGGTAAACATCGCATTACCCGCCGCGGCGAGGATCCAATTGACGGACCAGAGAAAATAAAAAAGTTCCTGACCCGCATCGATCAATTGATGGAAGAGGCCGGTCACCAAAATCGTACCGGAATAGTATGACAGAATGCCAAAAACAACCCAAAAGAACGAGGTCCGATGAATCGACACCGAACCGCCGCGATACCGACCTGCCACGACAACGAGTGACAGTCCGATGAACAATAACCGACTGATGATGATGAACACTTCATTGATGTAGGAAACACCATATTGTACGATGGAGGCAAACCAAACAGACATCAATAAAAGAAAGACACTCGACGCCGCAATACGGATTTTCCGATCGATCGCACTCGACCGCAGTAATAAGACGATAAAAAAAACCTCAACCAGAAAATTGATATTGATGACGAAATGATTGTTTATTCCGTTCGACGCCAGAGCAAATTCAAACAACAGCAGCAGAAACATGCTCAACGAATACAGAAAAAGGGTGCGGTGGATTTTGTTGTGGCGCACGAACATTCTCCCTCCTCCCGCAATCACCGGAGCCGCATACGAGAGGAAGGCTACATAAAATAGGGTCGGGAAGTTCATATTATTTTGATATAGAGGTTCCTGAACATACCGGCGGACACGGGATCATCAACTGCGCGATCACGCCGTCAACGAGATCGTTCCCTGCCGCATCGATACCGACGATGATCAATGTCGGTTTTGCGTCGTCGGTTTTTCCATAATATATCCTTATTCCCGCACATCCGCTTTGCGAAAGTATTTTGTCGACGATCTCCCGGTGGAACGCTCCGGCGGTCACGGTCAGAACGGCGGCGTCCGGACTGGCCTTAAAATTGTCGATATAACGCTTGGCATCCGCTTTGGTGATCAGATGATTCGCCGGCGGAAGGGATTGCGCATTGGCATTTGCGACCAACAGGAATATAAACGACAGAACGAACATCGAACGAACAAATACGGTGTACATAGTACCCCCAACGATAGTGGTTAGTGTAGTGAATGAAATTGATGGTGGAGCATTTTTTAAGCCGGTGTCTCTTTGCATGAATGTTTTTTTCTGAGCATGTGATCGTCACTCCGGCGACACCCGCGTCGAGCATATTCCGCAACCGGCGGAGGTCTCATAAATATGACGCGCCGCGATGATCGCTTCATTCAGTCCCGAATAATATCCCAAAAAGAGCCGGTGCGGTTCGACCGGAAGTTGGGTGCAGACCGATTCATGAACTTCATGAGAACCGGATTCTTTTGTGCGTTTGTCGACGTAATATGCTTTCATAACGATCCCACATTGTTGAACGGCGTGACGCAAAAATGTTCATAAATCGGATTTTTAAAACAATACCGCAAACTAGGTATTTTTAAAAAAGGGGGTTTTTTCGAGTTTTTAAACCGAAACGGAGAAGAAAGCGTAGAGAGGTAAACCGTGAGAGGTAATTGCCACAGATTTCACAGATGATTTTTTCAACACATCTGATTTCAGGAACCGGAAATTCTCAGATGATATGTCTTATCTCATCAGTTAGACCCATAAGGGTGTCATGTGAAATATCATGCGCTTTTGTGTTGGAATGGCTTCATCCACAGAATCACCGGGATCGTCCAGTAACAGAGTTGTGCAATCAGCGGTAGTCCGGCCAATGCCGTTACGCGGGCCAGGAATGCTTTGCGGAATTCTTCCAGCGGCCACTCCCCCCAATAGTGCAGTCCGATCAGTTTCCAGTCGAGCCAGCCGCAATAGAGTTCGAGCGGGACGAACAGGAAGAGGAGAATGGCGCTCATCAACAGCCAGCCCTGTTGTTTCATCGACCGTCGTGTGGTGCGCAGATATCCCGCTGCACTGAGAAGAAGGAAGGGATAGATCGACAGTGTCAACACGGAATATTCCGCCAGCAACCGATAGGTCCGCTCTTCGGTCTCCCGGTCCAGCGACGGCCGGAATTCCACGGTCCCGAATGTCAGCAGCGAACCGCCGTGATAATTTTTCATGGCGGATGCCCCTAGCCAGATCACAGCGAAGAAGACGAGGAGCGTTAGAAACACTTTTGATGCGGAGGTTTCCATACTTTTTTAATACTTTGTGCCTTTGTGTGAGTGCTATCGGTCAGGCAGGAATGCCTGACCTACGGCTATCTTTTGCGGCTCTGCATCTTTGCGACTTTGCGTGACATCTTACCGCACGATCACTTTTCGCACGCGTTGTTTGGGAACGATCGTCCCTTTTCCCTGTACAATCGTTGCCAACGAAAGATGTTCCGCCCGAATTTCGATGATCTGTACTTCGCCGATCTTCTCTTCGCGTGATCCGAGCAGCTCACCGGTTTTCGGATCGGTGATCGGTACGCTGCCGGCGTAGACAGGTAGGATCTCGCCGATTGATAACCCGTCCTTCGAACCGAGATTGATAAATACGTCGCTGCCGTCCACGATCACGATATCACCGTTGATCAATATCCTCTTCAGAATAATTGTGGAATCGTTCCTGGCCGAATCGATCACCGCCTCTGACGAAAGTACGACCGATTTGCTCACGAGTGAAGGGATCATCCGCTCCAGCTTCCCGCTCAGGTCATCCATACATTCGAACAGCGCTTCCCCGATGATCGTCTTATTGAACAGTTCGCTTCCGAATGTCACCTCATCCAGCGCAAAATATTGGTTGGTCCGTTCGGTCTGTTTCCCGAACAACGTCATCCCCAATCCGCGGTCTTTCACCGATCCTTCCGCCTCCCCTTCATAAATCAGCGGATCGCGGGAGGTGCCGAACCGGGCGGCATCATACACAAAATATCGCAGCCGGACTTCGGCGGAGAATGCCTCATATCCCGCCAATTGTACTTCGGAGACCGTGAACCGGTTGATCGACAGCGCTGTGATGGTCGCCGCGACGACATAACGCGTTCGGAAACGCTCCGACACTTTTTGGATGACGGAAAGCGTGTTCATCCTCGCCGTATCGATCCCCTGCTCCGCCGCATACTGCCGGACCGACACCGGAGAAATGATCCCCACGCGGAATCGTTCTTTGGCATACGCCGCAAAAAACCGCGGCATATCCATCGCCAAATTCCATTTTCCGGTGAATCCCGACTCATCCCGGAACGGCAGAACGATCAGCGTCGTGTCGCTCGTAAAAAGAGACGCCGGAACCTGCGCCGGCGACCATAACAGTCCGACGACGGTCAAAAAAATAACGGCCCGAAGACGATTACTCATACAGCAGATATTTTTTCCGGAGAAGGAGGAATTGTTCCACATCCCGCTGCCAGGAGGCGATGATCGCGGCGGCCGGAACTCCGGCCGTCAATTGTTTTCGTACACTGTCTGTCCCCGCCACTTTGTCGAACATCGCATTCCGGTTGGAATCGGCGAGGAGGAACGGATTTTTATCCGGATAAAGGGCGATCAGCGCTTCGATCACATGCAATTGTATGTTCGTCACATTCACCGCCGACCGGTCCAGAATATGGATCTGCACACCCGACAATTGTTTTCCCGTCTGCTTGCCGTAATACGGTTTGTAGCTCATCGGCCGGAAATACACTCCCGGGAGACGTTTTCCGTTCAACGATTTCGCCAGGTCGGTGCCGTTGATCCATTCCTGACCGACAAGATAAAACGGCATGGTATAACCGACGCCGATGTTCACCGTTTCCAGTTCACCCAGCATTCCGATCGCTGAATAATAGAGGGCGGTTTCCGCGTACGGAACGTGCGGCGACGTGAGTACCCACGGCAGTTTGGTGTTTTCCCAATGCATCCACCGTTTCCAATTCTCCATTTTGATGACCGTCAGTTTGCATTTTTTTCCACCCTCCAGCCATCCTTCTTCGTTCAGCATCACGGCAAATTCCCCGCAGGTCATTCCGTACACGTACGGTATCGGATATTGTCCGACGAACGACCGGAACTTCATGTCGAGAATATTTCCTTCTACCCGGTTTCCGTTGAGAGGATTCGGCCGGTCGAGGATCACCACGTCGATGTTCTGCTCCGCCGCCGCTTCCATCACGTACGCCATGGTGTTGATGTACGTGTAAGAGCGCGATCCGATATCCTGAATATCGTACACCATCACATCGATCCCCTTCAACATCTCCGGCGTCGGTTTCCGCGTTTTGCCGTAGAGAGAATAGACCGGCAGACCGGTCGCCGGATCGGTAAAATTGTCGATCTTTGCACCGGCCGTCACATCGCCGCGGACGCCGTGTTCCGGACCGAACAACGCCACCAGTGTGAACTGTGAAGAACGGGCGAGCACATCCACCGTGGATTCAAAGGAGGAAGTAATCCCGGTCGGATTCGTCACCAATCCGACCCGCTTGCCTTTCAGAATCGAAAAATCGGATGCGGCGAGGACCTCGATCCCCGGCTTGGTTTGAGAGATCAACAGAAGCGGAACAAGCGTTAAAACGGCGAAGAATGTTTTTTTCATTGGTCATGTCCATGTTGGTGAACCGGAAGAACAATACCTCCGGTAGGGTATGGGAAGGTAGGAAATATTTTCAGCGGAAAAAACGGAAATCCGGATATTTGAACAGGTGAACGGACCGATGAATTTCGTACATTCTGTTGAACCAACGAATTGACACACCATGGAGAGCAACAACAATGAACGATCGATCCCGTTCTATGATGATCCTGATCGCCGGTCCTTACCGCTCCGGCACCAACGACGATCCACAATTAATCGCGGCCAACGTCCGCGCGATGACGGAAGAGGCATTGGCGGTGTATCGCATGGGGCATCTTCCGGTGCTCGGCGAATGGTTTGCTCTTCCGCTCATTGAAGCGGCGGGATCACAACGGATCGGCGACGGGGTTTTTACCGAAATTTTTCATCCGGTAGCGGTGCGGCTCGTACATTTTTGCGATGCGGTGCTTCGCATCGGAGGGCCTTCGGCGGGCGCGGACGAAATGGTCGCGACCGGACGGGCAGAAGGAAAATTGATCTTTTTTCACCGGAGTGAAATTCCGGCGGCATAAATTTCCATCGCACTCGTTACAGATCCCGCTCCATCGGATGCCCAAACGCTCCGAAGGAGATGGTCAGCTGGGACAATCCTCCCTTTTTTATCGGATCGGACTCCCACGAAAACGAGTGTGAAAAACTGACGCGCGCCATTAAAAAAGAATATTGTTCCACTCCCGGGGCGAAAAACTCCGCGGAGGAGACCGGAATATCGATGTGAAGCCCTGCGACAAACGTACCGGTCGTGAGGCTGACGTCGTTTCCCGGGATATTCCGTTCCATTTCCGGCGGTGAATATTCGATCACACCGATGCCGGCGTTCGGTATGATCCGCAATCCTTCGTGGTGATACAGAATGTATCCCGCCGTCAGATCGACCGCCGTAATGTTTACCGGAAGTCCTTTCGTCCATACTTCACTCCCGTTCACAAATCCGCGCGACACCTCCGATCCGACGCCGATGCCGAGGTGAAGAAACGCGGCGGTCCTTCGATACGTCATGTCGAACTCCATCGCAATCGCGAAGGCATCACCGAACAACGTTGCAGCGGTTCCTTCGGGAATCGACTGACCCAGCCCGAACGAATAACCGAATCCGAAATCCGACGGTACGATCACAAACCGGATATTTTTCCGGACAAACGGCACGAATTCGGAACGGGAATGAAACCGCAAAAACTCATCCGCCTTGCGGTTCATCTCTGTACGATGCTTCGCCGTTGTTTCGTCGTCCGCAGAGGATGGGAGAAGCAGAAAGTCCAGCAACAACAACAGCACCTCCTGCTCATCCTCTTTTTTGCCGGAAGTGCGTATGAGCCGCTGCAGTTCCGGAAGCCGCGACGACAGCAATGTTTTTATGTCGTCATAGAACAGATCATCCGGGGGACGAATCCGCCGAACCGTACTCCGCTCGGCATCATCCGTACGGATCGTCGAAAGCACCGTGTCGTATCCCCCGATCCCATAATTAACCAGCAGCATCTCTCCTTCCCACATCGGGATCACCCGTGATTTGTCGAACCGGTCAATGATGAACCGGTAAATCTCTTTTGCTTTGTTGAGGTCGTTCTTGTGCATCGCCGCAATGAGCGAGCGGCGGGATTTGGCCAGGAGTTCGGAGTCGGTCTCTTCGGTCGCAAGAATTTCCGCTTCGAGTGAGCGGACCGTGTCAGTTTGCGCCGAAAGAATCACCGCACCGGCTAGTAAAAGGAAAATCGTTTTCATCGTCATTCCATCATCGTGTGGAGAGGTTACGAAAACAAAATACGGAAATTTTAAACGCGATCACGGCACATATTTTTTGTAATCGTACCGTTTGGTCCGAAAATTATTCGACGGCAGCGCCGGCGCGACATTCCGGAACGGCCGATTCGCTAAGACGAAACGGCAGAGCGGACCGCGGCGAAAAACTCCTCCAGCTTTTTTTCGTCCAATGCGCCGCCGGTGCGGACGCCGCTGCACAGGTCCAGTCCGAACGGCCGCACACGCCGCACCGCTTCGCGGACATTTCGCGCATGTAATCCCCCCGCCAGAAAAACCGGCCGCGGCACGGTACGAACAATCTCAGCGCTGATCTCCCAGTCATGCGTTCGTCCGGTACCGCCGAGTTCCTTCACCGCCAGTGTCGGGTTTCCGGAATCGAGCAGGATCCGGTCGACAAACGGCGCAACGGAGATCGCTTCTTTCACCGATTCGGGGCCGGTCACGTGGATCACCTGCACGATGGAGACATCGGGGAGGGTTTTCCGGATGGATCTGTACACTTCCTCGGAAACCGCATCCACCAGTTGTACGGTGTTCGCGTTGGTCTTCCGCAGTTGTGCAACGATCCCATCCGCATCCTGCCGGCTGGTGAGAAGAAACGTATCGACGCCGGCGGGAACCGTCCGCACGATCGCAGCGATCAAATCTTCCGGTATCGGTCCCGGCCCGCTCGGCATGGCGGAAACCAATCCCAGCGCCGCGGCTCCGTAACGGACCGCCAACGCCGCTTCGTCCTTCGAAGC
>CAZRWF010000018.1:7019-16871 GCA_964603685.1 uncultured Chitinophagaceae bacterium
AACATATTTTGACTGAAGGAATCATGAGTGTTTGACGGTGGAATGAATGGAACGGAGCATTTCCCGACGGATCAATCCGCTGAACGGCCGGATGAAAAACCAGTAAACGGAAAAGATCCTTTTGCTCCTTTTATCATGACAGAAGATTCTTGTCTCCGTGGAAACGAGCGTTCTCCCTTTCTCTCCCGGGACAAACCGGAAATTCCATGCCGCTGTGGCGAATCCTTTTGCCCGAAAATTCCGGAACTCCTCGGGTGTCAATCGTTGCAGGCATCCGCTCGGGGTCCAAAACTTTCCGGCCAGACCGATCACAAATTCATCGTTCGTCCGTTCTTCCAGAAAGATAAATCCGGCATCGAGAACAGTCTGCAGCGTCACCGTATCCGCCGAAAATCCGCGCCATCGCAGCAGCAGAGTCGTGATCCTGCTGTTGGCGAAACGGAAATTCCGCACGATATCGTATACCCGGCCGACTTCTCCCTCCACGATCCGCTCGTGATATTCCCGAAAATCATATTGCGGAAAAAATCGGTCGATGAGCATCATTGGAGCAGCATCATTTTTTTCTGTACCACGGACACACTTCCTTTTTCGTCGGTGACGGCCAAACGGTACAGATACATGCCGCTCGGAAGAAATTTCGTTTCCGGACAACAATTTCCCCCTTCCCCGGTTTTCGCGGAGGTGAAGAGAACGGAATAGCTCCCCGCTGTGTGATACGAATCCGCCAGCCGGACGATCTCCCGGCCGAGAAGATCATAAATGAAAAGCCGAACAAAACCGTCCGTCGACAGCGAGTAGCGAATAGTAGTGGCGGGATTAAACGGGTTGGGAAAATTCTGTTCCAAAACGAATCGTTGCGGAGTTTCCGCCGCCGTATGCACCGGTACCACCGGCGCGTCGGCATTCACCACTTCTCCCGCTTTCACCGTCACCGAACGGACATACGATCCGTTCGTCGTCGAAACGGTGTAGGTTCCCGGCTTCACATCGCCGATCGCATAATTTTCCTGATACAGTTCGTCGCTTCCGATCGCCGGATCATTAAAATTGTAGGTGAGCGAATAACCGTACGTGGTATACGGGGGCCGGGGTTTGGGATCGGGAGTGATGTTCACGCGGGTATTGTTCGAGGCATTCGGCACGCGGCCGTAAATGGCGCCGGTACCCGACATTCCCATCCACAACTCCGCATTGCGGCGCGAGCGGGAGGCACCGGGAGATGTTGATCCGACGCGGATCTCCAGATGCAAATGCGGCCCGGTGGAATTTCCCGTCGTTCCGGAAATCGCCAACGGTGTTCCGACGGAGACAGCCGTTCCTTGTGCGACAATCGGTTTTTTCAAATGACAATACAACACATTGGTTGTTTTTCCGTTCCATGTCGTTTGCAGATAGAGATAATTTCCGCAGCCGGACGGTTCATATCCGCCGATCGTGTCCGAAGGATTGTAAGCGACCAGCGATACGGTGCCGTTCGCCACGGCGCGGACCGTGTCGTATTTCACATCGATGTCGACGCCGGTGTGCGCCAGCGAACTGTTCCCGAGTTTCGGTTCGCCGTAGAGATACGAACCGTTCACCTGTATATTGTCCGGGACGGGCCGGGAAAACCGGAAGGTCTGTCCGACCGCCGACGCGGTGCAAAGAAGAAAAATGAGTATCGCTGGTTTCATACCACTCCGTCTGTTGACCGTTTCCCGTAAAATAAAAAAGACCGCCCGAGGAATCGAGCAGTCTTTTTAAAAAATGCGATTGTATGATTATGCAGAGACTTTGTCGCCGCAGAACTCATCAAATGCCGCCACCAGATCGGCGGAAATTTCATCCGCAATACGTCCTTCGATCTTAAAACGGGGGATAAAATGGACGAGTTCGTTATCCTTATATAACGCGATGGAGGGTGACGAAGGGGGAATCCCCTGCAGCCACCGTTCGCGCAAGCGGGCAGTCGCCTCTTTTTCTTGTCCCGCGAAAACGCTCACCAAATGGTCCGGGCGGTTCGTATGCTGCAGCGCTTTGCGGATGGCAGGGCGTGCTTTTCCGGCGGCACAGCCGCACACGGAATTGACGACGACAAGCATCGTTCCTTTATTGGCGCTCAGCGTCGCATCGACCTCGTCCGGCGTCATTAATTCTTTGAATCCCACCTGCGTCAGATCGTCGCGGAACGGCTGGATCATCATTGGATCGTACATGAAAACCTCTCTCTAATATAGAACATGATTAACGGTATGACATCTTCTGTAACACCGGGGCGGCCGAATTTCGTTCCGCCGTTATTTTTTCCTTTTTGCCTTCTTTTTCCTGGATGAAACCTTTGGCGCCGGACGTTTCCCCTTTTTCGCCGCTGTTTTTTTCTTCGCCGGTTTTTTCCGGGGGGCTTTTTTCGCTTTTTTCTTCTTTGTTCCCGCCGCTTTTTTCGGCGAACGGCGTTTCATCTGTTCGGCGATCAAATTCAGCGCACTGCCGGCTTTGAACCAGGCAATCTGCCCTTCATTGAACGTGTGACTTAATTCCACGGTGTCGACGGTACCGTCCGCATGTTGTAATTCGAGCAGCAGCGGAACACCCGGCGCAAAAGAGGTCAGTCCGCGGATCGCCGCCACATCGTCTTCGCGGATTTTGTCGTAATCCGCCGGATCTTTGAACGTAAGCGCGAGCATTCCCTGTTTTTTTAAGTTGGTCTCGTGGATGCGGGCGAAACTTTTGACGATGATCGCGCGTCCGCCGAGGAACCGCGGCTCCATCGCCGCATGTTCGCGGGAGGAACCTTCGCCGTAATTCTCGTCGCCGATCGCGATCCAGCCGATCCCCCGCGCTTTATAATCTCTCGCCACCGCGGAAAAATCTTTCGTTTCGCCCGTGAGCAGATTTTTCCCTTTTCCCGCTTCGCCCGAATATGCGTTCACCGCACCGATAAACATGTTGTTGGAAATGTTGTCGAGATGTCCGCGATATTTCAGCCACTTGCCGGCGGGAGAAATATGATCGGTCGTACATTTTCCTTTCACTTTCATCAGCACCCGAAGCTGCTCCAGGTCTTTCCCTTCCCACTTTTTGAACGGCGCGAGCAGCTGCAGCCGGTCGCTCTTGGGATGTACGGCCACTTTCACTTTCGCGCCGTTTTTTGCCGGTGCAACGAAGCCCTCTTCATCCGGCTGGAATCCCCGTTTCGGCAATTCGTCGCCGGACGGCGGCGATAATTTCACTTTTTCTCCCTGCGCATTTTCAATCGCATCGGTCAGCGGATTGAACGTCAGCCGGCCGGCAATGGCAAAGGCGGTGACGATTTCCGGACTGGCGACGAATGCATGTGTCGCCGGATTCGCATCGTTCCGTCCGGTAAAATTTCTGTTGTACGACGTGATGATCGAATTTTTTTCTCCCATCGCCACGTCGTGCCGTTTCCACTGTCCGATGCACGGTCCGCAGGCATTCGCCAGCACCAATCCGCCGACGTCGGTCAGCGTCTTTAACTGACCGTCCCGTTCGATCGTCGCGCGGATTTGTTCGCTCCCGGGCGTGATCGTAAATTCCGATTTTGCTTTTAATCCCTTCGCCAGCGCTTGCCGCGCCACGGAAGTGGACCGTTCGATATCTTCGTACGAGGAGTTCGTGCAGCTTCCGATCAGCGCAACTTTTAACTCTTCGGGATATCCTTTTTCCTTCACCGCTTTGGCAAATTGCGAGATCGGCCACGCGAGGTCGGGGGTGAACGGGCCGTTTACGTGCGGCTCCAGTTCATCCAGATTAATTTCGATGACACGGTCGTAATATTGTCCGGGATTGGCGAGAACCTCGGCGTCAGGACGGAGATGTTCAGCGATTCCTTCAGCGAGACGGGCGACGTCGTCGCGTTTTGTGGAGCGGAGATAATCGGCCATTCTCGAGTCGTACGGGAAAACGGATGTGGTGGCACCGATCTCCGCACCCATGTTGCAGATCGTCCCTTTCCCGGTGGCGGAAATCGACCGGGTCCCTTCTCCGAAATATTCCACGATTGCACCGGTCCCCCCTTTCACGGTGAGGATACCGGCCACTTTCAGGATCACATCTTTGGCGGAGGTCCAGCCGTTCATTTTTCCTTTCAGGTGGACGCCGATCACTTTCGGGAATTTCAATTCCCAGGCCATTCCGGCCATCACATCCACCGCATCGGCGCCGCCGACACCGATGGCGATCATGCCGAGTCCCCCCGCATTCGGCGTATGGGAATCGGTTCCGATCATCATTCCGCCGGGGAACGCATAATTTTCGAGCACGACCTGGTGAATGATTCCCGCGCCCGGTTTCCAGAAGCCGATGCCGTATTTGTTGGAGACGCTTGCCAGAAAACTATACACTTCCTTATTGTCGGTGTTCGCCTTCAGTAGATCGTTTTTCGATCCCACTTCCGCCTGGATCAGGTGATCGCAGTGAACGGTGGAAGGAACGGCGACGGTCGCACGGCCGGCGGACATGAACTGCAACAATGCCATTTGTGCCGTGGCATCCTGCATCGCCACACGGTCCGGCGCGAAATCGATGTACGATTTTCCCCGTTCGGCGGGCGCCGTGGGGGATTCGAAATAGTGGGCGTAGAGAATTTTTTCCGTGAGCGTGAGGGGACGGCCGACCAGCGACCGTGCGGCGGCGATTTTTGCGCCGTATCCCGCATACACTTTTTTGATCATTGCCAGATCGAAGACCATGGGAATATTTCTTTCTGATTGATGAAACAATGCAGTAAAATTTCCTCAATATACGGAGAGTTTTGCATCGCTGCAAGAATGGGAAACCACGGGGAGCGGCGATCAATCTTCTGCGCGGTGAGTTTCCGCAACGATTCCATCCGTTCCGCCGCATCAATATTCTTCGCTGTGGAAAAAAACCAACGTTTGCACCCCTCTGCGATTTTCCGTATTTTAATTAAATTTTCAACAGAATATGGCCGATCTGCATACACAAACCGAAGAAGAGGTTCTTGACGAGATTAAAACGCAAGAGCCGGCCAAGGTGATTTTGTTCAACGATGAAGTCCACACGTTCGACGAAGTGATCCACCAGATCATGAAAGCGACCGGATGCGACCTTCCCACCGCCGAACGAATGACGCTGGAGGTTCACCATACCGGAAAATCATGCGTTTTTACCGGAGAATTGGTGAAGTGCCTGCAAGTGACCGGAGTTCTGGAGGAAATTGAATTAATGACGCAAGTGGAGGTGTGACATGCGTGTGAAAGAAGCACAAGTATTATATGACGGAAAAGGGAAAAAGACCCACGTCATTCTTCCGTACCGGAAATATGAACAGCTTCTCGATCTGTTGGACGATGTTTTGGATCGGAAAGCAATGGATGAGGTCCGAACGGAAAAAACCGTTGCGTGGAATGATGCAAAAAAGCTCATCAAAAAACGTTCGTGAATGCAGTGTACCGCATTGATATCAAACGATCGGCGCTGAAAGAACTCCAATGGCTGCCGCAGCACATTCAACGTCACATTATAAAAACCATCGATGCGTTAGAACATAATCCGCATCCGTTCGGATCAAAAAAATTAACGGGATCGTCCGACCGATGGCGTTTGAGAGTCGGAAGTTATCGGATCCTCTATACGGTAGACGCAACGGCACAACATATTTCTATTTATCGCATCGTACATCGCAAAGACGCTTACAAATAAATTTTATGACATCACGCGAAATCCGGCAATCTTTTTTAGACTTTTTCCGATCCAAACAGCATACCATCGTCCCCAGTGCACCGGTGATACCGCACGGCGATCCGACGCTCCTCTTCACGAACGCGGGAATGAATCAGTTCAAAGAGATCTTCCTCGGAACCGGCACGAGGGATTACACCCGGGCGGCGGACACGCAAAAATGTATCCGCGTCAGCGGAAAACACAACGATCTCGAAGAGGTGGGACGGGACACGTATCATCATACGCTCTTCGAAATGCTCGGAAACTGGTCCTTCGGCGACTATTATAAAGAGGAAGCGATCGCCTGGGCATGGGAGCTGTTGACCGAACGGTGGAAGATGCCGAAAGAGCGTCTCTGGGTGACCGTGTATAAAACGGACGACGAGGCGGCGGCGATCTGGGAAAAATACATCGATCCTTCCCGCGTTCTGCGGTTCGGGGAAAAGGAAAATTTCTGGGAGATGGGGGATACCGGACCGTGCGGTCCGTGCTCCGAAATTCACATCGACCTGACGCAGCGCGGCGATGCACCGGACGTGCTCGTCAACGCCGGTTCACCCGAATTGATCGAGATCTGGAACCTCGTGTTCATCCAATACAACCGGAATGCGGACGGATCGCTCACCGAACTTCCGGCAAAACATGTCGATACCGGAATGGGATTCGAGCGGGTCTGCGCGGTGATGGAATCGATGAAATCGGGATTCAAAAAATTCCCGTCGAATTACGACTCCGACGTCTTTACGCCGATCATTGCCGACATCGCCTCGATCGCCCGCAAAGAATATAAGGCGGGACATTCGGATACGGATGTGGCGATGCGCGTGATTGCCGATCATATCCGTGCCCTTACGTTCGCCGTCGGTGACGGCGCCATCCCGTCCAACGAAGGGCGCGGATACGTGCTCCGGCGGATCTTGCGCCGCGCCGCGCGGTGGGGACGGAAACTCGAATTGCGGGAACCGTTCATGTACCGGCTGGTGCAGACGCTCGTCAATACAATGGGAGATGTTTTTCCGGAGATCAAAGAACACCAGCAGCACATCGAACGGGTGATCAAAAGCGAAGAGGAAAGTTTCAACACCACGCTGGACCGCGGACTGGAGATTTTCGAACAGGCGGCGACCGGATTAAAAGGATCGAAAAGTTTTCCGGGCGAGATCGCTTTCAAATTGTATGATACGTTCGGATTCCCGCTCGATTTGACCCAGCTGCTCTGCACCGAACGGGGACTGACCGTGGATGCGGCGACCTTCGCACAGTTGATGGATGAGCAGCGCGAACGATCGCGCGATTCGAAGCTCCACGGCAGCGGCGCCGTCAGCGAATTCGACCGGATCGCAATCCAAAGCAAAGAATCCTCGAAACAGATCGACACTGTTCCTTTCGAAAAAGATTTTCAGTTTCTCGGTTACGATGTGACGGAATCCCGGTCGGTCGTCCTCACCGCTCAAAAAAATCTTCTGGTATTAAATGCCACCCCTTTCTATGCGGAATCGGGCGGCCAGACCGGCGACACGGGCGAAATCCGTATCGGCGGAACAGTCTATCCGGTGCTTGATACGCAAAAGAGCGGCAAGGTGCACGTGCATATTCTCGGCGCGGACCTCCCCGCGACGCCGGAACGGCAAGAAGTGACTGCCACCGTCGATGCGACACGCCGCTTTTCCATCCAACGCAATCATACGGCCACCCATTTGATGCATGCCGCACTCCGGAAAGTCCTCGGAACGCATGTTCACCAAGCCGGATCACTCGTGGCGCGGGAACATCTCCGGTTCGATTTTGCCCATTTCGCCAAAGTGAGCGATCAGGAACTAGCGGCGATCGAATCGGTGGTGAACGAAAAAGTGGCCGAACATATTCAACTGCAGCATCACCGCAACATCCCATTCGACGACGCAAAAAAGATGGGCGCACTGATGTTCTTCGGGGATAAGTACGGGGACCGGGTGAACGTGGTGCAGTTCGGCGAATTCAGCAAGGAATTTTGCGGCGGTACGCATGTGAAGAACACTTCCGAGATCGGATTTTTCAAGATCAAAGCGGAATCCAGCAGCGCCAGCGGCGTCCGACGCATCGAAGCGGTGACGTACGATTATGCGGTCGAATATTTGAAACTGCAGAACAAAACGTACCGGGAAAGAATCGAATACGCGTATGATGTGATCGACGAAATCCAGTCGATGCACACGGCGCTCGGCACCTCTTCCCCTTTCCCGACGGAATCGGTGCTCTCACTCGACACCAAGCTGCGAAAATTCGAGGACATTCCGGAATTACCCTCGTCCATCGTGACGGGAGAGTTGCAAAAAGAATTTTCGGAACAACTGGGCCGCTTCCGCGCGCTGGAACAATATATCCTGGAACTTAGCGAACAAAAAAAGCAGCTCGAAAAAGAATCGTCCAAGGCCGCCATCCTTTCCGCCTCCGGAGAGATCGACCGGCTGGTCCTTGCCGCGGGGCAATTGGGCGGATTTAAAGTCGTGAGCTCCCGGATCGCCGCGAACGATGCCGAATCGCTCAAATCCCTCGGTGACACGCTCCGGAACAAAATCGGCAGCGGCGTCGGCCTTCTCGCATCGGTCATCGACGATAAAGTTTCACTCGTCTGCGTGGTGAGCGACGATCTGATCTCCTCCCAAAAATTGCAGGCGGGGAAGATCGTGGGGGCGGTGGCCAAACAATTGAGCGGCGGCGGCGGCGGAAAACCGCATTTAGCGACGGCCGGCGGAAAAGATGTCGCCAAACTGGATGAAACATTGCGGAATTTTTCCGATGTTGTGAAAGGAATGATGAACTGACATGACATCCGCCATCTTTCAGAGTATACTCCACCGCACGTCCTCATTCGCCGCGGGATATCTTGTCCTGATCGATCCGGACAAGATCGACAACGCTGCGCTTCCCGGTTTTGTCGAACAGGCAACCGCCGCCGGCGTCGATGCGTTTTTGGTCGGCGGAAGTTTGATCACGGATGATTCTTTCGAACATTGCCTCCGGACGATCAAGAAACATACGACCGTTCCGGTGATCATCTTCCCCGGCGGGGTGATGCAAATCTCCAAAGAGGCGGATGCGATCCTTTTTCTTTCGCTCTTAAGCGGACGGAATCCGGAACATCTCATCGGCAGCCAGGTACTGGCGGCGCCGATCGTAAAAAAATCGGGACTGGAAACGATCTCCACTGCTTATCTGCTTGTGGAATCCGGCCGGACAACGTCGGCGGAATTTATGAGCAACACACGGCCCCTTCCCCGGCACAAACCGGATATCGCCGTAGCGCATGCACTCGCCGCGGAGATTCTCGGTTTCACCTGCATCTATCTCGAAGCCGGGAGCGGTGCGGAACAATCCGTACCGGACGAAATGATCGGCGCGATTGCCCGCCACTGTTCCCTCCCGCTGATCGTCGGCGGAGGTTTGCGCACTCCGGAAGAAGCCCGGGCGAAAGTCCGCGCCGGCGCTCGTTTTATCGTCACCGGGACCGTCCTGGAAAAAGGGGGAAATGCCGGACTGATTCACGAATTCGCTCAGGCGATCCATCAGAAATAACGGCCGGAATGTTCCGGCCGAACAGCTTGCATGGTGCTCACCTATGGCTCACTTACCATTAACGCTCGTCTATCGCCAATCCTTCATTCAGGATTCCTTAAAAGCCAGCGCCGACACCAAACGGCTCATCGCGGAGAAGTGTACGGCCGATATCTCCAAAGCGATCGACATACTGATCGCCGCCTTTAATAAGAAGAAAAAGATCCTGCTCTGCGGCAACGGCGGCAGTGCAGCCGATGCGCAGCATCTCGCCACGGAATTTGTCATCCGGCTTTCGCCCACGATCAAGCGGCCCGGACTTCCCGCCATTGCGTTGACCACCGATGCCTCCAATCTCACCGCCGGCGCCAACGACATCGGCTATGACAATGTCTTCGCCCGGTCCGTGGAAGCGCTCGGCAACGAGGGGGATGTTCTCATCGGCATCTCCACCAGCGGCAATTCCGCCAGTGTCAACAACGCCTTCGTGAAAGCACGCGAAATGAAGATGGCGACGATCGGTTTTCTCGGAAAGGACGGCGGATCGGCGAAAGGACTCTGCGATCTGGCCATCATCGTCCCTTCCAACGATACACAACGGATTCAGGAAGGACACATCACGATCGGTCA
>CAZRWF010000018.1:16971-24231 GCA_964603685.1 uncultured Chitinophagaceae bacterium
GAGTCGGCGGCGATTGTGAGGAAGAAGTGATAACGACGGCAAATTTTTTATTACGGAGCACGACGGTCCATGATTTTTACTTCCGAAACGATCGAACAGTTGATTGAAGAATTCGCGTCCTTGCCGAGTATCGGACGGAAAACCGCACAACGGCTGGCGATGCATATTCTCAAGATGCCCCGGGAAGAGGTGGCGGCATTCTCCAAGATATTGATCGACGTTAAGGATAAGGTCCGCTATTGTTCCGTCTGTTTTAACATCACGGAGACCGATCCGTGTGCCATCTGTTCCGGTGTTAAACGGAACCGGAAGATCATTTGCGTGGTGGAAGAACCGAACGACGTCATCGCCGTGGAAAAAACGCATGAATTTAACGGATTGTATCACGTGCTGGGGGGCGCTTTATCCCCGCTGGACGGTGTCGGTCCCGAAGATCTGAAAGTGAAGGAGCTGCTGCACCGGCTGAACGACGACGTGCAGGAGATCATCCTCGCTTTAAATCCCAACGTGGAGGGCGAAACCACGACGCTTTACCTCGCAAAACTCCTGAAACCGCTCTCCATCAACGTCACCCGTATCGCCCGCGGACTCCCCATCGGAAGCGATCTCGAGTTCGCGGATGAAGCGACACTCACCCGTGCATTGGAGGGACGCGTTGCGTTATAGTCGACTATTATATAGTGCGATGCTTTCACTGCTGTTGATTTCATGCAACCTCTTTCAAACCCGGGAGCCGGAAAATCCCGTCTCCGGCAGCAACACTCTCGAACAGGCCACCTCACCGAATATCGTCATCAACAATCTTCAGGCCTCGTTCCAGCAAAAAAACATCCAGGAATACGAAAAATTGTTCAATGATACCCTCATCGTTTTTGTTCCGACGCCTTCCGCCGCAGCGCGGTACAATGTCGTTTTCTCCTCCTGGAACAGAAATTCCGAATCCCAGTATTTCCGGAACATGATCACGGCGGTCGGTACCGCCTCCGCGCCGCAATTGTCCCTGTCGGTCGTCTCCACCGTGCAATACCAAAATGATTCCGCACAATTTACGCTCGACTATACCATCTTCGTCCCGAACGCGGCAACGGATCAATTCTCCGGAAGGACCGAATTGGTCCTGTCACCCAATAAAAATTCCATTTGGACCATCTACCGGTGGATCGACTATGAGACCAAGAAGGATTCCAGCTGGAGCGAATTAAAAGGACAGTTTGCAAAGTGAGAGGGGCTTCCGTATTTTTCTTTGTTGCTCTGCTGGCCGCCGGATGCGACAATCCGTTCGCGCCGCGGCTGGATACGTCGCCGGCCGGCGGAACATCGATCCTCGGCGATCAGACGTTGATTGACGGCGTGTATCAAAATTTCCGGCAAGCCTATGCGTTCCGCGATTCGACGATCTACGGCGGACTGCTGGCCTCGAATTTCATCTTTATCTACCGGGATTACGAGAAAAATACCGATGTCTTCTGGGGGCGCGACGACGAGATCCGGACAACGGAAGGATTGTTTCAAAACGTTCAGCGGCTGGATCTCGTCTGGAACACGGTAAACGCATCGAGCGGCGACAGTCTCAAACAAACCATCGTCCGGAATTTTAATCTTACCGTCACCTTCTCTCCGAACGATATCGTCCGGGTGGACGGGCGGGCGGAGTGGACGCTGGAACGGGAACATCCGGGGGCGGTCTGGCGGATCACCCGCTGGCGCGACGAATCGAATTTTTAGAATGACGGCAGTGACAGTTTCATATCAGGGAGAATACGGCGCCTTCAGCGAACAGGCGGCCGTCGCCTATTTTGGGTCCTCCTGCGTTCCGGTGCCGCGCGAAAATTTCCGCGACGTGTTCGAGGATGTGAAGAAAAAACGCTCCTCCTTCGGGATCATTCCGATCGAAAATTCCGTGTTCGGAAGCATCCATCAGAATTTCGACCTGTTGCAGGAATTTCCCCTGTCGATCGTCGGCGAATTGACGTTGCGGATCAAAATGAACCTGATGGCACTGCCGGAAAGTTCCCTCAAGAACATCCGGCATGTCTATTCCCATCCGCAAGGGCTCGGACAAAGCGACCGCTTTTTGCGGACGCTGACTAATGTCACGCTGCATCCTTATTACGATACGGCCGGTGCGGCCAAGATGATCGCGCAGAAAAAACTTCTCACTTCCGCCGCCATCGCCAGCGAGCAGGCGGCGAAACATTACAAACTGAAAGTGTTGAAAAAAAGCATCGAAACGGACCACCGGAATTTCACCCGTTTTCTCGTGTTGTCGCGTACGCCGGTGCGTCCGGCGCTCCATGCAAAGACGTCGCTCATTTTTGCGACCAAACATGTTCCCGGATCATTGGTGCAAATCCTGTCGCAATTTGCTCTGCAGAAGATCAATCTTTTAAAGATCGAATCCCGCCCCTATGTCGGCAAACCGTGGGAGTATCTCTTTTTCGCCGATGTCGAGGCGGGCCGTCAGCATCCCGGATTCGCACCGGCGATGGCGGCGGTCAAACGAACAACATCGTATCTCAAGATCCTCGGATCATATGAGATCGGCAAGGTGATAAAATAATATGGCGATATTCTATTCGGTGAAAGAGGGAATCTCCGGTTTCAAACGGGCGCGGCTATCGTCGGTCATCACCATCTTCACGTTGACCATTTCCCTGCTGCTGCTCGGATTGTTCGCGATTATTTACCGGAACACCAATTCCATCATCCAATCGTTCCGGGACAAGGTGGAAATGGAAGTGTTTATCGCCGCGGAAGCGGACGACGCGCAAACGGAACGGATCAAACAGACGATTCTCGCCGTTCGGGGTGTCCTCAGCGTTTCGTACGTCTCCAAAGAGGATGCGGCGAAAATTTTCAAAAAAGAGTTCGGCGAAGATATCAACGCCGTATTGGATTTTAATCCTCTCCCCGCCTCGTTCAAACTGCGGCTGGAGCAGGAGTACAAAAATTCCGACAGCGCCCGCTCCATGCACGCGGCGTTGACGGCGATCGAAGGAATCGACGATGTGGTCTACCGGAAAACACTGCTGGAGATATTGGACCGCCGGGTGAAAATTTTCGTCGGAGCCAGCGCCGCCATCGGCGTCACGCTGTTGATCGCCGCAATTTTCCTCGTCTCGAACACCATTCGTCTGACGATCTACGCAAAACGGAAGATGATCACCACCATGAAACTCGTCGGTGCAACGCGGGGATTCATCCGGATGCCGTTCCTTATCGAAGGGGCGCTGCACGGTATTATGGGGGGTGTGATGGCGGCCGGATTGATCGGGAGCATCATCTTCCTCGCCCGAAAGTTCGTCAGCGCCGAACTCTCCGAATTTTTCGCCGTAGAGCTCTATTTTTACGGCGCGATGATCGGCGTCGGCATGATCCTGGGATTGATCGGGAGCGGCTGGTCGGTAAAACGGTTTATTTCGGAAAGTGTCGTGCTGAATTGACGGATCTTGCCGTCCGGCAGAAGGGGTGGCGTCGAAGGTACATAAAAAAAACCCTCCGTTCACGAACCTGCGAGCGGAGGGTTTTTACTGTACGAAGACCGTTACAGTTGTGCCGAGATATATTCCCTGTTCATCCGGGCGATGTGCGTCACGGAGATTCCTTTCGGACACTCCGCCTCGCACGCGTACGTATTGGAACAACTTCCGAATTTTTCTTCATCCATCTGTGCAACCATCCGCACAACGCGGGTTTCACGTTCTGCTTGTCCTTGCGGCAGCAGCGCCAATTGGGAGACCTTGGCGCTGACAAAAAGCATCGCCGAGGAATTCGGGCAGGCGGCGACGCACGCCCCGCAGCCGATGCACGCGGCGGCATCAAACGCTTCGTCCGCCACCGGTTTCGGCACAAGAATGGAATTCCCGTCCGGAATACCGCCGGTTTTCGCGGAGGTGTATCCGCCGGCCCGCATGATCCGGTCGAACGATGTCCGGTCTACCATCAGATCTTTCAGCACCGGGAAGGAGGCCGCCCGCCACGGTTCGATGACGATTTCATCGCCGTCGTTAAAGCTGCGCATATGCAACTGGCAGGTGGCGATCCCTTTGCCCGGACCGTGCGCCCGACCGTTGATCATCATTCCGCAGCTGCCGCAGATCCCTTCCCGGCAGTCATGGTCGAATACGATCGGCGTTTCCCCTTTTTTCACCAGTTCGATGTTCACCACATCCAGCATTTCCAGGAATGACATGTCCGGCGAAACATGGTGCGCCGGATATTCGACGAATCGTCCTTCGTCGTTTTTGTCTTTTTGCCGCCACACTTTCAGCGTCAGGTTCATCGGTGTTGGTCTCCTCTTATTCGCCGCCGCGGAACACCCGCGGCAGCGGAAACATTATTTATAACTCCGCTGCGACGGATGCACTTCGTCGAACTCGAGCGGTTCTTTGTTCAATTTCGGTTTCCCCGGCTTTCCGGTATATTCCCACGCGGCCACATAGGCAAACTTTTTATCGTTTCGTTTCGCCTCTCCTTCTTCCGTTTGATATTCTTCGCGGAAGTGACCGCCGCACGATTCTTCCCGGTGCAGGGCGTCGATCGCCATCAATTCTCCGAGCTCCATAAAATCCGCCACACGCTGCGCTTTCTCCAGTTCGGTGTTGATGTCGTGAGCGTTGCCGGTGATCTTCACTTCTTTCCAGAACTTTTCCCGGATCTCCGGAAGAAGTTTCAGCGCTTTCTGCAGTCCCGCCTTATTCCGCGCCATGCCGACGTAGTCCCACATCACTTTCCCGAACTCCCGGTGGAACTCGTCCACGGTTTTTGTACCGTCGATGCTCAACAGTCTGTTGATCGTCGCAGAAACGGAATTTTCCGCTTCGCGGAATTCTTTCGCATCCTCTTTGATCGGGGAAAAGGAGTTGCCGGCAAGGTAATCGCTGATGGTGTACGGGGCGATAAAATAGCCGTCCGCCAGACCCTGCATCAGCGCGCTCGCGCCGAGCCGGTTCGCGCCGTGGTCGGAAAAATTCGCTTCGCCGAGGACGAACATCCCCGGGATGGTGCTCATCAGGTTGTAATCCACCCACAATCCGCCCATCGTATAATGGACGGCCGGATAGATCCGCATCGGCACCTGGTACGGATCTTCGCCGGTGATTTGTTTGTACATGTCCAGCAGATTGCCGTACTTCTGGAACACTGCTTCTTTCCCGAGCCGCTTAATCGCATCGGCAAAGTCCAGATACACCGCCATTTTGGAGGCGCCGACGCCGAATCCGTTATCGCACATCTCTTTGGCGCGGCGCGACGCCACATCTCTCGGCACAAGATTCCCGAACGACGGATAAAGCCGTTCGAGATAATAATCCCGTTCGTTCTCCGGAATGTCCTTCGCGTTCCGCGTGTCCCCTTTTTTCTTCGGGACCCAGACGCGGCCGTCGTTCCGCAAGCTCTCGCTCATCAGCGTCAGTTTGGATTGATGATCACCCGACACCGGAATGCACGTAGGATGGATCTGCGTGAAGCAAGGATTTCCGAACAGCGCCCCTTTTTTGTGTGCGCGCCATACCGCCGTGGCGTTGCTCGCTTTGGCGTTCGTCGAAAGAAAAAAGACATTCCCGTACCCGCCGGTGGCAAGCACCACCGCATCGCCGGAATACGATTCGATTTTTCCGTTCACGAGATTTCGCGCAACGATGCCGCGCGCCTTCCCGTCCGCGATCACCACATCGAGCATTTCGCGGCGTTCGTAAAATTTCACCGTGCCGGCGTCAATCTGCCGGTTTAATGCCGTGTAAGCACCGAGCAATAATTGTTGTCCCGTCTGCCCCCGCGCATAAAATGTCCGCGCCACCTGTGCGCCGCCGAAGGAGCGGTTATCCAGATATCCGGCATAATCCCGTGCGAACGGCACCCCTTGCGCCACACATTGATCGATGATCGATCCGCTCACCTCCGCCAGCCGGTAGACGTTTGCTTCCCTCGCCCGGTAATCCCCTCCTTTGATCGTATCATAAAACAGCCGGTACACGCTGTCTCCGTCGTTCGAGTAATTTTTCGGCGCATTGATCCCCCCTTGTGCGGCGATACTGTGCGCACGGCGCGGGGATTCATGGTAACTGAACGCATGCACATTGTATCCGAGTTCGCCGAGCGTTGCGGCGACGGAAGAACCGGCAAGGCCCGTGCCGACGACGATGATCTTATACTTCCGCCGGTTGGCGGGATTCACCAGTTTCATGTGAAATTTGTGCTCCGACCACTTTTTTTCGATCGGACCGTCCGGTATGTGAGAATTGAGCGTCATAAGAGTTCCGATGGATTATCGGGAAAGCGCCACGGCGCTTCCCATAAAGAAATACACATATAGAGGAATCAACGCGAAACCGGCCGGCACGACCAGCCAGAACAACACGGCCGCAAATTCGATCAATCCTTGGTACTTTTTGGTGCGGAGTCCGAGCGTTTGGAACGCGGACTGGAAACCGTGCCGGAGATGGTAACTGACCACCATCAACGAAAACAGGTAAAACACCACATACACCGGCTGTTGAAACGTCATATACACCAGCGACGCGACGTCGTGTTCACCCAGAAACCGGGCGGGAACCCAGAACTTCCGAAGATGCACCACCAAAAAAAAGAGGACCAATGCCGCGGAGAGTTTCATCATCCGGGCCTGCAGCGTGGTATTGTCCGACAGTTTGTAGGAAGAGTATTTTTTATCGCGGGCCGAACGGTTGGCCAGCCAGAGGCGGATGCCGTTGACGATGTGCAACAGAATAAATCCGAGCAGACCCACTTCCAAAATCCGGACGATCGGATTGTTTCCCATGAATTTCGCATAATCGTTGAATGCCTGCCCGCCATCCTGTTTCAACAGAAGAAGATTTCCCGCGAGATGTTCCACCAGGAAGATCGAGAGAAAAAGTCCCGTCAGACTCATCACCACTTTTTTGCCGACGGAAGAATTGATAAACGTGAAGAAAGGATTCATAGGGGTACGGAAGTTGTCGTTAAATTCTGGGACAAAGTATAAAAGAAATCACCAAAAATCAACGAATCATTCGTGCAAATACGTTCGTTTCGGCGATGATCCGCAGGCGTTATTCCTCCGCCGGAAGCAAAAAAAATCCCCGTGATCGTTGAGACCGCGGGGATTGGATGTGACGATGTGACCGTTTATTTTTTCGTCATCACGAAAACGCCGTTCCAATCATCCGGCGGCGGCGCATCGGTGAACAACGTAGCGCGCTGGATGTAGAGATTGGAAACGATGTCGTCGCGGCGGATCGACAATGCTTGTTGGAATTGATC
>CAZRWF010000018.1:24331-41569 GCA_964603685.1 uncultured Chitinophagaceae bacterium
GCAAGATTCACCGCATCGCCGATGGCGGTGTAATTCAGGCGCGTTTCCGCACCCATATTGCCGACCACCGCACGGCCGGTATTGATTCCGATCCGTTGATTCACTACCGGACGGCCGTAGTGGATCCATTTCGTGTGCAATGCGGTCAATTTCCGCTGCATGTTGATCGCCGCGGCGCAGGAATTGTAGGCATGGTCCGCATCGGAAAGGGGGGCTCCCCAAAAGGACATGATCGCATCGCCGATATATTTGTCGATCGTCCCTCCGTTTTCGATGATGATATTCGACATTTCGGTCAGGTAGGAATTTAACATCCCCACCGTATTTTGCGGACCCATCTTCTCCGCCATACTGGTGAATCCCTCGATATCGGCGAACAACGTCGTGATCTCCCGTTCTTCACCCCCCAGTTTCACCAGGGAGGGATTATCCAGAATCTGCTTCACGACCGCTTTATCGACATATTTTTCAAACATCCCTTTGATCTGCGCCTTTTGCCGCCCTTCCGTGGCCGCATTGTAGGACATGGCGGAAGCAAAACAGAAGAAGAGCGCAAAGACCGGTTCGACGATATTATAGACAACGCCGGTATTTTCAAACGTGGAATAGGCAAACAGTACAAATCCGACAAGGAATACCACGCCGATCGGCAAACTCCACCGCAGTTTCAACAGGGTCGCAGCAATGGACATGATCAATGCCATAAATCCCAGGAACATCAGCTGTACATCGTACTTCGCCGGCTGAATGTATTTTGCACTCAAAATCTGATCGTACACGTTCGCATGCACGAAGCAGTTCGGTGAAATATCGGCGAGCGGCGTCGGATTATGATCACCGATGGATCGGGCGGTCGGACCGATGATCACCACCGCATCCTTAAAGATGTTGAGCGTCGCGGCATCCCGTTTGACGAACGCATCGAGCACTTCCTGGAAAGAGATCTGTTTGTAAATAGCATTCGGCCCCGCATAATCGACCTGTAAATGACCATACGCATCCAGCGGTATCTCCAACTGGCCGGCACGGACGAGCATTCCTCCCTCTTCCGTTTCTTCCACCGTAACGGTCTGCAGGTCCACCTGCGCCGCCGCAAAAGCCAGCGCCGCACCGAACGTCGGATAATAGGCGCCGGCATACTCAACAAAAAACGGAACGGAACGGATGATTCCGTCGATCGAATCGGGCCGGATGAGAATGTGGCCGATGCCGGCGGCAAGATTCACGAGCGAATCGTACGGACGTTCATCCACGTAGGTGGCGCGGGGAAAATTAAATTGCGCCCGTTTCGGGATCGCATGCTGCCGCAGAATCTTCGCCGCTTCGGGATCGATCGAACGGCGTTCGCCCGGATTATCCTCTTCCGGAACGAACGGACCGATCGCATGATAAACGTTCGGCGCATAAGCATGGAAAAAGAGGAATTGATCGTTCTCATAGAGCGAAATGCTATCCTGCCGGATCGTCGGAAAAAGATCGTCGACGCCGATCGCCGTGGCACCGCTTTGGGCAAGAATCGCGAGCAGCGTGCCGTACTTGTCGCGCGGGATCGGATAGTCGAGCTCTTTCATCGTGTACTCATCGATCGTCACGATGACGACATTCGACGTATGCGGGCGTTCGCCGCGAACCTGCAGCAACTCATCGTACGCATTCAGTTCCAACGATTTGAAGAATTCGAATTGGAACAGCAGGCTGGTGAGTCCGACGGACAGGATGGCAAAGAGGATCGCAAAAAGCGATTTGATCAATTTTTTGTTCATAAAACCCCGAAAGGTTGGAAGTGTGGAATGTTCGCCGGCCCGCTTTAAAACACGTTACCCCCCGAATCGGAGGGTAACTTGCAAAAAAGTTATCACTTTGTCCAACTAAATCTTCCAGTAAAGGAAATCCTTGATGTTGGCCAGCGCCGTCGGATCGATACCGCGGCGGCCGCCGAAGAGGAACTTGTTTTCGCCGCGCCGCACCTGACGGCTGGCGGTCCGTTCAGTCTTGCGCGTCTGCAGATCCTGCAGCGCGCTGAACAACAGGCTTTGCAGCTCGCCTTTGTCGACCACCACGTTCTTTTCCGCCGCGCGGGTCTGCCCCATTTCCGCAACGATGTTGTCGATGCCGAGTTCGGCGTAGGCCTGTTCCTGCGACGGGAATTTTGAAACGGCCGACGCAAACGATTCCACGGTGCCGGTGTGATCGCCGCCGAGATATTTCAGCAGGCCGAGATTCAGATTGATGCCGCCGTCCCGTTCATCCGCCGCGATCGCCGCCGTATAACTCTTGTACGCATTGAGCGAATCCCCCTTCAAAAGATAAATGTTGCCGAGATTGTTTTTGCTCGATGCGGAGGAATACGATTTCAGCATCGCCGCGGCATCGTCGTATTTTCCGGAATTCGCCAGAATGACCGCCGCTTCGTTGGAGGCCGGTTCGGTATTCTGCGATTTCAAATACGCCACTTTCTGGTCGATCATTTCCACGTTCGCTGCCGCGAGCGACTTCGCATCTTCCACAAGGTATTGTTCGATCTGTGCAGCCGGAGGCGTGGCGGCAACTTTTTCGTCGCTGGCCAGGTTGCTCGGCGGGGAGACTTCCCACGATTTCCGGACGTCGATGATGTCCATTTTTCCTTTGACGTCGGCGGTCTTGTAGAATCCGTCGGCTCCCATCTTCCACGCATCGGAGAATGACTTGTTGATGATGGTCGTTTCGAGCGGGATCCAGACGGTGTTTTCGCGGATGACATAGTCGCGTTCGTTCAAGCTCACGCGGGAGGCGTTCTTTTTATTCACGCCGGTGTCGAACATGATAAAGATGTGGTCCGACGTGCCGATCAGCATCGTCCGGATACCGAGATTCTCCAAACATGCGGCCAGGAGAATCGAGCTGTCGTCGCAGTCGCCCGCTTTTTTCGCCAGAGTTTGCCGGGGGAACTGGATTTCATCCAGCACATCGCCCTCCGCCACCACCCACGGATCGGTGACGTAATTGATGGAGAACGCCCGTACGGCATCCCAGATCTTCATCGCATTCTGCATGTTCCGCGATGCGTTGGGGTAAATCGATTGGTCGAACTTCACGGTGCCGACGACGTTGCGCGAAAAATTTTCCACCGCAGCGTCCTTGTAAGTGACAAACGCGCCGACATGGTTCGGTTTGTTCCAGCTGATGGAGTTTTTCGAGTAGATGGTCACCGGTTTGGTGATGCTCCGGACCTTCTCTTCGCCCCCCTGATTGTACGAAATTTCGGTCTTGATCTGTGCAATGGTATTTTCGCTCACCGCTTGCAGTTTGTCCTTATCCAGCGTCGCGGAGACTTCGAAAGTCTTTTTCTCTCCCGCTTTCAGCAGCGGGATCATCTGTTCCGAGGCGAAGGACATGTAATTGGGAATGAAAATTTTCGCTTTAATGTTTTTGATGTCCGCTTTGCCGGTATTTTCCAGCGTGACGGCGCCGATCGGATTTTTGGAATAGTACACGAATTGCGCCGGGAAAATATTCTCCACTTTAAATTCGGTGATCTCGAGGGCGCTGGAGAGAATCACGCTCGCTTTTTTGATGCCGCTTGTTTTCGTCGACACATCCAGTCGGTTGCCCGAAGCGCCGATCACGGAATATTCCTGCATTGCGGAAAATGCCTTGCGCAGGTCGTCGAGCGATCCTTTCATCATCACGTCGTACGATGCGGACCCCCCTTCCATATAGCGGAGTTTCATCCGTTCGATCAGCGGAATCTTCGACGGCAGTTCGGATTCGATCTTCACGAGTGTGGCATCGTTGACACCTTGCAGAATCAGCTCCACGATGATCGGTTTTTCCTTCATCTCCTTCATCTTCTGGTCGATTTTCGGCAGCAGGTCCGCCGCCAGCGTTTCGCCCACTTCTTCCAGGGATTTGGAGGCCGCTTGCGCTTTTCCCTGCGACGATTTTTTGGACGACGCGCTCGACACCGCCAGAATTTCGCCGGTATCGGTGATGATCAGCTTCACTTCGCCGTCCGCCGTAAATTCGTTGGACTTGATGCCGTACACTTCCTTCTCACCGCCGAAATTGGATTGAGCGCCGCCGGCGATGATCAACTCCGCGCCGTACCGGCGTCCGAGTTCTTTCGCTTTCGTCGCATCGGCCGCCGCAACGTCGCGCGCCTTCACTTCGGAGAATTGACGGGAATCGACGATCCGGTACCCTTTGTCGAGCAGCGCTTTTTCGATTTTCCCGGCCACTTTGCGCGCCGTGGCATTCACATTGTCGATCGTTTCATCGATCACCACCATCACCCGCGGCATGTCGGGATTCTGTGCCGACGTCGTCGCCGGCATGGCCAGCATCGCCAGCAGCGACATCACATTCAGTAACGAACAAAAACGTTTCATGTCTCTTCTCCTGATTGATTGATAATTATTTCAATTTCGCGATCGCCGCGGACATCTCTTCCATCTTCTGTTTCGCCGGCTCATATCCGTCGGATTCATCCCATGCTTTCTGATACATCGATTTGGCATTTTCATACGCCGATTTGGCGTCCGATTTTTTCCCCTGCTGCTCCAATTTTTTTCCCTGGTCTTCGAAGTTCAACGCTTTCGCATAGGTCACGTACCCGTCAAAATTTCCGTCTTTGGATGCCTCCAGCCGGTCCTCGTCCTCCGATGTCATTTTCACATCAAGGTCTTTGGCGATCTTTTTCACGAGGGACTGCAGCATCGTCAAAAATTCATCCAGTTCGCCCGTTTCTTCCTCCGCTTTCAACGTTTCGCCGGTTTCGGTGCGGACGATGCGCACATCGATCCGGAGTTTGTCGTTGAAAAGATTGGAAAATCCGCCGAAGAGCATCACCTTGGCACCGAGCAGTTTTCCCATTTTCTGGGTGGTCGTTTTATCCACCATGTCGGTCTCGTTCAAATTCAATTCTTCGATGATTGATTGGATCCGCTGACGTTCGACCACCCGGAGACCTTTGATCTTCGTCATCTCCGTGATCATCATGTCGGCGAGACCTTTTTTGAGCGGATCGAGTTTGTCCTTATCGACGACGCTGTTGTTCTCAAAATACAACACCGCAATCGTCTTGGGATCGCTGGCAACCGCCGATTGGACGAACAGCAGAGTGTTCGCCGCCATCGCGCACAGCACCATCACGCCAACGAGTGTCAATTTCTGTTTCATACTGATGTTCCTTCCAGTAGAATGATTTGATGAGTGAAAAAATTCTTTAGAATGAGACTTTGAGATTCACACCGACCTCCACCCCGCTGACCGAGCGGTCCGTCTCATCCAAAAGGATGGAGCCGGTGAAGTACCGCATCGACACGGTCGGCATAATCACGTCGGAGAACAGAAAACTGCCGCTGACACCCCCTCCGACGATGGAGGCCTTGCCCGTTTCCTTCAGTATCCCGCCGATCGAAACCTGATCTGCCGTATAGGTTTTCATCTCGGCGGATGCCGTTCCATACAACCACTCGGTGAGCGATGTCGACAGCGAATATTGCGCTTCGATCTGCGTGCTGGCGTCGTATTTCGTTTCGCTGGAGTCCGTCAGTACCGTGTTCGGTTGACGGTATCGCACGCGCGCGACCAGATAATGCTGATAATTTCCCGACTTCAGCGAATAGGCGGCCAACGCAATTACGCGCGGCCCCGATCGAAAGATTTTTTTTGTCTCTGTTTCGTTTGTCAATTGGTCGTCCAAAAAATATGTGCCGGTGATATCGAGAGAGATCCGCCCGGTCTTGGAGAATGTGATAAAGTCATACCCGATATTGGCGGAGATTTCGTCGCCGCCGTCGTACTCAAATTTATTGTCCACTTCCAACGGTTCGTACGCCGCTTTGTAAAAGTACGACAACCCCGCCCCCAGCACCATTCGCCGCGTGATCGTTCCGGCATAAACGAGTCCGATGTTCCCGGTATATCCCTGCCCGAACGTCGGCACTTGATACGCAAACGCCGTCTGCGAAATCAGCGATGTCAATTGCAGCTGTTCCGCATTCAACCGCGTTCTTCCCGTCGGGATACTCACACCGCCGGTGAGCCAGATTTTGTCCCCCGGCAGAACATAGGACAACGAAATGCGAGTATCGACCACATCGGTCACTTCCGTTACTGCTTCTCCGTTTCCCGTATCCACCGTGGATCGCGAGACCGCGCCGGAATTCATCACGGCAATCAACATTCTGTTCCCGATGGGGATTGCAACCGAAACCGGAGCGGATTGTTGCAATACGGTTCCGGAATCTTGCAGCGTCCACTGCTGCATGGTGGCACCGAGTGTCACCCCTGACACTCCGCGAAACATCGACTGGCTGCCCCCCGGATTATCAATTTGCGCAACGGCCGTCCGCGACAGAACGACAACAATCGCAACAATGACGGCAGAAATATGGAAAGAGCGTAGTTGTAAAGATGTATTTATCATCACATCATAGGCTGTTATTTGATGAAGGTCATCTTTTTCACGGCGGTGAATTCGTTCACCGTGATTCTATAATAGTAAATTCCGCTGGAAACTGCCCGATTCAATTCATCCGTTCCGTTCCAGGTCACAATATAGGAACCTATCGGTTGAAAGTCATTGGTCAGAATTTTCACTTTTTGCCCTAAAACATTGAAAATTTCAATGAAAACACGACCGCTGTGCGCCAAAGAATATCGGATGTGGGTTTCCGGATTAAAAGGATTGGGATAATTTTGTGACAGGGAATACTCCATTGGCAGCAGGGGTATTCCGTTACTGTGTTTATGAAGGAATTGTTCGTTTCCGGCGATCAACCGGAACCGACGCATGTACTCCCCTTTTCCAGTACGATAGGTGACGGAAGCGCCGCCGGAAACATCATAAATGCGTTCCTCCTTCATATCAATCAGATACAACCGAAGATTCGTGTTATCGGGAATATTTCCGCCGACCGTCATCGTCACCGGAATTCCGGAAAGATCGTGGGAGACGGCGGCGTCCCAGACATAACCGTCGTCATTCACCGTACGGATATCGGACGACAACCGCTCCTCCGGATGATGGAATGCGAGGGAAATAAATTTCCCGGGGGCCGGCGGCGGTTCGGAAATATCAAACGGATCGATGCCGTCCGACGCATTCCACAACGCACCGATCGAATTCCGCTGATCGCTTGTTCCGGGGGCGGACACCGCAATCGAAGCGATCCATTCCTTCGGTTCGTCAACCATGGAACGTTCAGGCTGTTTCGAGAGATTTTCTACCTCCTCCACCAGCACCGAACTGATGCGGATCGTCTTGTTCGTCGCGGCACGGTTCTTCACCCAATATCCGCGAAACGGTTCCATCGTCTGCGACACCGTATCGTACCGGCCGTTGGTGTACGACCACAACATCGTTTCGACACTGTCCTCCTTAAACGAATCGAACCAGCTGACCCGGTACGGGAACGGATTGCCGATCATGTTGTATCCGGGATGCAGAGTAATCTGAAAATCATCCTCCGCACTTTGTACGGAAGTCGTGCCGAGATCCATATTCACTTTGTTCTTGGTGATCAGCCAGTAGCCCTCACCGCGGGCAATCGTACGGAAGTTGTCCGGAAATTCCGCGTAGCCGCGCCGTTGGTCGTACTTTCCAAACATTCGCCAGAGCACTTTGTTCGGCTTGCCGAGATCCTTGAAGAGCGTTTCCACGGAGGAGTCGGCGAAAGAATACGGCACGGCGAGCATCTCGTACGCTTCCTGCTGTTTTTGTTGGATCTGTGCGATCAGCTGATCGATCGAACCGAAAATGTTAAAAGCGAATTGAAGGTTTTTCCCTCCGAACACTCCCAACGGTTTGGTCGTGTCATCCGGAATGCCGTTCCACCATATGTCGTGGTCGGCGATCGCGATCAGTTTCCCCTTGCCGATGCGCGAAACGGCGGCTGTGACGGATCGCGGAATGCGGTTCACCGGAACGCCCGCTTCCGTCACGGTGAATAACGCGGGAGAGTTTGCCAGAAACAGGGGCTCGGCATTCGTTACGGTCGAATCGACAAAAAGTCCGGAAGGGATATACATAACAAGACTGTCCACGCCGTACGTGAGCGATGAATACCGGACAGGACGGGCGGTGACAACTCCGCTCAATCCAACGGCGGAATAATTGGTATCGATGATCTGCTCCGACAAGAATCGGATTCCGGTCCGCTGGTTGAACTTGGTCATCCAACCGCTGTCGGCAAAAAATGTATTGACGCCGGCATTGGCATCCACGCTGCGGTCGCCGATAATCACCACGGTGCCGCCGTTTCCGGTGTATCGCTGCAGTGAATCGATCATCGTCGGCGGTGGCGCCCCGTTCGGCCGCACAAACACCAAGGAATGATACCCGTCATACGCTCCGCTTTTTTGGTAGTGTACGGAAATATCGGCCCGTCGCAGGCTTAATGCGAGAATCTGATAATGATCGGCAATCGTTCCGCCGGACGGGGAAACAAATCCGATCGACGAATCGATCAAAATCCGCCGCGACAGAAAGTTTTTGGCGACGCCGGTCCCTTTCAACCGGTATTGCACCGTCGGGAACCGCGGATCGCTCGTGGAAAAACGGAAATATCCGATCCGTTCACCGGAAACCCGGGCGGCGAATCGCAACGGAATAATCGTCGTTCCCCCGCTGTCGATTACGAACGATTTCGGACCGCCGTAGTGAAACGCCGCGGTATCCCCCGATTTTCCCAGAAATGACACCGTGACCGGTTTTATCCCCTGCGTATTATTGACGGCAAACGGCAGTATTGAATCTCTTCCCACCGTGACCGAGCCGAAATCGATCGTGAACTTTTCGAATACATCGGTATTGTACGAATGTCCCGACAGAATGAAGGACAGAAGAGGTTTTACGGGATCGTTGGTCTCCCACCGGAACTGTGCGCTTTTAAATCCGGGCGTCGCCGAAAAAAATCGGACGGGAATTGTAACGGACCCGCCGGGTGCAATGTCGATCAACGCCGGACCGGAATATTTGAACGAGACCGTGTCCGACAGCGACACCAGCCGGAGCGTTAACCGCCCCGTGCCGCCGGTGTTACGTACGGCGATCGGTCGGAGAGAGTCCTTCCCGATAAACAGACTGCCGAAATAATATTGCGCAGTGTCGATCGACAGCGCAGGAACGGCGAATAATTGCATGGTGTGTAATCCCGATTCACTGCCGGCATACAAACGATTCCGGTCGGACGGATGTTGGTCGATCAACAGATATTGTTTCTGTTGTACGGAATCGGAAAAATTTTTCCACTGTTTCCCTCCGTCGGTTGAACCGAAAAAACCGTCCGGCCCGGTGACGAAGATCGTTCGGTCGTCGAACGGATCATACACGGCATCCACTCCGGACACATTCGCCGGTTCCCACGATACGCCGGCATCCGTCGTTCGGTAAACGGAGGCGGAGAATGTGTCGTTTCCTTCGACGAAAGAGGGAAGGAGAATTTCGGCCGGGTTTCGCGGATTCACCGTCGGATTAATCGTGGAACGGTCGAGAGGAATGTTCCCGGAAATATTCCGCCACGACCCGCCTAAATTTGTCGACACGTATAATCCCCGGCCTGCGGCGTAGATCGTCAGGCTGTCCCGCGGATCGAATGCGATCCGCTCCGGCACATCAACCGTATCGATCGGCCCCGGCAGCGGGATGTGCGTCCACGTGGTCCCGGCGTTCTTCGACAGACGCAATCCGAACGCCGCGGAATGCATCAGGATAAAGTCGGGATTTTTCGGAGAGACCCGGACGGACATGTCGTTCTTCCGTGTAGTAAAATATCGGGACTGCACAACGGCGGCCGAATCGACCGTGAACATCGGAAGCCACAACGTTCCGGCGTTCGTCGTGCGATATACGGTATACGGGGTGGCGGCGTAAAGAATATTCCGTTGATGATCGGCGGCGAGCGAATACACAAACGGTGATGATAATCCTGTCGATGCCCGGCTCCACTCCGCGCCGTGATCCGTCGAACGGATCACGCCGCCGCCGAACACCGGTGCATACGTGAGGGTCGTTCCGTTGGCGGCCGTAAGAGAAACGGCGTTGCGCACGATGGAATGGTTCAATCCCTTGTTCTTCGCACTCCATGTTTGTCCGCTGTCGATACTCACGAACACACCGGCGGTTGTGCCGAGATATAATTTTCCTTTATTCGATTGAACGGGAACAAACAGCCCGGTGATATCGACCGTTTCCGAGAATATCCGTTTCACCGGCGGCGGAAACAGCGGATGGAGGATGGAGCCGGACTTTGAATCAATTTTGAACAGACCGTTGTTGACGCTGTACGGCTGCGGTTTTCCGTCGAATTCGGAACCGTTCGATGAGAGATAAAACGAAAAAACATGTTCCTTTGTCACGGTATTGTACCGGTCATACACGAAAGCGGCGGACGTGATCACGCCGGAGATCGGCACCGTATTGTTCTTCAATTGCTGCCACGCCGTATCCCCTTGGTCGGATTGGAGCGCGAACACTCCGCCGGCGGTCGAAGCGAGCAGCCGGAAATGAAACATTCCCAATCCGGTGGAATCCATCTTCATCGCATAAATCCGGCGCGCCGATCCGGAAGGGAGATTTTTTGTCAATTGTTTCCACTGTTGACCTCCGTCCGGGGTGAAAAAGATGGCCGAGGTGTCGGAAAATCCGGTCGACACCGCCACGCGAAAGTTCGCCGCATCGCCGGGATGGATCGCGATCCGGAAAATGCTCCTGTTCCCGAAATACACATTATCCTTCAGCGACACCCACGATTTCCCACCGTCGTTCGAACGCAGTACTCCGTTCATATCGGATCCGAACAAAACACTCCGGTTTGCCGGCGCGTACTGAACGCTATGTGTGGGAGAAGGAAACGCCGTCGATAAGGTCCAGGTGGCCCCTTTATCCGCACTGCGGTACAATCCGCCTGATGTCGCCATCAAAACCGTGTCCGGAAAAGTGGGATGAAACGTGATCTCGTGGATGGTGAACTGCGGAGAAAGCGATGACCCGACCGGAACGGAGTGCCATGACTCGCCACCGTCCGTGGAACGGTACAGTTTGTTCTCGCGCACAACGGCGAGAATCGACGCATCATCCGTTGATCCGGCCAGGTGATTGATAATCCCGCCGGCCGGTCCGACGGACGTGAGTGAGTTTTGTTGAGAGAAAAGAAGTCCGCCCAGCAAACAACAGCATGTGAGAACGAATGATCGCATGTGATCGCTCCTTACGGAGGAGTCGGGGGACCCGGCAACACGTTGACGATCGTCGGGGGAGGATTATTTTGTGAACCGGTGCCGGGATTCACCGTGTTGTTGATATTGCCGATCAAATTGTTGATCCGATCGCCGACAATGTTTCCGGGACCGGCACTTCCGCCGCCGGCCGTCGGAGGAGGAGGAGGAGGAGCCATCGGTCCTGGTCCCGGCCCGGTGCCGCGTCCGCTGGAAGAAGTGCTTTTGGAAGTTGTGCTGGTGGTCGACTGTTCGGATTGCGTTCCTTGTTCGGATTGTGTCTGCGTCTGACTGCCGCTGGCGCTCGTGGAGCCGACGATCTGTTCCGATTTTTTCGCCGATGATGCGCTTGTTTTGGCCTGGGAAAAATTCGGATCGGCGGAGGCAGCGGCGGAGTACGCTTCGAAAGCTTGCGTGTACATTCCCCGGTCTTCAAAGTCCAGCCCGCGTGAAAATTGCAGGAAGGCGAAGAAATTTTCGGTGGGAATTTCGAGGATCGACGTTCGTTCCTCTTCCGTCAGTTTGATCTTCATCTCATCGATAATCTTAAAGACAAGATCTTTCTGCATCCGGAAGAAGTCCTGCACATTGCCGGAAATATTCGTCGTCGCATCGATTGATCCCGTGCGCGATTGTGTGACAAAGGCATCGATATTCAGCTTATCCCCCGTCAACTCAAAAAATGAACCTTTCACTAACCGGTGTGCACCGAGCAGTTTTCCCAGTCGCGGTGCGGTTTTTTGATCCACCATATCCGTCTCAGAGAGATTCATTTCTTCGATCAGTTTTTGAAGGCGGATCCGTTCCAACACCTTTAATGATTTCACCTTTGTTAAATCGGTGATGATCATTTCGGACAATCCTTTTTCCAGCGGGTTCAGGTCCTGCTTGTTCCCTTTATTCTCAAAATAGAGCACGGCTATCGTGTTGGCCGGAACTTTGGCAACGTCCAGCTGTTGTTCCATTTCCAAAGCCCGTTTCGCCTCCAATTCCATCTGTTGGCGATAGAGAAGTTTTATCCGTGTTTCGACAACCTCTTTGTACTCTCCGAAGAAAGTCAATTCATTGTAGATCCGGTAATATTGTATCGCTTTGTTATAATCCTGTTTGGATTCATACGTGGCAGCAAGATAATAGGCCGCCTGATCGTCCTCATCGTCCAACTTCAACACTTGTAACAATAATTTGATCGTCTCATCGTACTGTTTTTTATTATAGTGAGCGATCGCCATCAGTTTGATATATTCCGCGTTGTCCGGAGTTAAGACCAACGCCCGGCGCATACGGGCGATGGCTTCATCATTTCTCCCTTGTTCGATCAAATCGGTGGCAATCTCGGTGAGGCCGGGTCCGCAGGAAGTGAGGAGTAACGCCAGGCAAGCGGGAACGATCACAGCATGGCGAAGCGAAAATTTCATGAATAACTCCGGTGATTTTCAGTTCAATATTGCAAAAATTGGAGAACGAGTCAATCGACGTTTCGGGGGCATCGAACGGCAAAAGTATGCGAAAAACAAGTGGTTGCTGGTGTACGACACGTCACAATCGGTCCGTCGTGTGACCGGGAGAACGGAGTTACTCCTCCTCTTCGCCCATCAATTTCTCCGCTTCGGATTGGGCCCATTGTGCCAGCGAATCACGTTCTGCGTCAGTAAAATCCGCTTCCGGATGCAGGGGGATGTACTTCGGCAATGGCATCGATTTGTCCGAAACCGACTGATACATACCGGACAATTTTTGCACCTTTTTATTGTCCGTATATTTTCCCCATTCGGACATGTTAAAATGTTTGCGTCCCTCCATCACGTCGTACGACACCAGCCAGGAAGCAGGGGCAACATATGAATAGAATGGCCAAACGGTTTGGTTCGAGTGGCAATCCTTGCATCCCCGTTCGAGCAACGAACCGATATTCGCCGGTACGTTCAATTGTGCCTGCATCGTCGTTCCCGGATCTACGGGCGGATTCGATCTGTCGGGTTGAATAAATTGCATCATCAAAAATACGATGCCGCCGACGACCAGCGTAACACGGAAGATTCTTTTGAAATTCATCTGTTCCCTCTGTGCGTGTGGATTTGCCAATGAAAATGAATATGGAAAAACAGGAAGAAAGAAGCAAACCGACTCATCACACTTGCACCGCGGAAAATTCATTGTTATTTTGGTGCAGTCAATTTTGAGGAAGTCGTTTCGTATGTCGTTAATGGTCAGTATTTCAGGAATCCGCGGTATCGTCGGTGAGTCGCTCACGCCGGAAATTGTCATTAAATATGCATCCGCCTTTGCGGAATATTGTCGTTTTGGCACCATCGTGGTAGGACGGGACGGCCGGATCACCGGCACACCGATCTATGACATCGTCGTTTCCACGCTGCGGCAGCGCGGCTGTTCGGTCGTGTCGATCGGAATTTGTCCGACCCCCACCGTCGGTCTTGCCATCGAACAGCTGAAGGCGGCGGGGGGCATCGCGGTCACCGCCAGCCATAATCCGATGATGTGGAACGGCTTGAAGTTCATCGGCTCATCGGGAATGTTCCTGAACGGCGAAGAGAATAAAAAATTCTGGTCGATCGCCGACCGCGGGAATTTTTCCTATGTGCCGTGGGACCGGCAAGGGACGCTGCAGGAACGGTCTGATTTTCTCGACGGGCATATTCGAACAATCCTCTCCCTCCCTTCCATCGACACGGCAAAGATCGCGCGGCGGCGACCAAAAGTAGTAATCGATTGCGTGAATGCCGCGGGCGGCGCGATCGCTCCGCAGCTGCTCCGGCAATTGGGTTGCGAGGTGATCGAAATGAATTGCGACGTGAGCGGCATCTTTTCGCATACACCCGAGCCGATCCCGGAAAATCTCACCGACTTGTGCGAGCGGGTGAAACGCGAAAAAGCGGACGTCGGCATCGCCGTCGATCCCGATGTCGACCGGCTGGTGCTGATTACCGAAGAAGGAAAACCGTTCGTCGAAGAATATACGATCGTCTCCGCCGCTCAATTTGTGTTGGAAGCGGAAAAAAAACAAGGTCGGACCGGACACACCGTGGTCGTGAACCTCTCCACCACGCGAGCGGTGGATGATGTTGCACGCTCCTATGGCGCCACCGTGCACCGTACTCCGGTGGGCGAGATAAACGTCGCGTCGCGAATGCAGCAGCTGCGGTCGGTGATCGGCGGCGAAGGAAGCGGCGGCGTTATTCTGCCCGAAGTCCATCTCGGCCGCGACGCCATCGTCGGCATCGCCTTGTTCATTCAATTGCTCGTCGATTCCGGCGGCACCGCGTCCGCTCTTAAAGCCGCATTGCCGCAGTATGAGATCGTAAAAGAAAAGATCGAACTCGGCGCCCTGCAGCCGGATGCCATCTTGAAAAAATTACACGAAAAATACTCCGCAACGGAACGGACGAATTTTGACGACGGTTTAAAGATCGATTTCCCGTCATCCTGGGTCCATCTCCGAAAATCGAATACCGAACCAATCATTCGCATCATTGCCGAAGCCTCGACGCGCGAAGAAGCCGCTGCTCTTACCCGGCGGTTTCACCAAGAGATCGTCGGGTGAGGAATGCCGTCTGACATACGAATCAATGACCTGCTGCACCTGAAGACGATCCCCGGCATCAGCGACCGGAAGATCATTCAGCTCGTCAACTATTTCGGTTCGACGGACTTTCTCCGCTCGGCCGAGCCGCGGCAATTGGTTAAGGTGCCGGGAATCAAAGAAACGGATGCCTTGGCGATCCGCCGCACGCCGGTGGATCATTCCTATCGCACGCTCCAGTTTTCCGCGCTCAATAAAGTGAACGGCCGGATCCTCACGCTGTGGGACGACGAATATCCCGAACCGCTGAAGAACATCTACGATCCCCCGCCGCTGCTCTTCGTCCGCGGTGTTCTCCTGCCGCGGGACAATTATTCCGTCGCGATCGTCGGCACCCGTCATCCGACTCCGGCGGGCAGAGCGAACGCCCGATCGTTCGCGAAAGAATTGTCGGAACGCGGGATTACGGTGGTGAGCGGACTGGCGCGGGGTGTCGACACCATCGTCCATCGGACGACGCTCGCTGCAGAAGGCCGTACGATAGCGGTTCTCGGCGGCAGCATCGACCGCATCTATCCTCAGGAGAACGAGCCGCTCGTTGCCGCAATCGAACAGGGAGAACGCGGCGCCGTGATTTCCGAACTGCCGATGAGCACTCCCTCGCATCCGGCATTTTTCCCGCGCCGGAACCGCATCATCAGCGGCACGAGTCTGGGAACATTGATCGTGGAGTCGGATAACGACGGCGGCGCCATGATCACCGCCACCACCGCCATCGACCAGAACCGCGAGCTCTTTTGCCTTCCCGGAAACATCACCGAACGGAAAAGTTTCGGCACGAATAGGCTCATCAAAAGCGGACAGGCAAAATTGGTGCAGACCGTGGAGGATATCATCGACGAACTCCGGCGCTCCCTCCGGCCCGTCCTGAAGACATCGATACCGGAACCACCCCCGCCGCCGTTGAGCATCTTCGAACAGAAGATCTATGATGCCCTCGCCACCGAACCGAAACATGTCGACCGTTTGTCCGAAGAAACGGCCCTCTCCGTCTCCGATGTGCTCGTCCACCTGCTCAGCCTGGAATTTAAAGGATGCGCCCGTCAAATGGCGGGAAAGATGTTCGTAAAACAATAAACGTCCCGCCGAATTCCGCCGGAAATCTTTCTCCTTCCTCAAAATCTTCTTATCTTATACCGCCATGTTCATCATCGGTGAAATAACGGTCGACGCGTCGGTGACCGAAACGCGATTCGGCTGCGATCTGAACGCCTGTAAAGGCGCCTGCTGCACATTTCCCGGCGGCCGCGGCGCGCCGTTGAACGATTCCGAGATCGCGGAAATCGAACGGGCCTTTCCCGTCATCCGCGCATATTTGCCGCCGGAGCATCGGTCGGTGATTGAGCGGCACGGATTGATCGATGGCACTTCGGGAAATTATGCCACCCCGTGCGTCGACGGTAAGGCGTGTGTCTTCGTGTATTATGACGGCGACATCGCCAAATGTTCGTTCGAACGGGCATTTTACGAGAAAAAAATTGCGTGGCAGAAACCGGTGTCGTGCCATCTTTTTCCCGTCCGCATCGGGCGCAACGGCACGGAGATCCACTATGAATATTTCAGCGAATGTGAACCGGCGCTGGCACGGGGGAAAAAAGAGGGGCTTCGTCTCTCCGAATTTGCCGCCGTACCGCTTGCCCGTACCTTCGGAACGGAATGGAATGAATCACTGCAACATCATGTGAGGCAATCGACGTAATGTTACACCTATCGCAACAAATGAAGTTGATGCAGAAGCTGACGCCGCAGCAGATCCAGTATCTGAAGCTGCTGCAGCTGCCGACGCTGGCGTTGGAACAGATGATCAAAACCGAGCTGGAGCAGAATCCGCTGCTCGAAGAAGGCGTGGAAGGTGAAACGGAACCGGAACAAACGGCCGACGACACGCCGGTGCTGGAAGAAGCGGAAGAGGCGAAAAAGGAGGAGGAAAAAAAGGACGAGTTCACCTTCGAGGATTTTCTCAGTGACGAAGAATCATTCGCGCCGCGCCGGGAGATGCAGCAGTCGGACGATGAGGACCGTGAAGAACTTCCGATCGCCGCCGCCACTCCGCTGGCGGAAAAACTGCTCGATCAGCTGCAGCTGGCGGACGTGACGGAGATCGGCATGACGGTGGCCGAAGAAATCATCGGCAACATCGATGAGGACGGGTATCTGCGCCGGGACCTCGCCTCTATCGTCAACGATATCAACCTCAGTCATTCCCTGCATCTGACCGTTCCCCAGGTGGAAGAAGTGCTCCGGATCATCCAGCGGCTGGAGCCGGTCGGCATCGGCGCTCGGTCGCTGCAGGAGTGCCTGCTGGTTCAGTTGGAATTCGACAAACACGACCACCGTCTGGTGGAGCTGGCGAAACGGCTGCTGCGCGACCATTTCGACGAGTTCACCAAAAAACATTACGAAAAAATCTCCGAACTTCTTTCCGTTCCGATCGATGA